>VAWR01000211.1 GCA_005885245.1 Actinomycetota bacterium | reverse complement strand
GAACCCGGAGTCGCGCGTCGACGACTTCCCGCACCAGTTCTCCGGTGGGATGCGGCAGCGCGCGATGATCGCGATCGCCCTATCGGGCAACCCGTCGGTCCTGATCGCGGACGAGCCGACGACGGCGCTCGACGTGACGATCCAGGCGCAGATCGTCGAGCTGGTCAGCCGCCTCAAGGACGACTTCGACTCGTCCGTGATCTTCATCACGCACGACCTCGGCGTGATCGCCGAGATCGCCGACGAGATCATCGTCATGTACGCCGGCCGGGTGGTCGAACGTGGCTCGAAGCGGGACATCTTCTACGACCCGCAGATGCCGTATACGTGGGGGCTACTCGGCTCGATTCCTCGTCTCGACCGGCCTCGGCCCGAGCGCCTGCACACGATCGAGGGGATGCCACCCTCGCTCATCAACTTGCCTGAGGGCTGCAAGTTCCGGCCGCGCTGCCCGCACGCGTTCGACCGGTGCATGCAGGAGCCGGGACTGGAGAACCGCGTCGAGACGCCCGGCCATCTCGATCGCTGCTGGCTCGACGTCGAGTTCAAGCGCGCGCATCGCGACGAGACGATCTCCCCCGGCTCGGTGGAGGCGGCGTGACGGTCCTCGACGAGACGAGCGAGTCGGGCGAGAGCCCGCTGCTCGAGATCCGGCACGTCAAGAAGTACTTCCCGATCCGGAAAGGCGTCCTACAGCGGGAGGTCGCGCGCGTGCACGCCGTCGACGACGTGAGCTTCGCGGTTCGCGCTGGCGAGACCCTCGGGCTCGTGGGCGAGTCGGGCTGCGGCAAGTCGACTCTGGGCCGCACGATCGTGCGCCTGCTCGAGCCGACGGAAGGCGAGATCGTCTTCCAGGGGACTCCGATCCAGAGTCTCGGCACGCGGCGCCTACGGCCGCTCCGACGCGAGATGCAGATGGTCTTCCAGGATCCGTACGCATCGCTCAATCCGCGCAAGCGCGTGGGCACGATCGTGTCCGACCCGATGCGGATCCACGACCTCGGCAGCCGGTCCGACCAGAGGCGCCGGGTCGGGGAGATCCTCGAGACCGTCGGTCTTTCTCCCGAGCATTACAACCGGTTCCCACACGAGTTCTCCGGTGGCCAGCGGCAGCGGATCGGGATCGCGCGAGCGCTCGCGTTGCGGCCGAAGCTGATCATCGCCGACGAGCCTGTTTCGGCCCTCGACGTCTCGATCCAGTCGCAGATGCTGAACCTGCTCGAGGACCTGCAGAACGACTTCCAGCTCACCTACATCTTCATCGCCCACGACCTCGGCGTCGTCCGGCACGTGAGTGACCGGATCGCGGTGATGTACCTCGGCAAGATTGTCGAGCTCTCGCCGGCGGAAGAGCTTTACACCCGGCCGATCATGCCGTACACCGAGGCGCTTCTCTCGGCGGTTCCGATCCCGGATCCGGATCTGGCGGAGAAGCGGGAGCGGATCGTGCTCGAGGGGGACGTCCCCAGCCCGATCAACCCGCCGAGCGGCTGCCGCTTCCATCCGCGGTGCCGCTACGCGACGGATGTGTGCCAGCAGATCGAGCCGCCGCTCGTCGATTACGGCAACGGTCACCTAGCCGCTTGCCACCATCCGCTCGACGTCGATCAGGGGACGCTCCAAAGGGTGGAAGTGGCCGAGCGGCACACTCCGGCCGAGGCGGATGAGACGGCGCTTACGCCCACGCCCGACACCCGTTCGAGGTAGGCCGAGGCGCTAAAGGGCCCCGTATGCAGCGCCGATACTCGGGGCGTGGATGCTGCTGAGCGCAAGGAGATCCTCAGCCGTTACTTGACGCACTCGCGCCGCTTCGAGGAGGTTGCGGCGCGGCGTCGCGGTACCGGCGGTGCCGACGTGATCCCGCTGCAGAGCCCGCTTCGCGAGCTCGAGCAGGAGCCGACGGTGCGGGAGGTCGAGGTGCTGCAGCTGATTTCCGACGGGCTCGTGAACCGCGAGATCGGCCAGAAGCTGTTCTTGTCGGAGGAGACCGTGAAATCGCACGTCCGCCACCTGCTGGCGAAGCTCCAGGCGCGCTCTCGTGCGCATGCCGTAGCCGTCGGCTTCCGCCGGGGGATCATCGGCTAGTTTCGTCCACAGCCGCGCATTTGCAGCTGTGGACAAGGAAAAACGAAGCGCCGGGTGAAGATCACCCGGCGCTCGTGAATTCGTCTATCCGTCTCACAGCTCTTGCGCGGATCCCCCGCTGGGGGGATGATCGCAGGCTGTGGATAACGGACTATCCGACGGCTCTACCAGACCCTGGATGCCCCGGCGATGGTCGCACGGACCGCGAGGCGAGCAAAGGAACGCATTGAGAACTCCGATCGATCGGGGACTGACGGCACCGCCAGCGTATACCCCTTTCGGGGGACACGCAAGGCTGGACCGGCTGGTCAAACGTCTAGATAGCGCCGACCGCCGATCTGCCGTATGGGCCGGCATTCTCACCGCGGTATCGAGCGGAGTGATCAGCGCTCTCTGGCTTGACGGCTACCGACTGCCGCACGTATGGGCCCTGTTCGTGCTGGGTGCAGTTGCTGCTGCCGCGGAACGGCAGACGGTCGCGATCAATGATCGAACGTTGATGTCGGTCGCGTTCCTGCCGCTCGTTTTCTCGGCTGTCGCGTTCGGGCCACTCGGTGGCTTTGCCGTCGGAACTCTCTCGACTGCGCTGGATCTGCGCGAGTCACCGCTCAGATGGAGTGTGTACACGCCGATCCGCGGACTCACCGCAGCCGCGGCAGGTTTCGCTGCCTGGACGCTAGTGCCGAGCCCAACGACCTTTGTCCCGTATCTCCTATCGAGTCTGGTCGCGTCTGTCGCTTTTCAAGCTGCGGAGGGGACCCTCGTGGGCATGACCGCTTG
>VAWR01000093.1 GCA_005885245.1 Actinomycetota bacterium | reverse complement strand
GGGTTCTGACGGGGCCCGTAGTTGTTGAACATGCGAGTCACGACGCCCGGTAGGCCAAAGGCGTCGTGGTAGTTCATCGTCAGGAAGTCCGCGGCGACCTTCGACGTGGCGTAGATCGACTTGGGATTGATCGGCGAGCGTTCGTGCAGGATCAACCCGCCCTCCTCGTCGAAGTCGTGATGGTGCGCGACGGCCTCGCGCGGGTTCCCGTACTCCTCCGACGTACCCGCCGTGTCGAACTTCTCGAGCTCCAGCCCGTGATCGACGACCGACTGCAGCAGATTGAGCGTGCCAACCGTGTTTGCCATCACGGTCTCGTACGGCCGGTGCCACGACTCGCCGACGTGGGCTTGGGCGCCGAGATGGAAGACGTACGGCTTGTCGGGCGCGTCCAGGAGCTCCCTGACGAGATAGTCGACGGAAGTCTTGTCCGTCAGATCGGCGAAGTGCACGCTGAGTCGGTCCCGCAACCCGCCGATGTTGTTGAGCGCCCCGCTCGAGGTGGCGCGCACGAACGCGTGCACGACCGCGTCGAGTTGCACGAGCGCCTCGGTGAGGTGCGAGCCCATGAAACCGTCCGCTCCCGTGACGAGGCAGGTCCTGCCGGCGAAGAAGTCGCCGAACTCGCGTCGCAAGTCTGCGAGGCCGTCCTCAGTCCAGGTGGAGTCGTGTGGGTCTGATTTCATGCAGCGGTGCCCGCCGACGAGCAGCCCAAGGGTAGCCCGGCGCGCGGCCGGAGCGCCGTTCGAAGCGGAGCCTTTACAGGGCTCTCATATGTGGCATTGAGCCTCGCTGCCGCCGTTGCCGGCGCGCTCCTCGCCCACAAGTTCGGTCGCAACATCAAGACCGACGGGTTCATGGCCGCCTACGGCGTCTACCTCGTCCTGGTGCTCGGCGCTCAGGCGTTCCGGATGGTCGTCGTTCCGGACCTGACCCGCGCCGAGGCGGTGGGCCAGCTGGGCGGCGAGCTCCGCGCGTACGCGATCGCCTTCCTCGCGGTCGCCGTGCCCGCCACGATCCTGGCGGCCGCGTTTTCCGGGTTCTGGGGAGAGCTGATCACCGGCAGGCTCCCGCATCAGTCCGCACTCGTTGCGGCGGACGCCCTGCCCTGGCTGATCCCGGCAGCATTCGCACAGCTGATCGCCTCTCTGGCCGCGAGCGCCCTCGCCGCCAGAGACAGCTATGCCCCCGCTGCTCTGGCCTTCGCGCTCGGCGGCATCGGCGGCGTCGTCTTCTTCGTCGCGCTCGCGGACTCGCACGGGCTCGTCTCGCTCGCGTGGGGACTCGCACTCAACGGTGCGATCGCGATCGGGCTGCCTGTCGTGGTGCTGGTCCGGCGCGGAAGCCGGATGCGACGCGGCCGTGACGTTCCTCTGCGCCTCGGACATCGGCTCTGGCGGCTCTTGTACGGCGCTGCCGTCCCGCTCGCGTTGCAGGGGCTGTATCTGATCGCGCTGCGCTTCGCGGCCGGCACCGGCGAGGGCAACGTCACGAGCCTGTCGTACGCCTACCTGCTGGCCGCGACGTTCGTGACCGCGACGGCCTTCTCGTTGTCGCTGATCTCTGCGGCTCCGCTGACCCGTCGTGGTGTCGATGCGGAGAGCGCTGCGGAGCACGTCGTCCACTCGGCGTGGGTCTCCCTCGCTCTCGTCGGCGCCGCTGCAGGGCTCGTCGCCCTGGTCGGAGGCCGGGTCGTGACGGCCGTGCTCGGCAACGCCTACTCGGGGCAGGTCGGAGACGAGCTCGGCCGGCTCGTCGTCTTCCTCTCGCCCTGGATGATCGCGAACGCGGCTTTCTCGATCACGTATCCGTTGCTCTTCGTCATGCACCGGACCCGACTGCTCATTCCGCTCGCCGTCGTCGGACTGCTCGTCGACATCCCGATCTCCATCGCCGGCCGTGCGCTGTGGGGTCTGACGGGAGTGACCGTCGCGCTCGGCGTCTCGACGCTCCTGCTCGTCCTCGGACTGATGGCCGCGCTTGCGCCGCGCATGCTCGCGTTGACTGTGGTCGGCCTTGGGCGCCTCTCGCTGCTCGTCGCGGCTGCGACGGCGCTCGCATTCGGCGGAGCCTCGCTCATCCTCAGCGCCGTGCCGGCCGCCGCGGCCGGACTCGGGCTCTACGCGGTGCTGCTGATCGCGATGCGCCAGCTCGGTCTTTCGCAGGCCTGGCACTACGTGCGTGCGCTCCACTGACAGGCGCACCCCGTAGAATCAGCTGAATGTCCGGGCCCGAGGCGAAAAACCCGGCGCCTGCAGGCATTTCCTCAGCGGAGGAGATCGATGTTGTCGCCCTGTTCGACCGGCTCAGCGAGGAGCTTCGACGTGGGGCGGGGGCCGGAGCCTCGCCGGCTGCGGAGTTTGCCTCGAACCGCGCCCTGGCCGAGCGCTTCTGGCCCGTTACCGCGGAGCGGGAAGCGGGCGGCGGGCCCAAGGGAATCGCGAAGCGTGTCCTGCGGAAGCTCATGCGCTGGTACGTGGAGCCGCTGGCTGCCGACCAGCGCGTGTTCAACGACTCGGTCCTCAAGCTCCTCGATGCGCTCTCCGAACGTGCCGATGCGGCGACCGCCGGGCGCGAGCAGGCCGAGCGGCTCGTCCGCGAGCTCGAGGAGCGGCTCACGCGGCTCGAGCGGCGAGCTCCGTCCGGTGCAGCGCAGGCTGCGCCCACCGTCGCGACCCAGCCCGCCGCGGCGACGGTGCCCGATTACTTCGCCTTCGAGAGCAGGATGCGTGGGAGCGTCGATGCGATTCGCGAACGCCAACGCCCTTACGTCGAAGACTTCCGCGAGAGCGCGCCCGTGCTCGACATCGGCTGTGGGCGCGGTGAGCTGCTCGGGCTGCTGCGGGAGGCAGGAGTCGACGCTCGAGGCATCGACGCCGACGCCGACATGGTCGCCTACGCCCGCGGCGATGGCCTCGACGTCGAACAGGCGGACCTCGTCGAGCACCTGGAGAAGCTCGACGAGGGATCCCTTGGCGGCATCTTCATGGGCCAGGTCGTGGAGCACCTCCCTGCACCGACGCTCGTCCTGGCGCTGACGCTGGCCGCCGCGAAGCTTCGGCCCGGCGGCCTACTCGTTGCCGAGACGATCAACCCACTTTCGCCGCTCGCGCTGCGCAGCTATTTCGCCGACCTCACCCATGCGCAGCCGCTGGTCCCGGAAACGCTCGAGCTGCTCGCGCGTCAGGCGGGCTTCGCGGAGACCGAGGTGCGGTTTCTGAACGAGCCCGCCGAGCGGCTGACGGAGCCGGACGATCCCGTGATCGCAGCAAACGTGCGCCGCCTGAACGAGCTCCTGTTCGCGCCGCTCGACTATGCCCTCGTCGCGCGCACGGCAGTGGATGGCTAGCTTCGACCGTGTTTCCGTTGTGTCGCGGACACGTCACAGTTGTGGGCCTAGGCTGTCGGTGGGCGGGTGCGGTGGGTCCCTGCTTCACGCGCGTGTACCTCTAAAGGTGCGCACGTGAGAATTGCCGTCTGCGCACCGCAGGTGCCGTTCGCGCGGGGCGGCGCGGAGATCTTCGCCGACGACCTGGTCGACGAGCTGCGCGCGCGGGGCCACGAGACCGATCTCGTCACCGTGCCCTACAAGTGGTATCCGGGCGAGCGCGTTCTCTCTCAGGCGTTTCTGTGGCGACTGCTCGACCTGAGCGAATCCGACGGGCGCACGATCGAGCTCGTCATTGCGACCAAGTTTCCCTCCTACGCGGTTCGTCATCCCAACAAGGTCGTCTGGCTCCTGCATCAGTTCCGCCAGGCGTACGAGCTCGACCGGACCGCGCTCGGCCAGTTCGGTGAGAGCGCCGAGGAGCGCGCCACCCGACGGGCGGTACAACGGCTCGATCGGGTCGCACTCACGGAAGCGCGCAAGGTGTTCGCGACCTCACGGAACGTCGCCGAGCGACTCGAGCGCTCGACCGGGATCACGCCGGAGGTGATGCCCCATCCTCCTCAGGAGCTGCCCTACCGGACCGAGAGCTACGACGACTTCGTGCTGTCCGTCGGCCGCCTCGACCGTGCGAAGCGGCACGAGCTGCTCCTCGACGCGCTTGCCGCGGATTCCACGCTCCGGTGTGTCATCGTCGGCGACGGACCGGACCGGGCCCGGCTCGAGCAGGTTGCCGAGCGGCACGCCCTCGACGGTCGTGCACGCTTTGCCGGTCGCGTCGACGAGGAAGAGCTCGCGGGTCTGTACGCACGCTGCCTCGCTGTCTACTACGCCCCGGTGGACGAGGACTTCGGGATGGTCCCGTACGAGGCATTCCTGGCCGAGAAGCCGGTGGTGACGACCACCGACGCAGGCGGCCCCCTCGAGGTCGTCGCCGACCGCCGCACCGGAATCGTCTGCGAGCCGCAAGCGGCGGCGCTCGCGGAGGCATGTTCGTGGTTGCGCGAGCACGTCGACGACGCGAAGGCCTGGGGGCAGGCCGGCAAGGAGATCGCGCGTCGCGTCTCCTGGGACGAGACGATCGCCCGCCTGCTCCAGTGAAGGTCGCGTTCTACTCTCCGCTCCCGCCTGAGCGGTCGGGCATCGCCGATTACTCCGCCCTCCTGCTGCCTGCGCTGGCGCGGCTCGTCGACGTCGAGGTCGTCCGTCGAGGTAAGACGCGGCCCGTCGCGGCGGACGTCGGTCTCTACCACGTCGGCAACGATCCTGAAGCCCACGGTTGGATCGTCGAGGCCTTGAGGCGCCGTCCGGGCGTCGTGGTCCTGCACGACTTCGTCCTGCATCACCTCGTCGCCGGCTTGACGATCGGCCACAAGGATGGCCCCGGCTACCTGGCGGCGATGGAACGCGACGCCGGCGTTGCCGGTCGCCTCCTCGCGCACGGCGTGCTCGACGGTCGCGTGGCGCCCATCTGGGAAACCAGGCCGGACGAGTTTCCGCTCGCCGGCGAGATCCTGTCGCAGGCGACCGGCCTGATCGTGCACTCGCACTACGTGGAGCAGCGCGCACGCGAAAGCGGCTACCACGGGCCGGTGTGGCGGATCCCGCATCCGGCCTGGCCGGTCGACGACGTCGTACCCGCGGCGATCGAAGCTCGCCCCCTCTTCGGCTGCTTCGGGCATCTCAATGCGAGCAAGCGCATCCCGCAGCTGCTCGAGGCTTTCGCGCTCGTGCGCGAGCGCCATCCGAAGTCGAAGCTGGTCCTGGTCGGACCGTCCTCGCCGCGATTCGACGCGGGCCGCCTGGTCGGAGAAGGGGTCGAGCGAATCGGCTACGTGGCAGAGGGACGGCTCTGGTCGCTGATGGCCGCCTGCGATGCCTGTGTCGCGCTGCGTGCGCCGACGATGGGCGAGACGTCGGGCAGCGTCATCCGCGCGCTGTCCCTGGGGCGTCCGCTGGTGGTCAGCGACCTGGGCTGGTTCTCCGAGCTTCCCGCCGAGGTCGCACTGAAGGTTCCGGTCGACGAAGACGAGGTGCCCTCCCTCGCGACGGCGCTCGAGTTGCTCGCATCGAGCGAGGCGACGCAGCTGGCCATGAGCGACGCCGCACGGGCCTACGCGGAGGAAGAGCTCGACCTCGGTGGGGTTGCCGAACGCTACGCGGCGGCGCTCGAAGAGGCCGCCGGTGGGTCGGCCGTCGCGGACGCCGTGGTGGCCGAGGTGGCGCAAGCGGCTGCCGAGATCGGCATCGAGCCCGGCACGCCGCTCGCGGCCGAGCTGGCGGGACACCTCGACGAGCTCGGTCTCGCCCGCAACGGTCGACCTGAGCCTGCACCTCCTGCCAAACAGAGCCGCCTGGCTCGCGTCCCGGTGTGGGCGTGGCTCGCCGGACTCGTGGTTGTCTCCGTGCTCTTCCGCTACGCGCTCTCGCGGCGCGTGGTCGCTCCGTGGATCATGGTCGACGAGCTGATCTATTCGGAGCTCGCCAAGAGCTTCGCCGGGACGGGCCACTTCCTCATCCGCGACATGCACCATGGTGCGTACGGGGCCGTCTACCCGATCCTGATCGCGCCGGCCTGGCGACTGTTCGGCTCCGTGCCGGATGCGTACGCGGCGGCGAAGACGATCGGCTCCGTCCTGATGTCGCTCACAGCCATCCCGGTCTACTTTCTCGCGCGGCGTGTGCTGACGCCGCTGCCGTCATTGCTTGCCGCGTTCCTGGCCGTCGCCGTGCCGTCGCTGATGTACACGGGCACGCTCATGACGGAGACCGTCTTCTATCCGTTGTTCGCCTGCGTCGCGCTCGTGCTGGTGCTTGCCCTCGAGCGACCGACCCTGTTGCGCCAACTCCTACTTCTCGGGTTGTGCTTGCTGGCGTTTCTCACGCGCACGCAGGCGATCGTGCTCATCCCAGCGGTCGCGACCGCGCCGCTCCTGCTCGCCTGGCTCGACCGGCGACGACTCCGCATGCTCGCCGACTTCCGGGTGCTCTACGGAGTCCTGCTCGGCGCTGTCGTGACCGTGCTGGTCGTCCAGTTCGCGCGAGGACACTCGCCCTACGACATCCTGGGCAGCTACAGCCTCACCGGTCACACCACTTACCGGCCGGGCCAGGTCCTCAAGTGGGTGCTGTACCACCTCGCGGAGCTCGACCTCTACCTCGCGGTGGCACCGTTCGCGGCGTTGCTGCTGCTGACAGCGCTCGGCCGGTCGCTCGATCGGCCGCTTCGCGTCTTCCTCGCCGCCACGCTGCCGCTGACGGCGTGGCTCGTGCTCGAGGTCGCGGCGTTCGCCTCGGCGCTGTCGCCACGCGTCGAGGAGCGAGATCTCTTCTACGTCGCGCCGCTCTTCCTCATTGCCCTGCTGGCGTGGATCGAGCGCGGCCTGCCGCGGCCGCCGCGCGCGGCCGCAGTGGCGGCCGTCGCCGCGGCTGCCCTGCCGGGTGTGCTTCCGTATCACAGCCTCATCGGCCCCTCCGCGGAGTCGGACACGCTCGCACTGATGCCGCTCTGGTGGCTGCAAGAGACCGTCGTCGGGTTGGACACGATCGCGGTCGTCGTCGTCGTCGCCGGCGCGCTCGTCTCGCTGCTGTTCCTCAGCATCTCGCCGCGTTACGCGCTCGCGTTGCCGCTTGCCGTCTTCGTCTGGTTCGCCTTCACGACGGAGCGCGTCGAGCGCTTCGACCACGGCTTCCCCAAGGCGTCGGTCGGGGCGCTGTACCAGGGCATCACCGCGCCGAGACGAGACTGGGTGGACGCCGCAGTCGGCCGGCACGCGGACGTCGCCTTCGTCTTCTCCGGCAAGGACGTGAAGAACCAGCCTCTCACGCTCTGGGAGAACGAGTTCTACAACCGCAGCATCGGCCCCGTGTACGACCTGCGGCAAC
>VAWR01000014.1 GCA_005885245.1 Actinomycetota bacterium | reverse complement strand
CTCCTCGAGCGTGTGCTTCTCGGCAGCGAGCCGGGCGGGGTCGTCGGCCGCGGTGTAGCTCCCGTGCAGGCCCACCTCCGCGCCGCTCTCCAGGAGCGTCTCGACGAGGCGGGGCCGCAGGCGATCGTAGGTCTCGGGCGCGGCGCCGTCGCGCGGATCGTGGTGGGCGGACATGACGAAGAACGTCGAGCCGTGTGCGCCGCGGCGGCGCTCCTCGGCCACGATCTCCTCGAACCGCCAGTTCGGATCGGTTCCCCGGAGCCGATGCACCGGCGCCGTGGCCAGCCCCGTCGCTTCGCGGAATGTCGGCCCGAGCCGCGCTCGTCGGACGTTCTGCTTCAGGCGCGCGGCGGCGGCTCGCACGCCGACGCGTGTCCAGCGCCAGGGTGCGTCGACGTCGTGGGTGAGCGCCACGAGGAAACGCGGCCGGCCGTTGTCGACTCCGAGCCGTCGGCGAAGCCGTTCGAGCGGCGGGTCGAGGGGATCCAGGCACGACCACGCAGCGCGAAACCGTCCGTGCTCGTCACGCGGGCCCGCGCGCTCCTCGACCCGGGCGAGGTGGAAGAACGCTTCTGCCACCTCATCCCCCACGGGAAGCTTGCCGCGCTCGACGAGGTCCCACGCTTCGGCCCGATAGGGGAGGTCGTCCCCGAACCCCACATCGGTGGCGCCGATCGAGTCGAGCACCCAGCGAGCGCGGCGCTCGATCCGGTCGGGGATCACCGCAGCACGCTCCGCACGACGCGGGCGAGGTGGACCGCCGCGGGCTTGAGATCGTCGGCCGCGAAGACGGCATCGGCATAGGGCGGGCGCTGCGGCGCCGGGCGCTCGCCCGGCAAGAGGGTGATCGCCCACCGCTTCCCGTGTCCGTCCATCGTCGCCTCGGACGGAGACTCGCCGATCAGATCGGCGTACGCGAGGCGCGGGAGATCGACGCCGCACGCGCTGGCGAGACCGTGCCATTGCCAGAGCCGGGGATTGATCTCCATCAGCTTGAAGCGGCCGTCGCGCGGATCGCGTTTGAACTCCACCTGCGAGAGGCCGAAGTAGCCAAACTGCTGGAGCAACCTGAGCGCGGCGTCGACGGCCTCCTGGACCCACACCGCCTCGCCGATGCGGCACGTGCCGATGCCGGGCGGGGTCTGCCGCAGCTTCCGTCCCGAGAAGACGCCGAGCGGACTTCCCTCGCGGCTCAGGTAGCTGCCCACGGTGTAGAGCGTGTCGTCGCCGCCGGGGATGAGCTCCTGGACCATGGGCGCGAACTCCGACGCCTGTTCGTAGGCCTGCTCGAGCTCGGCGACGCTCTCGCAGCGGAAGGCCTGGCGGCGGAAGCGCTGCTTGAAACCGACCGGATGCTCTGGCTTGACCAGCAGTGGGAAACCGATCTCCTCGGCCGCCGCGCGCGCGTCTTCGGCCGTGGCGGGATACGCCGTGCGGGGTGTGTCGACTCCGGCAGCTTCCGCCTCCTCGAGCTGCAGGCGCTTGCTTTGCACGCGCTCGAGAACGTCCCAGGGCGGGAACGGCGCGAGCACGGCGAGATCCCCGAGGTGCCGTGCGATCAGGTTGAGCTGCTCGTCATGTGTCGGAAAGACGACCACCTCACCGAGGGCGCGCACGAAGGCGACGAACCGCGTCTCGTCGGAATGTGGATCGGGCGAGAGAAACGGTTCCGCGTAACGCGAGCGAAAGCCGAGCGCGCTCGGGCGATGGTCGACGGCGAGCACGCGAATTCCGGCACGCCCGAGCGAACGGATCGCCGCGAGCCCATTGACCCAGCCGACGTCGACGACGGCGGCGGGAATTGCGGAATCAGTGGGAGTGCGTCTCACCGCATCGATTCTGCCGAGCGTCCAATGCAGGGGTCTGCGCGGTCACACATCTCACACCCGAACGCGACGTGCCTCGAAACGCGAATAAAGGCCTCTTTCCAGGAGTTCTTTCTAAGCCTTCAGCGGAGCAGGTCGAGTTCAGCGAGATCCTCGGCGCTCGGCTCCCACCCCGTGGCCTCCACGTTGGCACGGACCTGTTCGGGCTTCGTCGCGCCCGCGATCACCGACGCGACCGCTGGTTGCGCGAGCAGGGCGCCGATCGCGACCTGCAACATCGTCAGCCCACGTCCCGCCGCGAAACGCTCGAGTGCCTCCAGCCGGTCGAATGTCTCCTCCGTGAACACCTCCTGGCGGCCTGACAGGCGTGTCCCTTCCGGCCGCGGCTGGTCGCGCCGGTACTTGCCCGTGAGCAGACCGCTTGCGAGCGGAAAATAGGGCAGCACGCCGACGCCGAGACGCTCGCAGGTCGGCAGCAATTCCTCCTCGGCCTCACGCCGAAGCAGCGAGTACTCGTTCTGTGCACTCACCGGCCGTGCCCATCCGTGCTCGCGACACGACGCATCGATCTCCTCGACCTGCGCGGCTTCGAGGTTCGAATGACCGACGTAGCGCACCTTTCCCTCACGCACGAGCTCGTCGAGCGTCGCGAACGTCTCCTCGAACGGCGTGATGTGATCGGGCGTGTGGTACTGGTAGAGATCGACGTAATCGGTTCGGAGCCGCCGCAGCGAGCCTTCGATCGCCTTGCGAATGTACGCGCGCGAACCGCGGGCCTTCGTGCCGTCGCCCATGTCGCCGCCGAACTTCGTCGCGACCACGACGTCGTCGCGCCGGCCCTCCAGCGCCTCGCCGAGAAACGACTCGCTACCGCCCTTGCCGCCGTAGATGTCGGCGGTGTCGAAAAGCGCGACGCCCGCCGCGAGCGCTGTGTCGACGACGGCCCGCGTCTCCTCGAGGCCGACGCGCATGCCGAAGTTGTTGCAACCGAGCCCGACTGCGGAAACCTGCGGTCCGTCTTCGCCCAACCGGCGCTTCACCATGAGCGGGGATGGTAGACACGAGGTGATGCGCTACCGCCGCCTCGGCTCGAGCGACCTCGAGGTCTCCGAGATCAGCCTCGGCTCCTGGCTGACGTATGGGGGAGGCGTCTCGGACGCGCAGGCGGAAGCCTGCGTCCGGAAGGCGTTCGAGGTCGGGATCAACTTCTTCGACACGGCCAACGTCTATTCGCGCGGCGGCGCAGAGGAGTTCCTCGGCAACCAACTCGCGCAGCGGCCACGTGACTCGTACGTCCTCGCCACCAAGCTCTACTTCCCGATGAACGGCGATCGCGGTCTCTCACGCGAGCAGGTGCTCAAGCAGATCGACGCGTCGCTTGCACGCCTCCGTACCGACTACGTCGACCTCTACCAGTGCCATCGGTACGACTTCGACACGCCGCTCGAGGAGACAATGGAGGCGCTGACCGAAGTCGTGCGCCAGGGCAAGGTGCGTCATCTGGGCTTCAGCGAATGGACGGCGGACCAGATCGAGGCCGCACTCGCACTCGTGCCGCGGGTCGAGAAGTTCAGCTCGTCACAGCCGCAGTACTCGCTTCTGTACCGCGTGCCGGAGCGAGAAGTGATCCCGCTGTGCAAGGAAAACGGGATCTCTCAGATCGTGTGGTCCCCGCTCGCCCAGGGCACGCTCACGGGCAAGTACAGGCCGGGCGAAGAGCCTGCACAGGGCACACGCGCCGCGTCTTCGCAGATGGGCTGGTCGATGGACCGCTTCCGGGACGACGACGTGCTCGAGGCGGTTCAGCAACTCGTGCCGGTCGCGGAGGGGCTCGGCATCACGATGGCCCAGCTCGCGCTCGCCTGGGTGCTGCGGAAGGAGAATGTCGCCTCGGCGATTATCGGCGCATCCCGCCCGGAACAGGTCGAGGAGAACGCGGCGGCATCGGGTATCGCGCTCGACCACGCCATCCTCGAAGCGATCGACGATGCGGTTGGGGACGTGGTCGTCAGATGAGTGGCTTTTCGACCGGGATCGCCGAGCTCGTCCTGATCGTGGGCGACGTTCCCCGCTCGGCGCGGTTCTACGAGGACGTCGTCGGCCTCGAGGCCGTGAGCCGAACCGGGGACGAATGGGCGTGGTTCCTCGCCGGCGAGCCGGGCACCCAGCAGCGCATCGCGGTGCACAAGGGCTCACTCCTCCATGAGGAGCATTCTCCGCATCCCGAGGGGCACCGATTCGGCAACGTCCACTTCGCGCTCGAGGTGCCCCGCGACCGCCTCGAGGCCGCAGTCGAGCATGTCCAGGGCCGCGGCGTCGAGGTCTACGGCCCGACCCACTTCGACTGGATGAACGCGACCTCGTACTACTTCTACGATCCGGACGGGAATCTCCTGGAGTTCTGGTCGCGCGAGGCCTGAGGGCCCTGAGACCCCGGCGACAGCGATTCCGCCGGGGCCCCGAACGACAACTCGTCAGGCGACGAGGCGCTTACGCGCCTTCTGGACGGACGGCAGCGCTGCCTTCGCCTTCGCCAGCGGACGTGCACGAAGCGCGACCGACGCGGGTTTCGCCGAGATCGTGATCTCCTCACCGGTCGCGGGATTGCGGCCCTTGCGAGGCTTCGTCGCCTCCTTCACGCGAACGACGAGCTGGACGACTCCGCCGATCCGAACCTTCTCCGCGTCGGCGAGCTGCTCGAGCACGATTTCCTCGAGCGCCGCGAGTGCAGCCTTGGCATCGGTCTTGCTCAGGCCGCTGCGATCAGCGACCTCACCGGCGAGTTGCGTCTGGGTAAGCGGCATCGGACTCCTTCGGTTTCGGGGACGAAAAGCGCCTGGGATTCAAGCTGGGCCGCCAGACGGACGGCTCAGGCGACGACTCGGTAGACCTCGAAGACCTCTGCGTATTCCCGGTTCACGTTGATCCCATGCGTCCGCGCGACGTTCCGGATGTACTCGGGATCGGAGTAGCGCCGATGTTGCTGGGAGGCGTACTTCTCGAGCGCGGCGACCTTCCTCTCGACGTGCGACTGCTCGAGGGCGAAGTAGGCCTGGTAGGCGAAGTCGAAGTTGTTCCAGGGGATCTCGTAACCGAGGATCGTCGTCCGCTTGAACGCACGCAGTCCTTCCGCGGCGATGACCTGATGGTCCTGGTGGATGTCATGCAGGCTCGGCTGGAAGACGGCGTCCGGCCGCCAGTCTTCCCAGAGGGCGACGAGCAACTCGAGGATGTCCTGCCGGCGCTGCGGGAACGTCCGCACGTCGAAGTCGTGCACCGTCAGGTTCTCCGGCTCGATCCCGAGCTCAGCCGTTGCCTCCTTCACCTCCTGCGCCAGCGTGTCCGGCGGGAAGCCGTCGGGGAGAGAGCGCGTGGCGATCGAGAAAGCCACGTAACGCACGTCGGCTCCCTCGTCGACCAGGCGCGCCATCGTTCCGCCCGCCCCGAATTCGCCGTCGTCGGTGTGAGGTGCGAGGACGAGCACGCGTTTCCCGGCTCCGATCACCCGGCGTTTCCTATCACGAAGGATGCCGATTGGCCGCGGATGACCCAACCCTGGTTCGGTGGGCGATTATCCGTAGGACGCGCGGGCAAAGCCCGCACGCCCTGACGACGGCGCCGTAGTCTTGGGTGTTCCATGCCCCATGGAGACCTGGCTCAGCTGTCGGCGGCTCTCGGCGGGCTCGGAGCAGCGGCGATGCTTCTCTCACGCTCGCGTGCCCAGGTACTCGCGGGCCTCGGCCTGACCGCGATCGCCGAGGGCGGGCTGGCGGCGGCCCTCATCCCCGGACGGGATCTCAAGCTGCTCGTGAGCCCACCACTCCACCTCGTGGCCCTGGTTCTTGGTCTACTCCTCGTGAGCGCGGGTGCGGCGGCGTTCGTCCGCTATCCCGTCGTCGTTCCGATCGCACTCCTCGCCGCCGCGCCGTTTCGCATCTCCGTGTCGATCGGCGCGCAGAAGGCGTACCTGTTGCTGCCGCTGTACGTCGTCCTCGCGGCGGCGATGCTGGGTCTGATCGTCCGTGCGCTGCGCGGCCCCGAGGCACGGCAACTGCCGCCGCTCCTCGCAGTGCCGGCCGCCGCCTTCGTCCTGCTCGCAGGCGTGTCGCTCACCTGGACGAGAGATCTCCGGCAGGGCACGATCGAGCTCCTCTTCTTCCTGTTCCCGTTTTCGGCGCTCGTGATCGCGGTGGTCTGGACGCCGTTTCGCCCGTGGCATCCTCGCGCTCTCGCCGCAACGCTCGTCGCGCTCGCGGGACTCTTTTCGGCTGTCGCACTCTTCCAGCGCCTCACGCACGGACACCTGCTCGCGGGCGACGTCGAGCGTGCGAACGCCTACACGACCTACTTCCGGGTCACCTCGCTCTTCAAGGACCCGAGCATCTTCGGCCGCCACGTGGTGATCGCGATCGCCGTCCTCCTCGTCGCAGTGTGGCTCGGCCGGATCGGGTTCTGGGTCGGGACCGCATTGATCGCGTTCCTGTGGGCCGGGCTCTTCTTCTCCTACTCGCAATCGAGCTTCGTCGCCCTGTTCGCGGTCGGCGTTGCGATCTCCTACGCGCTGGGTGGCACTGCGCTCCGCCGCGTCCTGATGGTCGGCGCTGCCGTCTGCGTCCTTGCCGGAGCGGCTTTCGTCGCCGCCACCGCGGTGAACGACTCGGCCCGTCAGGCGACGAGCGGCCGGACCCGGCTGGCGAGGGTGACCTGGGTCGTATTCACCAATCACCCGCTCGTCGGGGTCGGAATCGGCGGGCAGCCGCAGGCCAGCAGGGACGAGGCGAAGACCAAGCTGTCCGCGAAGCGCGACCGCTCGCACACGACACCGCTCACGGTCGCCGCCGAGCTCGGCCTGGTCGGCCTCGTCGTCTACCTGGCACTGCTCGCCGGCGCGACGCGCCTCTTGTTCCTGCTCACGCGGGTGAATCGAGCGCTCGGCCTCGGCGCGGCAGCTGTCTTCCTCACGCTCCTGGTCCACTCGCTGTTCTACGCGGGCTTCTTCGAGGATCCGATCGTCTGGGGTGTGATCGCCCTCGCCGCCTGGGCGCTGCTCGCCGCGCCGCAGAGAAGCCCGGCCCCGCGGGACACCCAGGTCGTCGAGCCGGCGACCCGGGACCGCAGGCCGGAGAGGACGCCTGCCGAGCTGCAGCATCAAGCGCCGCTGGCAGACTAGTTCCGCCGGGTGCGCCGTCGGATCCTCGTCATCACCGCAGTCGTCGTGCTGCTCATCCTGGGCGCAGCCGTCGCTGTGTTCCTCAAGTCGCGCGACCGTCCGGCCGGGAAGCTCGACACGAAGCTGAAGGGCGTCTCGGCGTCCGTCGCGACCAATGCCACAGCGCCCATCAAGCGGCCCAAGAAGAAGGGTCAGTACCACGTCGTCGACGACAAGGACTGCTGGAACAACTTCGGCGGGGATCCCCAGCGCACGCTGTCCCGGCCCGGGATCGACATCGGGCTGCCGCTGCGCCATTTCTGGGTCACGGGCCTCCGCAGCTACATCGAGTATCCCCCCAGCTACTGCGGCGGGATCCTCTACGTGAACACGTTCGGGGGCCGCACGGTCGCGCTCAACTCGCACAACGGCCACATCGTCTGGCAGCGCTTCGGCGCGAGGAAGCCTTCCACGCCGGCCATTGCCGGCCCGCGCCTCCTGGTCAGCTCTCATGACGGACGCGTCACCGCCTACAACCGCTTCAACGGCCAGCTCCTCTGGACGTTGAAGGTGGCCGGAAAGGTGGAGTCGTCGCCCGTCGCGATCGGGCGCGTCGCGTACTTCGGCGCCACCGACGGGAGACTGTTCGCTGTCTACGTCAGAACGGGCCGGATCAAGTGGGCCTACAACACCGGCGGTCGGATCAACTCGAGCCCGTCGATCTTCCGGAATCGGATCTTCATCACGACGTACGCGGGGTCGATCTTCTGCCTGCGCCTGAGCGACGCACACAAGATCTGGAGCACGTACCTGCGCCGCAACGTCCTTCAGTACGAGAGCTTCTACGCGAGCCCGTCTACGGACGGCCGGCGCATCTTCACCATCTCACGCTCCGGCGACATCTTCGCGTTGTCCGCGAGCAGTGGACACGTCATCTGGAAGGCCCACGTCGGCGGCTACGGCTACTCGACGCCGGCGATTGCCCATGGTCGGGTCTTCATCGGCGGCTTCGACGGCGGACTGCGCGCGTTTCGAGCAAGCGACGGCAAGGTGCTCTGGAACCGCAACCTGGGCGGCCGCATCCTCGGCGGCTCGTTTGTCGCGGGCAATCTGGTCTTCACGGCGACGCTGGAGGAGAAGACCTTCGCGATGCGCGTGAGCGACGGCAAGATCCTCTGGCATCTGAACATCGGGAAGTACTCGCCGGGTATCGTCACGGAGCGGCATTACTTCTTCACGCTGAACGGGATCGTGATGGCCTGGCACGCTCGTCGCAGCCCGCAGATCCTCGCGGAGCTCCGGGCGAAACGGCGCCACGCCGCGACGAAGTCAGCGAAGCGGAGGGTGACGACGGCGCCAAAGGGGTGAGCGCCGGACTCCGAAGCTCGCGGCGCGCCAGGCAGTCGCACGGACGCCGTACGACGTCCGGCGCAGGCGGCCGAGAGCATCGGGCGCCTCGTGGGTCTCGTAACCGAGCTCGTGCAGCAGGTCGCCTGCCACGCGGTCGAAGGCGCCGACGTCGTCCGGCGACATCTGCGTCCGCCAGTCACGCAAGCCTGGAGTGGGCGGACGGGTGAGGCTCTGCTGGTGCGGCTTGGCCGAGACGTCGACGTTCCCCGCGTAGTCGGTCATTCCGGGCTCGTACGAAAGACGCGCGAACTTGCAGATGGCGTGAAGCACGCCTTCGACATCGTCCACGAGCTCCTCGTAACGTACTTCGAGATAGCGGCTGCCGCCGACCCGGCGGCCCAACCGGCGCGCGGCCTTCACCTCCGTTCGCCACTGGCAGGCGAACCCCGCCGGATCGCGCGGGTACATCCAGTTCTCCGTGACGATCCCCCGCGGCATGGAGAGGAACGACGTCGCCGCGTTGCGCCCGTCACGGATCAGGTGAACGAAGAGCGCATCGGGGAAGAGCCGCTCCAGCAGCCGCAGGTTCTGCATGTACATCGGCGTCTTGTCCCCCCAACGGCGCTTTCCGTGCTCCTCGGCGTAGACGGCGTACACCGTCCCGATCGCGGCTCCGATCGGCGACGCGTCCGGGAGCCGGGCACGCACTCTGTCGAGCGGCACATCCCATTCGGCGAGCGTGTCGATCCGGCGAAGATCGTCGACGAACTCGTCTGCATCGACGCGGCGCAGATGACGATCGGCGAGCTGGGGGACGAAGTACGACTCGTCCGGAACAGCGAGCTCGGAGTGCCTGTCGAGCATGACGCGGAGAAGCGTCGTCCCCGAGCGCCGCACCCCGAGGATCAGCAGGGGAGGTCCGCCCGGCGTGGCGGTCACTTGCTGCGCCGGACGCGCACGATCACCGGAGCCGTGGGTAGAGAGCGGTTTCCGGCGAGGTCCTCGGCGACGAGCGTCAGTCGATGACGACCCGGGCGCACCGATCGGCCGGCGACGCGGCCGTACCACTGGAGGCGGCCGCGCAAGCGCTGGCCGAGCGTGAACACCCTGCGGCGGCCGTCGACGAAGAGCAGCGCGTGGGCATGCTCGGAGACGGTGTAGGTGACCCTCAGCTTCTCCACGCCGGGGACGAAGACCCTGGGCCGCAGGCTCTTCAGCTTGATCGACGGCCGAATCGTGTCGACGCGGATCGGATTCGGGAGGTCGATGGTCCGGCCGGCGCTCTGCAGGTGGACGACCGGATAGTAGGTCCCGTCAGGGACGAGCTTGCCGGAGGGGTCGCGCCCGTCCCAGCGAACGTGGACGCCACCGCGAGGGAACGATCCGTCTGCGACGGTGACCTCGTTCGCGCCGATGCGTATCGCTATACGGAGCCGGTCGGCCCTGCGAAGCGAGAACTCGATGTTCGCAGCCCGCGAGGGGCAGCGGCAAACCGGCGAGAACACGTCATCGACGCGCGTCTGCGAGATCGGGCTCGGCTCGAGCTTCAGGCGCTGCGTCACCGCGAAGGCCGTCGCCGTCGCCACCAGCAGGACGAGGGCGAGAATCGTCGGTGCCTTGTGCGTCACGGCGGCGCGATTGTACGCCTCGCCTACGGGCCAGCAGCCAGACCACGAACGCCAGCAGACCGAGACCTAGGCCGACGGCGATCACGTAGTTCCCCGCGGGGATGTCGAGCAGCTTGATGCCGCTCAGCGCCAGCACACCCGCCAGACCCAGTCGGAGCGCGTCCTGCGGCACGCGCAGAGTGAACCGGCTCGACACCCAGATGCCTGGCACGGAGCCGAGCAGGAGCCACGCCATCGCGTGAAGATCGACGTTGCCCTGGACGAGATGCCCGAAGCCCGCGACCCAGAGCAGCGCTGCGGCGTGGAAGATGTCCGTGCCGACGATCTTCGCGATCGTCAGCGGGTAGATCATCACCATCACGAGCCCGAAGAACGTGCCGCTACCCACCGAGGTCAGGCCGACGACGAAACCGAACGCGGCGCCGATCAGAACGGCGAGGATCTTGTCCCGGCGCCGCAGGATGAACGGCGAGTCATCGGGCTGCACGCCGCGCTTGACGAACGTCTTCGCGACCAGACCCGCCGCGCCGAGTAGCAGCGCGGCGCCGATGGCATAACCCTCGGCCGACTGCACGCCGTCGCCGTAGTTGCGCGACAGCCAGCCCGCGAGGGCGACGCCGAGGAGGGACATCGGGCCAGAGCCGAGGAACATCCACAGGGTCAGTCGCGCGTGCACCGTGCCGAGGCGTCTGTGCCGCACCGCGCCGAACGTCTTGAAGATCGCACCGTGAAGGATGTCGGTGCCGACCGCGTAGGTGGGCTTGAATCCGAAGACGATGACGAGGATGGGCGTCATCAAGCTGCCGCCTCCCATCCCGGTCATGCCCACCAGGACGCCGATCAGCAGACCCGTGAGGGTGAACTGCCAGGTCATCTAGCTAGCGGTGATAGGCGCTGATGAGAACCTCGGCCACCTCGGGGCGTGAGAACTCCTCGGGCGGCAGCTCGCCCGCGCCGAGCATCTCCCTCACCTTCGTGCCCGAGAGGAAGACGTGGTCGTCCATGCCGTGCGGGCACGTCTTGGCCGAGGCCATCGAGCCACAGCGGCGGCAGAAGAACGAGTGCTCGAAGAACATCGGCTCCACGTCGAGCTCGTGCGGCTCGAAGTCGTCGAAGATCAACTGCGCATCGTAGGTGCCGTAGTAGTCGCCGACGCCTGCATGATCGCGACCGACGATGAAGTGCGAGCAGCCGTAGTTCTTGCGGCAGATCGCGTGCCAGATCGCCTCACGCGGACCTGCGTAACGCATCGCCGCCGGAAACGCACCGAGCACGACACGGTCGTCGGGGTAGTAGCCGTCGATCAACACGCGGTAGCACTCCACGCGCGTGGCGCTCGGAACGTCGTCCGACTTCGTCTCGCCGATCAGGGGGTGGATCAGCAACCCGTCGACGGTCTCGAGCGCGACCTTCGTCAGGTACTCGTGCGCTCGATGGATCGGGTTGCGCGTCTGAAAGCCGACGACGCGTCGCCAGCCTCGCTCGGCGAACGCGGCGCGGGTGTCCGCCGGGTCGAGCGCGAGCTCGGAAAACGGAGAGGTGACACGCTCGAAGACGGTGACGCGGCCCGCGACGTAGAGATCGGGCTGGTCGTACATGCTCGCAACTCCCGGATGAGCCACGTCCGTGGTACGGAAGGACTGTTGAGCCTCCCGTCCTTTGTCGTACTCGTAGACCTCCTCGATGTCGAGGACGCCATACGTCCGACCCTCCTTGTCGGCGAGTGCGACGCGATCGCCCTTGGGTGCAAGGACGGCCGCCAGACAAACCGGAAGCGCCCACGGGAGGCCGGACGCGAGCCTCATCGACTCGAGAACCGATTCGTAGTCCTCCTGGCCCATGAAGCCCTGGAGCGGCGACAGGGCGCCAGACGCGAGCATGTCGAGATCGGACAACTCGCGCGACGAGAGCGTGAGCGTCTCCAGCGAGTCGAGATCGTCCGGCCGTTCCCCGCTGCGATCGACGAGCTCACCGCCATGGGGTGCGATCAGACGCGTGTCCGTACCGACGATCATGCTGCCACCCGCTCCGGGACGAGACCCAGTTCCTCCAGGACCTCGACGATGCGCTCCGCGCTCTCGGCTGGGTCTTCGTGCTCCGACTCGATGCGAAGCTCAGGATTTGCCGGCGCCTCGTAGGGATCCGACACGCCGGTGAACTCCTTGATCTCGCCGCGAAAAGCCTTCTCGTAGAGACCCTTGACGTCACGCCGCGCACACTCCTCGACCGATGCGTCGACGAAGACCTCGACGAACTTGCCGTGCTCCTCGACCAGTTCGCGTGCCTTCTGGCGCGCGTCGAGATAGGGCGAGATCGCCGACACGATGACCGCGGCACCGTGCCGCGTCAGGCGCGACGCGACCCAGCCGATGCGATCGATGTTCGTGTCCCGGTCCTCCTTCGAGAACCCGAGGCCCTTGGAGAGATGCTCGCGCACCTCGTCGCCGTCGAGCCACTCGACGACCAGCCCGCGGCGTTCGAGCTCCGGCCGCACCAGCTCTGCGATCGTCGTCTTGCCTGCACCGCTGAGTCCGGTGAACCAGAGCGTAAAGCCGCTGCCATGAGCAGCGGCCTGGGGCTCTCGCCCGCGCAGCGGACCGGAGGAGGGGGTCTGGGGAAACCGGGAGGTTCCCCCGGCTACAACGGAAGCGTTCTCAGTCATTGCTCTCCTTCACCAGTCGTGTGTTGCCATGGATGCCGCACTCGAGCTTGTCCGAACCCGCCCAGCGACCTGCACGCTCGTCCTCGCCGGCAACGACGGGACGCGTGCAGGGAATGCAGCCGATCGACGGATAGCCCGCGTCGTGCAACGGGTTGTACGGGATCTCGTTCACGTGGATGTAGGCCTGGATCCGCTTGGCGTCCCAGTCGACGACGGGCTGGACCTTCCAGACGGCGTAGCGCTCCGACCACTCGACACGCTTCGCCTCGGCCCTCGTCAGCGCCTGCTCGCGGCGGATTCCGGTGATCCATGCCTCGTAGGGAGCGAGGGCGCGCTCGAGCGGCTCGACCTTGCGGAGGTGGCAACAACGGTCCGGGTCGCGCTCCCACAGATTCGGCCCTTCCTGAATGCCCTGCTCGGCAACGGAGATGACCTCGGGCCGCTCGAGCTTCAGCTCGTAGCGCTCGACGAGACGGTCTCGCGTCTCGTAGGTCTCCTTGAAGAAGAGCTGCGTGTCGAGCTCGACGACCGGGATGTCGAGACCGAGCTCGCCGAAAATCATGTGGACGAGCACCGACGACTGGCGCTGCCAGGAGCACGTCAGGCACATGCGCTCGCCGAACTGTTCGTAGGCCCAGAGCAGCGCCTCCTCGGCGCTCATCGCCTCGACGTCAGGAAGCCGGAGTGCCGGCGCGGTCGCCAAGCAGCACCTCTTTCAGCGTGTCGCCGCGCAGGCCGAGTCGCAGAGTTGCGAGCGGGATCACCTCGTCGGGCGGGATGTTTCCGAGGTTGACGGAGGGGCCGAACTGCTTGATGAACCACACCTGGGCGGCCTTCGACGGGGCCTCGAAGAGAACGTTCGCCGGGCCGACTGCCATGGCGATCTCGCCGATCAACTCGGTGCGCATTCCACCGGAGGAGTCGAAGATCCCGGCGGTGCCGCTCTCCCGCGCCTCGGTGATCACCTTCCAGGCGCCGGCGTCGAGCTCCTCCTGGAGCCACTGCACCCACTGCTCCGCGGTGTACTCGACCGACGAGTCCTTCGACCCCACCTCCGACAAAACGGTGAAGTCGCGCGCGAAGTCTGCGATCAGCTCGAGCTTTCGCTCCCGCGGGATCTCCACGGTCCCGTCGGAGATTTCGACGTGTCGCAGTCCCAGGCTCTGAAGCCATACCTTGTAGTCGTCGAGCCTGCCCTTCGCGTAGACGACCTCGAAGTACGTCCCGCCGATCACGACGGGCAGCTCGCGCAGCACCTCGAGCTTTCGCTCGAGGTTGCCGGTGACAGCGGCGGTACCCCAGCCGAGCTTGACGATCGAGATGTGATCCCGCGCGACCTCGAGCAGGTCCTCCCACGCACGCGGCCCCAGGCCCTTGTCGATCACATGGGTCAGCCCGTGGTGGGGTTCAAAGTCGAGCATTGAGCTCCTCGAGCTTCTTCTTGGCCCGCTCCTGCACGTCGTGGAAGAGCGAGTTGCCGTGCGCATCGATGCCGACCGTGAGCGGACCGAAATCCTTGACGCGGAACTTCCAGAGACACTCCGGCATGAGCTCCTCCCAGTAGACCTCCTCGATCTCCTCGATCTGGGTCGTCTCCAGTGCAGCGGCGCCGCCGACGATCGCGAAGTACACCATCCCGAGCCGCTGCATCGGCTCGATCGCCTCGTCCGGCAGACCGCCCTTGCCGCAGATCGCGCGCACACCGAAGTCGCGGCCGAGCGGCTCGGTGAAGCGCACCATGCGCGCCGAGGTGGTCGTGCCGATGCAGACCTTCTCGTACTTGCCGGGGCCGAGCTTGCGAACTCCGGGTGCCGTGTGCAGAAGGAACGCACCCTGCAGGTCGATGGGCGGCTCGACTCCCTGGTCGAAGATCCGGATCTGCGTGCGATCGCGGATGCCGATGATGTGGCCGTTCACGAGGACCTCGTCACCGGCGCGGAGCTCGCGGACGGCCTCCTCGGTGGCCGGGAAGTTGACGCGCTTAGAACTCACGGTCGTACTCAACCTCGCCGGCCGCGGAGCGGCCTGTCCGCGAAGCGGACCGGTGGAAGGGGTCTGGGGGAACCGGGAGGTTCCCCCAGAGGAAGCTCGCTGCGCGTTCAAAACTCACGGTCGTACTCAACCTCCCCGTTCGGGCCGACGTGTGCGCTGGCCCGGCGCGCAGCCCAGCACTGGTAGTTGACGGCCACTGGATTCAGCGTCATGTGTGTGTCGGCGTGCTCGATGTGGCACTGCAAGACCGTCACGTCTCCGCCGAGTCCCATCGGGCCGATGCCCGTCTCGTTGAGGAGAGCGAACAGCTCGTCCTCGAGCTCGGCGACGTGAGGGTCGGGATTGCGCGTGCCGATCGGTCGCGCGATCGCTTCCTTCGCGAGATACATCGCATAGTCCGCGGAACCGCCGATGCCGACGCCGACGATCCCGGGCGGACAGGGTTTCCCGCCTGCACCGACGATCGACTCGAGCACGAACTGCTTGATGCCCTTCACACCGTCGGCCGGGACGCACATCTTGAGGAAGCTCATGTTCTCGCTGCCGCTCCCCTTCGGGACGCACTTGACGTCGAGGCCGTCCCAGTCGGGAATGAACTCCCAGTGCACGATCGGGAGGCGGTAGCCGGTGTTCGGACCGGTGTTCTCGCGAGTGATCGTGTGCACGGCGTTCGAGCGCAGCGGATGCTCGACCGTCGCGCGCTCGGTACCGGTCTTCAGCGCAGCATAAATTCGTGCCGGATGCAGGGGAAAATGCTCGCCGACGCGACACGTGTACACAGCTATCCCGGTGTCCTGGCAGACGAGATTCTTTTCCGTTTCCGCAACGGTGACGTTCTTCAGAATCGTCTGCAAGACACGCTGCCCTGGAACAGATGTCTCCCTTGTCGCCGCATCTGCGAGCGCGTCGCGCAAATCCTGCGGGATGTCCTTCAACGCCCAGACGTAGAGATACGCCGCGGCATCCTCGACCGCAGCCTCGAGATCGGTGGTCGTGATCGTGCTCACGAGCCGACCTCCGGGTCGTGAGGCGTGGAAGGGGCGTAGGGGGAAACCGGGAGGTTTCCCCTCTTGTTCTCCTCAGCGCACGCGGCGATCTCAGCGGCGCGGGTCCTGAGGCGATGCCCAAAGAAGGGAGCTCGTGAGGGAAACATGGTTTCCCTCACGGGAACGAACCGTCGGTGAGTGACCGTCATATGTTCGCCTTCTCCGCAGCGGCGGAACCTGCTCGCCGCCCGAACACGCAGCACTCGAGCAGGCTGTTGCCCATCATGCGGTTCCGGCCGTGGGTGCCACCTGCGATTTCCCCGCATGCATAGACACCCTCGACGGTCGTCTCCGCGTTCGCGTCGATTACGAGCCCGCCGTTCTGGTAGTGGAGGACGGGATAGGTGAGCAGCCGCTCGCTGAGCGGATCGATTCCGCCCGCACGGTAGCGGCGCAACATGTACGGGAGGGAGACGTTCGCGTCGCTCTCCGGTATCCGAGTGGTGTCGAGGTACACGGCGGGACGCCCGTCCGGCGTCTCGACTCCCTTCCCGTTCTCCACCTCGTCGAAGATCGCTCGGCTCACGGAATCGCGCGGGCCGAGCGAGTCGGTGAACTCCTCTCCGTCTGCATTCAGGAGCACGGCGCCGTACGCGCGAGTCGTCTCGGGAATCGAGTAGCCCTGCATGTTCGGCGGCCAGGCACCCCCGTTCGGGTGGTACTGCAGCGCGTCGAAATCTCGCACCTCCGCTCCGAGGTCGATGGCGATCTGCGTCACCTCACCCGTTGCGCCGGGGTGATTCGTCGACAGCTCGCCGCGCTCCTCGGCCTCGCGGTAGCACCGCCCGCCCGCTGCGAGGACCACGGTCGTGGCGTCGATCGCGTGGTCCCCGCAGCGTGCGCGCCAGCCGTTCTCGGTGCGGGCGAGGTCGGCGAGCGGTGACTTGGGAAAGGTGTGGATGGCCGCGCTCTCGACGACGTCGCGCAACGCCGTGGTGATCGCATGACCGGTGCGGTCGCCGACCTGGAGCAGGCGCTTACGCGACGCGCCGCCGCAACGGGCGAGACGATAGCCGCCGTTCTCGCGGGTGAACTCGACGCCGAGCTCCTCCAACCAGTGGATCGCGAACGGAGCCTCGGTGGTGAGGATCTCGACGAGATCCCGGTCGGCGGTCTCGTGAGAGGACTCCCAGACGTCTTGCGCGTGCTGCTCCGGCGAGTCGTCCTCGCCGAACGCCGCCTGGATGCCTCCCTGCGCCTTCGCGGAGTTGCACGACTGCAGCGCACCCTTGGTCGCCACCGCGACTCTGGCCCCGGAGCGAGCGGCAGCGACCGCGGCGGCGAGCCCGGAGGCGCCGCTGCCGATCACGAGCACGTCGAAGGAAAAGTCCGCCACGACCCTCGGAATTTACCAGACTTCGGCTAATTCAACGCATTAGTGATCGTTATTTAATAGATCGATCGCAGCAGCTGCTCGACCTCGGCGGCGCTCGCAGCCCGTGGGTTGGCCTTCGCGCCGGCCCGCTCCACGGTCGCGGCCGCGACCTCGGGTAGATCAGCCTCGGGAATGCCGAAGTCCCGGAGCCGCTCGAAGCCGCCGAGCCGCGCAAGCTCCTCGACTCGACCGGCGGGGTCGTCTGCTCCGAGCGCCTGTCCGAAACGCCCGACGGCCTCGGGAACGACCTCGGCGTTGAAGCGGAGCGCGGCGGGCAGGGTGAGCGCGTTCATTGCGCCGTGCGGCAGGCCATAGCGCCCGCCGAGCGCCTGCCCCATCGCGTGGCCGAGTCCGAGCATCGAGCCGCCGAGAGCCATGCCCGCGTGCATCGCGCCCTCGAGGAGCTTCCGACGTTCCTCGAGGCCCTGCGGAGATTCGACGACCCGCGGCAACCACTGGCCGATCAGTGCCGCACCGGTGAGCGCATGCTCGTCCGCCTGGGCATTGTGGCCCTCGACGTAGAGTGCCTCCGCGCTGTGCGCGAGGGCGTTCAGCGCAGTGCCGACCGTCTCCGCGCGCGGCAGCGAGAACGTCAGCTCCGGGTCGTAGACCACGCCTCCGAGATGCGCCCCGGACCCACCGCCCCGCATCCTGCGCTCGGGATCACGGATCCCGAAGAACGACGTCCATTCCGCGCCGGCGTAGGTCGTCGGAACGGACACGACGGGGACGCCTGCTTCGGCGGAGGCTGCCTTGCCAAGGTCAATGGCGCTACCGCCGCCGAGGGCAAGGATCCCGTCGCCCGCATGGGCGGCCACCTCGCCGACCTGCTCAGACGGAACCTCCGTCCACCGTCCGGCTGTCCGAACGCCGAGCCCGAGCTGGGCCCAGCGCTCGCTTGCGACGAGGAGCGGCTGCGCGATGCCGAGCTCTCCGAGCACGTCGGGAAGTTGCCCGAGACCCCAGCGAACGATCACGCCGGCACGTCGCTCGCTTTCGGCTCGCAGAGCAAGAGTGGGGAAGCCTCCCGGTTTCCCCCTTCCCCTTCCACCTGCCAGCTCACGCCGGCAGGTGCTCTCGCGCATAGACGACGAATGCCCGCGCCGCACGGGTCTCGCTGCGGCCGACCGCACGCGCGAGGAAGATCTCGCGGACCGGGTCGAGGCCGCGAACACGCGCCGTCGCGACGCGCCCAGCGGCGAGGTCGGACTCGATCGCGAGACGCGAGATGAAGGTGACGCCGTGACCTGCGAGCACGGCGCTTCGCGCCGACTCCTGGAGCCCCAGTTCGAGCCGGACGTCCAGGTCGCGGAGGCGTGTCCCGGCCTTCCGGAGTTCGTCCTCGATCACCTGCCTCACGCCCGCGCCTTCTTGCATCACGATCAGCGGTTGGGTCTTCAGCTGGTCGAGCGAGATCGTCCTCCCGGCAAAGGGATGCTCGGGCGGGCAGGCGAGCACGACCTCGTCGCGGAAGAACGGTTCGAAGGCGACCCCGCGGTGACGCCGGCCGGCGCCGACGATGCCCAGCTCGAGCTCACGGTCGGCGACGCGGTCGACGACCGTCTGCGTATCGGAGACGGTCAGGCGTACGCGCAGCTCCGGGTGCTCCTCCTGAAACTCGCAGAGCAGCAGCGGGACGACGGTGCCCCCCGGGCCGGTGGAGGCGCCGAGCTCGAGCGTGCCGCTGAGCGCGCCCTCCTCGTCTTCGGCCAGCTCCTCGAGCAGGCTCTCCTCGAGCGCCAGCAACCGCTGCGCCGAGGCGTACAGGCGGAGCCCGGCCTCGGTCGGCTCGACGCGACGGCCGGACCGGTCGAGCAGCTGGCGGCCGAGGCGCTGCTCCAGCGACCTGATCTGCAGGCTCACCGCCGGCTGCGTGACGCCCAGCCGCTCCGCGGCCTGCGAGAAGCTCTTCCGCTCGACCACCGCACAGAACGCAGCAAGCTGACGCGTGTCCATAAGCGTTCATTATGTAAGAGGGTCAGGCTCCGCCGTTCGACTCACTACCATCGAGGCGTGGCCACGACGTCGCAACCGAGCGACTCGTTCATCCTGCGCTTCTCGGAGCTGACGGAGGCGAGTCCGAGCCGTCGACGCGATGCCGCGCTGCGGACGCTCGACATCGCGTTCGCGGGCTTCTTCCTGCTCGTCACGCTTGCCCTGACGATCCCCATCGCAGCGGGAATCCTGCTCGCGAGCGGTCGCCCCCTGTTCTACCGCGGGGAACGCGTGGGCCGCGGCGGACGCGTCTTCGAGATGCTGAAGGTCCGCACGCTGAAGCCGAACGCCGAAGATCGCCTCGGGCCCTACCTCGGCGTGGAGCTCGTCCGACTCACGAGGCTCGAGACCACGGCGATCGGAGGGTGGCTGCGCGCGACTCAGCTCGACGAGATCCCTCAACTCTGAAACGTCGTGCGTGGCGACATGAGCCTCGTCGGCCCTCGTCCGATCAGGCCGCGGTTCTTCGGGGATCTCGCCGCCGAGCTGCCCGCCTACTGGCAGCGGGTCGTCGTGCGTCCCGGCCTCACGGGCTTCGCGCAGGTTCGGCGCGGCTATGAGACCTCGATGGCGGAGAAGCTGGCACACGACCTGGAGTGGATCGCGGACCGCTCCGTGCGTCTGTACCTGCGCACCCTCGCCGTGACGGCCTGGCGCGTGCTGGGCCAGTTCGGGCGCGGGATCGTCGGTCACTGAGGTGCTCCATCAGGCCTCAAATCAGATGTCGAGCCGCGCGTCCTCCAGGTCGAGGTCGCGCTGGAGCCGACGCTCGACGTCGCCGCTGATCACACCGTCACGCCGGAGATCAACGATCGCAGAGCGTTCCGCGTCCAGCAGCTCGCGCCGCAAACGCTGATAGCTCAGCGACTGCTGCTCGATGTCGCCGTCCGAATTCTCGTCGAATCTCGACGCGAACCTGTTTCGACGAAAGCCATAGAGCCCACGCAGGCGTGACGCCGTGTCCTCCCGCACCCAGTCTTCTTCCAACAGCTCCTCGAGTCGCGCGAGCGCCGCGTCGGCCGCCTTGATGCGCGCCTTGGCGTCTTCGCGCTCGTCGAGATTGTCCGGCTCGATCCGGAACGCACGGATCACGGCCGGCAACGTCAGTCCCTGGAAGACGAGGGTGCCGAGGATGACGCAGAAGGTCAGGAAGATGATCAGGTCGCGTTCGGGAAACGGCAGTCCCGCATCGGTCGTCAGAGGGATGGCCAGGGCCGCGGCGAGCGACACCGCCCCGCGCATGCCGGACCAGGCAACCACGACGGGGTTGCCGGCCCTGATCGGCCCGTGACGCAAGCGCGGGAAAAGCACTTTGGGCAGATACATCAGGACGGGCCCCCAGATGAGCCTCGAAACGACCACCGCTCCTGTGATGAGAAGACCCCACCACATCAGTGACCCGCCCGAATGTCCCGTGAGAGCATCCAGGATCCCGGAGAGCTGGAGACCCACGAGCGCGAACACCAGCGCGTTGAGAACGAAAGCAAGGATCTCGAAGACCGCCACGCCTTGCAGCCGTGTCTGCACCGACGTGAGCTCGGGCGTCCGCCAGCCGAGATAGACCCCGGCCGTCACGACCGCGAGCACCCCGGAGGCGTCCAGCGCGTTCGCAGGGATGAATGCAAGGTAGCCGGTCATCAGCGCGATCGTCACCTCGACCGGCGGGTTGTCCAGACGCCGCCGTACGGCCGCAACGAGGAAGCCGACGACGAGGCCGACCCCGACGCCGCCGACTGCCGCCCAGAGGAAATGCCACGTGGCATTCCAGAAGGAGAAAGCGCCTGACACCGCAGCGGCGATGGCCACTCGATAGAGCACGAGCGCAGTCCCGTCGTTCACGAGCGACTCGCCCTCGACAATCGTGACGACGCGGCGCGGGACTCCTAAGCGCCTCATGATCGCCGTCGCGGCGATCGGATCCGTCGGGGAGACGATCGCTCCGAGCACGAACGCGGCGCTCCACGACATGTTGTCGACCCATCGGTGAGCGACCACGGCGACGACCGACATCGTCGCGATCACGAGGCCTATCGCCAGCATCCCGATTGGAACCGCGTTCGCGCGCAGATCCCTCAGCGACGTGAAGAACGCGGATGAGTAGAGCAACGGAGGCAGCACTGCGATCAGAACCACGTCCGGCGGCAGCGCGAGCGTCGGCACACCTGGCACGAACCCGAGCGCCAGGCCGCCGAGGACGAGAAAGATCGGATACGGGATCCGGAGCATCGGCGCCGCCACGAGCAGAGCTGCGATCGCCAGCAGCAGGCTCATCAGGATCAGCTGCTCGTGGACCCCGAAGTGCATCCCCCGAGCCTACGCCGCTCCTACACTCCTGCGCATGTGCGGAATCTGCGGAGTCGCGTCCACGAACGGCAGTGCCGTCACCGAACGCGTCGCCGCCATGAGCGGGACGCTGGTCCACCGCGGCCCCGACAGTTTCGGGGAGTTCAACGACGCCAGCGTCGCGCTCGCGGCGCGGCGGCTCTCGATCATCGACCTCGAGACGGGCGACCAGCCGATCTCGAACGAAGACGGCTCCGTTCACGTGGTCCAGAACGGCGAGATCTACAACTACCGCGAGCTCCGGCACGAGCTCGAGCGCGCCGGGCATCGGTTCCGGACGCACGGGGACACAGAGGTGCTCGTCCATCTCTACGAGGAGCACGGCGTCGATTTCGCCGAGCGTCTGCGGGGGATGTTCGCGATCGCAATCTGGGACGCGCGCCGGCGGCGACTCGTCCTCGCGCGCGATCGCTTCGGCATCAAGCCGCTCTACTACCGAGCCGTCGACGGCGAGCTCGAGTTCGCCTCCGAGCTGCGCGCGTTACCGCGCGGCGAGATCGACCTCGATGCGGTCGAGGCGTTCCTGGCGTTCAACTCGATTCCCGCACCGCTGACGATCTTCCGCGAGATCCGGAAGCTGCCGGCCGGCCACGTGCTGGTCTGGGCGGATGGCCATGCTGACCTGCGTCGGTTTGCGCGGCCGGCGCCGGCCGTCGAGGTGCGAGACGACGAGGAGGCCGAGCTCGTCGAGGAGCTGCGCTCTCGCGTGCGAGATTCGGTTCGTGCCCATCTCGTCAGCGACGTGCCCGTCGGCGTCCTGCTGTCCGGCGGCGTCGACTCGTCGTTCCTCGCCGCGCTCGCGGCCGAGGAGAGCTCCGAGCCGCTCCGAACCTTTTCGATCGGCTTCGAGGAGCGCTCCTTCGACGAGCTCGCAGATGCCCGACGCGTGGCCGAGCGGTACGGGACGCTTCATCGAGAGCTCGTGCTGCGCCCCGATGCCGCCCTCCTTCTGCCGGCGCTCGCGGAGGCCTTCGACGAGCCCTTCGCCGACTCGTCCGCGCTTCCGACCTACCTCGTCTCGCAGCTGGCGGCGCGCGACGTGAAGGTCGCGCTCTCCGGGGAGGGAGGTGACGAGCTCTTCGGTGGTTACTACACGTATGCCGCCGACCTGCTCGCCGAACGTGTCGGTGGGTTGGCCCAGCGCGTGCGTCCACTCGTCGAGCGCCTACCGACATCGACCGGGAGAGCGAGCTTCGACTACAGGGCAAAGCGATTCGTCCGCTCCGCGCACCTGCCGCCGCTAGAGCGCCATCACGGCT
>VAWR01000015.1 GCA_005885245.1 Actinomycetota bacterium | reverse complement strand
CGCGTCCAGCAGCCTGGAGTAGAGCCGGTCCCAGCCGCCCGAGGTGGCGGGGTCGAAGCGGTCCGGATGCCAGAGAACCGCAAAGGCGCCGCCGTGCTCTGCCGCCCAGTCGAGCAGGCGCGTGAGCTGCGGCTCGGCGCGTTTCGCGGCCAGGCCGAGGTAGCGCTCCTCCGCGAGCGTGGCGTCCATCGCAGCAAGGGGAACC
>VAWR01000013.1 GCA_005885245.1 Actinomycetota bacterium | reverse complement strand
CTCGTGAAGACCGACCGCGCGTCGATGGCCCATTCGCTCGAGGCGCGCGTTCCCTATCTCGACACCGTCGTGACCAACCTGGCGCTGGCACTCCCGAGGCGCCACAAGGTACGCGGTCTGTCCAAGAAGGTGCTCCTGAGGAAAGCGGCCGCGCCCCTCCTCCCGCGCGAGATCGTCCACGGGAAGAAACGTGGGTTCTCGATTCCCGCCGCGGCGTGGCTCCGCGGAGAGCTGGAGCCCTTCGCGCGCGGGACGCTTTCGCCC
>VAWR01000012.1:28329-29394 GCA_005885245.1 Actinomycetota bacterium | reverse complement strand
GAGAGTCGAGGTGTGTTGATGGCCGGCGTTCTCCTCCCACCAGTCGTAGCTCGGCTCGGCCCAGAACGCGATCAGATACCGGACGCAAAGCTCGACCGCGTCGGTGTATCCGGCGAGGGGCCGCTGGTGGCGCGCGGCGTGCTCGCCGAGGGCCCACAGCCAGGCGCCGTAGCCGTCGAGCTGGAAGTTCCACCATTCCTCGGGTGCCTCATCCCCCTCGAGGGTGTAGCGGCAGTGCAGAAGTGCGTTGGGCGGGATCGCCTCGCCCTTTCGCCGCGCCTCGACCTGCGAGACGATCGTGTTGGCGCGGTCGGTGAGGATGCGAGCGCACCAGTCGAAGAAACGCTCGGCACTTTCGATCCTCCCTGCTCGGCTCATCGCGTCGGCGATGAAGGCGCCGTCGCGGAACCAGCAGTAGCGGTAGTCCGGGAACGCCGGTGAGGCGATGTAAGCACCGGTCTCGGCCTGGTTGCTCTCGATCACGCCGACGCTGTGGCGAAGGAGGTCGGCGAGCGTTGCGGCGAAGCGCTGATCGTTTCTGGTGTGGGTGGTCATCGGCGAGGGGGCGGCAGTGCGCCGACCGGAGGAGGTCGTCGGCGCACTGCCGCGTGGTCGAGCTGCCTATTCGTTCTTGAGCAGGTCATTGACCTCGGCTGCTGCACTATGCAGCGCCTGAGCGGCCGAGACTTGACCTGCGACCGCCTTGTCGAGCCACTTGCCGACGATGTCTTGGAGCTGCTGTTCCTGTTTGATCACCGGCGGCGTCACGATGTTGCTCAGAGCCTGAAAGACGGCGGCGCGGTTCTGCGGGGGTCTCTCGGCCAGGTACGGCTTGAACAGGCTCGGGTTCCTCACTGCCGGCAGCTCCCAGCTCGACTTCACGCGCGTCTTGACGGCGTTCGAGCTCGAGCTGAAGTAGCGCAGCCAGGCCCATGCCTCGCGCTTGTGCTTCGTCTTCGCTGAGGCGACGACGGCGTTGGCGAAGAAGTGGTGCGCTTTTCGGACGTTGCCCGGCTCGACAGTGACGTCCCAGCTGAAGGGAGCGTCCTTGAGGCCGGCGAACTG
>VAWR01000012.1:23215-28303 GCA_005885245.1 Actinomycetota bacterium | reverse complement strand
TTGAACATCGCCGTGTCGTCGAGGCCGCCCATCTGCGTCTTCGACGGCATCACGCCCTGCGCGGTCTTTGACAGCAGCCAGTTGAGGGCGGCGATGCGTTTCGGGCTGTCGCATGTGGCCCGCGTCTTCTTCGCGTTGAAGAACGTGCCGCCGTTTTGCGCCAACACCTTGTAGAACTCGAAGAACTGGATCGGCTGGAAATCCCCGAATACTCCCTTAGCGCTGTTCGTCAGCCGCTTCGCCGCGGCGAGTTCGTCCTTCCACTTCCACGTCTTCTTCGGTAGCGGGACGCCCGCCTGGCGGAAGAGGTCCTTGTTGTAGAAGAGCAGGACGACGGAGAACGTCTCCGGCAGTCCGTACTGGCGGCCCCGGAGTTGGAACACCTTGTACGCGCGCGGGTAGTAGATGTTGGCTCGGAACGAGCGGTCGCCCTTCGCGATCTTGCTGAGGTTGAGCAGTTTCCCAGCGGCGGCATACGTGACGAAGTTCTCGTAGTTGAGCTCGAAGCTATCGGGGGCTTGCCCTGACGCGATCTGCGTCTGCAGCTTCGTGAAGTAGTCGTTGTACGAAGCCGTCTGGACGTTGATGTGGATGTTCGGGTGCGCGCGCTCGAACCCATTGATGATGTTCTGCAAGTCCTTTAAATGGTCCGGCGCCGCCGAAAAGGTGAAGTACGTCAGGTTGACCTTGGCCGCCTTACCGCGCGAAGTGGGCGTCGATGTCCAGGCGAATCCCGCCAGTGCGACGACACCAGCAATCGCGACCGCGACCGTTACGAGTCTACGAATCGATGATCGCATGACTTCCGAAACTCCCCTCTCTCCAGCAGTGATTGCCCAACGACCGTCCGCGCCGAAGCGCCCACGCGTTTTGTGACGTCCTCCTTTCCGGCGACGGTTTCACCCCTTGATCCCTGAGAAGACGAAGCCGCGCACGATGTACTTCTGCGCGAGCAGATAAACGACGAGGATCGGGACGACGCTGATCGTCGTCCCAGCCATCACGAGGTTCCATTGTGTCGTGTACTGACCGTGCAGGTTTGCTAGACCCAGCGGAAGGGTCATCAAGTTCTGCGAGTTGATGATCACGAGCGGCCAGAGGAAGCTGTTCCAGCTGGCCATGAACGCGAAGATTCCGAAGGTTGCGAGGGCCGGGGCGCCGAGCGGCGATGATCCGCGTGAAGACCGTCCAATGGCCGGCGCCGTCCATGAAGGCTGCCTCCTCGAGTTCACGTGGGAGGGTCAGGAATTGCTGCCGCAGGAGGAACGTGCCGAATGCCGAGGCGATCGTCGGCAGGATCAGACCCGGGTAGCTATTCACGAACCCGAGGTGCTTCATCTCGATGAACAGCGGCACGATCGTGACTTGAAACGGCACCATCAGCGTCGCTAGGTAGACAAAGAACAGCGCGTCGCGGCCGGGGAAGCGAAGCCGTGCGAACGCATAGGCGGCCATCGCGCTCGTGAACACCGCAAGAGCTGTCGAGAGGGCGGCTACGAAGACGCTGTTGAAGAGGATCCGCCAGATCGGCATCAGCTCGCCGACGCGCGTGTAGTTGTGCGTCTCGACCGGGGACGGGATCAGCTTTGGCGGCGTGACGAAGAGGGCGAAGTCCTGCTTCAGCGACGTGCTGACCATCCACAGGAACGGGAACAGCATCACCGCCGCGCCGAGCAACAACAGGGCGTAGACGACCAGCCGCCGCAGCGCCCGCCCTATCAGCGTCCCCGCGCCCTCGCGGTACTGGCTGGCAGCGAGCGCAGCCGCGGCGCTGCTCTCACTCATAGTGCACCCACCGCCGCTGCAGCCGGAACTGCGCCAGCGTGAACATAAGGATGATCGCGAACAGCACCCAGCTCATAGCCGCCGCGTAGCCCATCCGTCCGAAGCTGAACGCGTTCTTGACGATTCGCTCCATGACGACGCTCGTCGAACCGGCCGGCCCCCCTTGCGTCATCACCCAGACCTGGTCGAAGACCTGGAAGTTGTTGATCAAGCTGATGACGACGACGAAGAACAGCGCCGGTGAGAGCAGCGGCAAGGTGATGTGCCGGAAGCGCGCAATCGCGCCGGCGCCGTCGAGCGACGCCGCTTCGTAGTAGTCGTCCGGGATCGCCTGCAGCCCCGCGAGCAGGATGATCATCACGAAGCCGAGGTCCTTCCAGGCCGAGGCGAGGATGATCGACGGCATCGCCCAGTGCGGGTCGACCCACCACCCCGGCCCCGTGATCCCGACCAGTCCGAGCAGGTAGTCGACGACGCCGGTCTGGGGGTTCAGCAACCACTTCCAGATCAGCGCCACCACAACCCAGCTCGTGACGACCGGCAGAAAGTAGACAGTGCGAAACAGCGCCAAGCCGCGGATGCGCTGGTTGAGCGCGAGCGCGACTCCGAGGCCGCCCAGGAGGACGAGCGGCAGGTATCCCGCGATGAACAGGAGCGTGTGGCCGAGCGATGCGCGGAACTCGCCGTCCGACCACAGCGCCCGGTAGTTGTCGACGCCGACCCAGTGCGCCGGCGCGAGCAGGCTCCAGTTCGTGAAGCTGATCCCGAGCGACGCGAGCATCGGCCCGACGGTGAACGCGAGCAAGGGGATCAGGCTCGGCGCGATGAACAGCGTGGCCGTGCCTGCGACGCGCCAGCGGCTGTGTCCGGGCATCAGCCGACGCTCCCCGCGCGTATGAGCGTTTCCCCCTGCGCCAACCGCGCGCGCACCGATTCGTCTGGCTCTCGTTGCACCAGCGTCGGAACGAACGTCGCGCGCAGTACGAGTGCGGCCGCGCCCTTGGCCCACCGCGCGTCGTCCCACGGATCGATCTCGACCCGCGTGTCGCGGAAGGGCGCGAACAGCGATTCCTTGAGCGCGCTGTCGAACGAGTCGGCAAGATGCGCCCACGCCTGCGTGCCCTCGCCACTGACGAAAACGCGCTCCGGGCTCAAGACGTTGACGAGGTTCGCGACCGCGCGCCCGAGCGTGCCGCCGGCTGCTCGGTAGATGGCGCGGGCGCGCTCGTCGCCTTCGTTCGCAAGCGCACGCAAATGATCGACACCCTCGCCACGCGCGAGCACGCCAAGCGCTTGGCCTTCGCGAACAAGCGCAGGATCTGCGACCAACGCTTCGAGACAGCCGCGCTTGCCGCATTCACAAAGGGGTCCGTCGTCGACCACGGCGACGTGTCCGAACTCGCCTGCTCCACCATTCGCGCCGCGATAGACGTCGCCGCCGACAACGATCCCGAGGCCGACGCCGCGACCGATGGTCACGGTCAAGAAATGATCGGTCGATCGGCCGCGGCCGTAGAGTCGCTCGGCGATCGCGAGCGTGTTGACGTCATTGTCGATTAAGACCGGTACGTCGAGCTCGTGCTCGAGTCGTTCAGCGATCGCGAGACTGTCCCAGCCGAGCACGGGCGATGTGACTCCGCCGAGGCCGTCAGCCGCGATGCCTGGGACGCCGAGCCCGCTGCCCAACAGCGAGGGCTGACCGTCGGTCGAACGCGCGACGTGTGGCTTCAAAATCCCCGCCAGGTCAGCGAGCGCCTGTGGACCGGCGGCGTCGAACGGGCCCTCGAAGCTGTCGAGGGCGTTGGCGTCGAGGTCGACGCGTACGCCAACGAGATGATCGGCGGCAATCTTCACGCCCAATGCGTGCGCTGCTGAGGCCACAAGGCCCAGAAGCAGCGCCGGGCGGCCGCCGCGCGAGGGTGCTCTTTCGACCACAGTGATTAGGCCGCGCTCGAGCAGGTTCCGTGTCGCCGCGGTAACTGTCGCGGGGCTCAACGCCAGACGACGGGCAATGTCGCTGCGGGAGATCGGACTCTGCTGAGCGATAAGGGCGAGTACTGCCGTTCGATTGACATCGCCTACGAGCGTGGGGGAGATGCGACGCATCGGCACAGCTTTCTTCGGGAGCTAAATTTAGTCCTCGAAGATATTTCGGCATTCTCGGTGTGTCAAGTCGCCAACGTCCAGATCCAACTGGGGTAGCGAGGCGCCAGCCAGGTCACGGCCAGCAATGTCCTCGCGCGCATTCAGCGCGAGCGGCGAACGGGCGACCGGTTATCTCGGGCAAGCGACCGGGATAACCAGCGACTCGTCCGGTTAACGGAGAAACTTGTCCGGACTAACCGGACAAGATCTGCTACCGTTTTCGCCATGCGAACGAAGGCGTTGCCGATTTTGCCGATCTTCCGGTCTGGACTCCAGGCACGACTGCTTGCGCTCCTGTTTCTTCACCCGGAACGCGAGTGGCCTGGCGCAGACCTCGCACGGCACGTAGGCGCACCCCGACAGACGGTGAACGACGAGATGCGGCGGCTCGAGGCAGCAGGTCTGGTCGTTGCATCGGAGACGGGAACGGCGAAGCTCTACCGCGCGGCCACCGAGTCGCCGCTGTACGAGCCGCTCCGCGAACTCGTCGAGAAGACGCTTGGAGTCGAATCGGCTCTCAGGCGCGTGCTTGCCGACGTCCCCGGCATCGAGGTCGCCGCTATCTACGGGTCGTGGGCAGCCGAGCGGCTGCGGCCGGCGAGCGACATCGACGTGCTCGTCGTCGGTGATGCCTCCTTCGATGACGTTGCCGACGCCGTGCGCGAAGTCGAAGAACTCGCAGGCCGGGAGATCGGCATCACCGTCTACACCCGCAAGGAGCTCGAAGAGCAGGTCCGTACAGGAAGCGGCTTCGTTCGCAACGTGGTCTCACGAGAGATGAAGCCGCTCCTCGGCGACCCGGAGACGCTGCATGTCGCCTGACGCCCAGATCGACGCCGTCCCCGCCGACTTCAATGAGGCCGACCGCCGGCTCGCGCAGGCCCGAAACCACCATGGGAGCGCGCAGGCTCCCGGCATCGACAACGAAAGCGCCTACATCCTCCTCTACTCGGCGGCCCACAAGGCAGCTTCCGCGACGCTGCTCGCGGCCGGCCGACGAGTAGGTTCTGGCGATCGCGCCCACGCGGTCCTGCTCGCTGAGACGAGGCGGCTGCTGGGGCAGCAGCACGCGCAGCTGATGACGCGTCTCGACCGAGCCCGCCAGCAACGAAACAGGGTCGCGTACCAGACTCAAGCCGTCAGTCACGCTGAGCTTGA
>VAWR01000012.1:0-23070 GCA_005885245.1 Actinomycetota bacterium | reverse complement strand
ACCGACGCGATCTGGTGTCTCGGCGACCTCGTCGGCGACCCGTACCCGAACGAGACGGTCGAACTCGCGCTCAGCGCCTGCGACGTCGTCATCGCCGGAAATCACGACCTCCTGGCAGCTCATCGACTCGACGAGGGCTACGTCGCCAGCCACGGGCCACGCATCATCGCCATCCGCGAGGCCCTGACCGAGTCGAGCAGGACGATCCTCACCTCGCTGCCTGACCAATATGTCGATAGCCGTGTCATTGCAACGCACGCTTGCCTTGACCACCCAACGGCGCGGATATTCGACGGCTACGAGGCCGAGCTCCAGCTCGCGCTCTGCGACGAGGACCTGCTCGTTGTTGGACACTCACATGCGCGTAGGGTTCGCAAACTCACGCGGCGGCTTTGTATTCGTGGATGAGTCCGCCGAGGAGGGCGCGGCGGCGTACGAGTTGTGTCGCTCTCGGTTGCTTGAGAGGGATGGGACCTTCGGGCGGTAGGAGGTCGAGCGCGCGGTGGGGGCGGTGCTCGTTGTAATGCCGGCGGTAGACGCGCAGCACGTGCTCGAGATGTCGACGACCGAGGATGAGAATCCGATCGAGACAGTCGGTGCGGAGAGTTCGGACCCAGCGTTCGGCGTAGGCGTTCGCGTTCGGGGCTTGGATTGGTGTCCGGATCACCTCGATGCCCTCGGAGTGGAAGACGTCGTTGAACGCGTGGCTGAACTTCTTGTCGCGATCGTGGATCAGGAGTCGGAAGGGCTGGTCCTCGCCGAGCTGCATGAGGAAGTTGCGCGCCTGCTGCGCGACCCAGTCTCCGTCGGGGTTGGTAGTGCAGGCGATGTACTCAACCCGTCGCGTCGCGAGCGAGATGAAGAACAGCACGTAGATTCGCTGCAGGAAGGCGGTCTCGACGGTGAGGAAGTCGCAGGCGAGCGCGCTTGCCGCCTGCTGCCGCAGGAATGCTCGCCAGGACGAGCGCGCTCGCTCCGGCGCCGGCTGCAGACCGGCTGCGAGCAGTACTTTGCGCACCGAGGTCGGGGAGACAGTGATGCCGAGGCCCTTGAGTTCGCCGACGATCCGGCGGTAGCCCCAGTGGGGATTCTCCCGCGCGAGTCGCAGGATCAGACTGCGCAGCGACTGCTCGAGCGGCGGCCGGCCGGGCTTCTTGTGCGGATACGTCCAGCGTCGAGCGACGAGCTGGCGGTGCCACGCCAGCAACGTCTCTGGCTTCACTGGGAAGCTCGTCCACGCGGGTCGCGGCAGCGAGCGACTCAGCGCGGCGAGCAGCGCGCGGTCAACTCGGCTGAGGCGTGGACGGCCGCTCTGGCGACGCAGGATCGCCAGCTCGTGTCGCAGGAGCAAAATCTCGAGCTCCTTCGAGCGAGGCGACCGGGCCAGCAGCGGCACCAGCGCGAATAGGTTCCGGACGGCGAGATAGACAAACGACCACAGCAAGCACGGGCCTCCCACTCGAAGACGGCAAGAGCGCCGACACTACCCGGGCCCGCTCACAGGGTTGGCGAAAGCCGCAAATGAGTTTGCGAACCCTACGCGGGACTTTTACGGCTCGTGCCCGTGAAGGGTGTCAAAACTCGGATTCGGCGCTGAACATAGGTTTTGACACCCTTCACGCTCCGCGCGTCAACAACCTCTCTGGGACGAACAACTAATCCACGAATACGCCGCAGCAGCCTGACAGATGGATTAACGCACCCCACAGGCCAAAGCAGACGCTGCTAGAAGAGAAAGCTCTCAGAGGTGAGGCGCCTTCAAGCGCGCAAGCCAACGAACCAGGAATCCGAAGCGTTGCCAAGACTCCGGTTCGGCGCGGAATCCGAGTATTGACACCCTTCAGGCTTCGTCGCAGCGATCCGCGAGTTTGTGAACCTACGCGGTCTGCGTTGCCGTCCGAATTCAAGCTGGCGAGTTCATACCGCCGCTGCCGTTGGCGGTCGGGCCTGAGCCGCCGAGGTACAGCTCGCCGAGCCGCGGGTCGGCGAGCAGATCGGCGCCGCGGCCCGCGATCGCGACGCGACCGCCGTCGAGCACGGCACCGTGATCCGCGGCTGCGAGCCCTGCGCGCGCGTTCTGTTCGACGAGCAGGACGGTGTGGCCGTCCGCGTGCAGCCGTGCAACCGTCTCGAAGATGAGGTGCCGCGTCTTCGGCTCGAGCCCCATTGTCGGCTCGTCGAAGAGGATCAGCTTCGGCCGGAGCATGAGCGCCCGTGCAATCTCGACGACCTTCTGCTGACCGCCCGAAAGCTCACCTGCTCGGTCGTTCCGGCGTTCGCGAACGATTGGAAAACGCTCTGCAAGCGCTTCCGCTCGCCGCCTGACGGCGCCGCGGTCACGCATCGAGTGGCCGCCCATCAGCACGTTGTCCCAGACCGTCATGAGTGGGAACAGGCTGCGCTCCTGCGGCACGTGCACGATGCCGCGCGCGAGCACACGCGCGGGAGAGAGGCCGGCGATGTCGTCCCCTTCGAACAAGATGCGTCCCGCACGAGGCTTCAAGAGACCACTAAGCGTCTTTAGAGCCGTCGACTTGCCGGCTCCGTTGGGACCGACGAGACAGGTGACCGCCTGCTCGGGCACGTCGAGGTCGAGACCGCGCAGGATGTCACCACGGCCGTAGCCGGCGACGACACTGTCGAAGCGCAGCAGCATGCTCACGCGCCCAGGTACGCGTCGAGCACGCGTGCGTCGTTCCGGACGTCGGCCGGTCGTCCCTCGGCGAGCTTCGTCCCGTGGTCGAGGACGATCACGGGATCGCACAGTCGCATAACGAGATTCATGTTGTGCTCGACGACCAGAAACGTCAGTCCGCGCGCGTTCAGCTCGCGGATGCGCGTCTCGATCGCCGCGACCATCACCGGATTGACGCCGGCGGTAGGCTCGTCGAGGAGGACAAGCTGGGGCTCGGCCATCAGCACCGTCGCAAACTCGAGCAGCTTCTTCTGGCCGTAGGAGAGGGAGCCGGCGCGTGCCTCGGCGAGCTGCACCAGGCCGAACTCCTCCAAGAGCTCGAAGGCGCGGCTGCGATCGTCGCGCCCGATCGCTCGGCAGACGATCGTGCGCCACGGCTGCTGGATGGCGACGACGAGGTTCTCGACGAGCGTCAGGTCGGGAAAGATCCGCGCTTGCTGAAAGGTTCGCGTCAGACCGGCGCGGTAGAGGCGAATCGGATCCGGACGGCGGATGCGGCGACCGGCGAAGGCGACGGTGCCCGCGTCCGCGCGCAAGTAGCCGGTGAGCAGGTTGAAGACAGTCGTCTTGCCGGATCCGTTCGGGCCGACGAGCGCGGTGATCGTTCCGGTCGGAACGGAGAAGGTGCAGTCTTCTACCGCGACGACGCCGCCGAATCGCTTCGTCAGTCCCTCCGCCGTCAGGAGCGCAGCGGAGCTCACGACGCCACGCGCTCGACGGTCGGGCGGACATCCGGGCGGTCGGTTGCGCGAAACCGTCGCCGGCTCACGAGGTCGGCGAGCGACGGGACGATCCCGCGTGGCAGCAGCAGCAGCACGAGGACGAACACGCCGGCGTAGGCGATGAGGTAGAGCCGGGTCGCGCCGTAGCTCGTCAGCGCCCACTGCTGCGCCGGCACGAGGACAAACGCGCCGATCATCGGGCCCCAGAGCGTCCCCTTACCGCCGAGGAACGCCATCAAGACGGCGCCGATCATCACGAGCGGATCGACCGCGGATTCCGGATAGATGGAGAAGAGGTAGTAGCCCCAGATCCCGCCGATCATCGCGGTCAAGCCGACGCTGAGCGCCCAGGCGATCAGCTTCGCACCGGTGACGCGCACGCCGAGTCCGCGCGCCTTCTCCTCATCGTCGCGGATCCCAAGCAGCATCAATCCGAGCTTGCTGCGGCGGACATACCAACAGATGAGCATCGCGAGCGCGAGCACGCTGAGCATGGCGAGGTAGTACGGCCGGTCGAAGTTCGATGCGAAGGTCGGCTGCGGAACGGCGACGCCCTGCGAGCCGTGCGTGATCGACCGAAGGTTGAACGCGAGCTGCTGCACGATGAACAGCAGCATCAGCGTCACGATCGCGAACGTCATCGCACGCGTACGCAGCGCCACCCAGGCGACCGGAACGGAGACGAGCCCGACGGCAAGACCGATCAGCGGGAGTGCGTAGAAGGGGCGATAACCCGAGCCGATCGAGATGTGCTCGAACGTGATTCCCGTCGCGTACGCACCGATCCCGAAGAACGCGGCCTGGCCGAGCGAGATGTATCCGGTGTACCCCGAGAAGAGGTTCCACGCCGTCGCCAGTCCCGCGTACATCAGCGTGAAGACGCCGATGTTGACGATCCAGTCCGTGCGTTCGACGAACGGGAAAGCGGCGAGCAGCCCGAAGACGCCGCCGCCGCGGAGCAGCCCGCCCGGCGTGATCCACCTCAAAGCGTCCGCTCCCGGGCGCCGAAGAACCCCTGTGGTCGCAAGAGCAAGATCGCCACCAAGACGACGAAGTACGAGAAGGACGACCAGACTGGGGAGATCTCCACGGCGACGACGGCCTCGACAACGCCCATCATGAGCGCAGCGGCCACGGCGCCGGCAACGCTGCCGAGCCCGCCGAGGACGACGATCGACAGCAGGCGGGAGATGAGGTCGTAATGGCTGCCAGGATTGAACGGGTAGAGGACCCCATACACGGCGCCGGCAGCAGCTGCGGTACTCACCCCGATCCCGAAGGCAAGGGCGCGCACCCGGTCGGCGTTGACGCCGAGCAGGAGCGCCGAGCTCGGGTTCTGGACCGTCGCGCGCACCGATCGACCAAATCGCGTGCGCGCGAGCAGCAGGTAGAGAAGAACGAGAACCGCAACGCAGAGTCCGAACGCATACGCGCGCACGACGGACACCTGGTAGCCGAAGATGGTCCAGGCGGAGTTCGCGTAGCTGGTGTTCGTAGCGCGGTAGGTCGTCTCGTAGACGGCGCCGAGCACACCCTCGATGCCGAGCGCGAGCGCCCACGTGATCAGGAGTGATAGCTCCTCTGCCTGCTCGCTACGGAGGGAGCGAATGAAGACGAGCTGCACCCCGACGCCGAGCGCGAAGATCAGCGGCGCGACGATCAGTACCGACAGGAACGGATCGACCTGGAAGTGCGTGAAGAGCGCCCAGCTCAGGTAGGCGCTGAGGATTACGAGCGCCCCCTGAGCCACGTTGATCACGCGCATCACGCCGAAGACGAGTGTCAACCCGCTCGCCATGAGCGCGTAGACGCCGCCTGTCAACACCCCCAGGATGCACGCCTGGACGACTAGGTGCATCGATCTTCGTTAGCCCTTCCCCCAGGGCGGCTTCGGCGCGAACGGCGCATGCAGCGCGATCTTCTTCGGATAGACGGGATAGAGCTTCCCGTGCACCCACTCGACGAGCAGATCGCTGCCCTGCGGCTCGCCGATGCTGTTCCACCTCAAGACGCCTTCCACCGTCGGCCAGCTTCCCTTGTGCAGCGCCGTGATGATCTTGCCGTTGTCGAGCGAGTGCGTTTTTGCGACCGCCAATTGGAGCACCTGGCCAGCTGCGAACGCCTCTGGCGAAGTTGGGTCGATCGGGCCTTTGCCGTATTTCTTCGCGTATGCGGCGACGAACGCCTTGTTGCCCGGCGCCTTGGACTGCGGGAACCAGTCGCCGCTGCTGAAGATGCCGTTGACGTTCTGCGGGCCGACCTTGCTCGGAAACTCGGCGGGATCGTTCGGCCCGTTGGAGAAGAAGAGGAACTTCGGGCTGAACCTGAGCTGGATCATCGCCTTTATCTGGGCGTACGCGTCGTTGTTCTGCGTACCGCCGACGACGAGATCCGGCTTCATCGCCGCATACTTGGAGACGATCGGCGCCAGGTCGGTCGTCTCCGCCGGGTAGATCGTCTTGTAAACGGTCCGAATTCCCTTCTTCTCCAGCAGCGTTCGGACGCGGTCGGCGATCGGGGACGCGAACGGATCGTCCAGTGACGGATACGCAGCGGTTTTCGGACGCAAGGACTTCGGCAGCGACAGGATGTAGTGGGCGAAGACGTCTGCGCTGTCGATGATCGGCGCAGGTTGCGTGAAGAACACGTTGTGCAGCTTCTCGCCGAAGACCGCCGGCCCACCCCCGGCGGGCTCGATGAACGCGTAGTGGTAACGATTGGCGACCGTTGCAGCCGGAGCCGTCAGCAGCGTCGAGAACGGACCGAACACGAACGCGACCTTGTCCTTCGTGATCAGGTTCTGGTAGTTCGACACGACCTGTGTGGGACTGCTCGTGTCGTCGAGGATCTTGAGCTTGACGGGGTGACCGAGGAGGCCACCGTGCGCGTTGACGACGTCGCGCCACAGGTTGTAGCCGCGCATCGCAGCCTTGCCGGAGTCGGAGAAGTCGCCGGACAGCGAGAGCGAGATACCGATCTTCAGGGTCGAGCTGGCTCGGCTGCCTTGTGCCGCGGAGGAGGCCGCGGCCGTCGAGAGGGCCGCCACAAGCCCGATGGCCAAAGCGATTCGCGCGAGTTTCACGTCGGACCTCCTTCAGCTGCTGATCAGATTGTCAGACCGGGCGATTCAAGCACGGCGCACGGCCGGGCGCAACACCATTCTCCTTCGGCCGTTGCGGGCGGGGGGCCCGCGCGCTAGGCTCGCCTCTCGTCTGCTTGTCAGACAGATCTCTCTGCTATGGCTGAGACGTTCCCCACCTATGAGCCGATCGAGCGTCAGAAGGTCTACGAGCTGATCGCCGAGAACTTGCTCGCCCAGATCGCGGGCCGGCGCCTCAAGCCGGGAGACGCCCTTCCGCCCGAGCGTGAGCTGACGCAGCGCTATCAGGCGGGCCGCTCGTCGGTGCGCGAGGCGCTACGGATGCTCGAGTCGAAAGGGCTGATCGAGTCGGTCGGAAACGGCTCCTTCGCAGTCGCGAACTTTCGGAACCCCTTGAACAACTCGCTGAAGCTGCTGCTCAGCCTCGACGAGGCAAACATGCGGGAGATCTACGAGCTGCGGCGGATCCTCGAAGCAGAGGCCGCGGCCCTCGCGGCCGAGCGCCGCAGCGGCGCGGACATCGAAGAGATGGACGCGGCCATCGCCGACATGGCAGCCGGGCTCGAGTCGGGCAGTGCAGATGCCTACATCGACGCTGACCTCCACTTCCACCTCGCGATCGCGCAGGCATCCGGCAACCGGCTCGTCCTGCACAGCATGCATGCGCTGCGTGACCTGATTCGGCGCGCGCTGATGTCGATCTATCTCATTCCCTCGAGTCCCGAGCGGTCGCTGGAGCAGCATCGTTTGATTCGCGCCGCGATCGTTGCGCAGGACGCCGAGCGTGCACGCGACGAGATGCGTGCGCACCTGGTGCGTGTCGAGGCCGACGTTCATCAGATCGTCGCGCAGGGGATCGAGCCGGTCGATGGAGCGGGGCGTGGCTGAGCTCGGATTCGTCGGGCTGGGAGTGATGGGCAGCGAGGTTGTGAAGCGCTTGCTCGACGCGGGCTACACCGTTTATGGCTGGAACCGGACGCGCGGGAAGGCCGAGGCGCTGCGTGCGCAAGGCATGCACTGGGCCGACAGCCCGCGCGAGCTCGCGGAGCGCAGCGAGATCGTCTTTACGATGGTCACCAACACGGCCGCCGTCCGCGCGGTCACCGATGGCCGCGACGGGATCCTCGCGGGCCTGCGGCCGGACAGCGTGTACGTCGACATGTCGACCGCGAGCCCGGCGAACACGCGCGCGCTCGCCGAGCAGGTGTCGGCGCTGGGCGCCGAGATGCTCGACGCGCCGGTCTCGGGCTCGGTGATCACGCTCGAGCAGGGAAAGCTGACCGTGATGGTCGGTGGCGATGCGCAGGTTTTCGAGCGCGTCAAGCCGATCCTGGAAGCGATCGGGCCGAAGGTGTTCCACGTCGGGCCGAACGGCGCGGCGGCGACGATGAAGATCGCAACGAACCTCAGTCTGGCGGTGCAGATGCTCGCCTTTAGCGAAGGCGTCTTGCTTGCCGAGAAGAGCGGGATCCCGCGCGAGACCGCCGTCGAAGTGCTGCTCTCCAGCGTGATTGCCTCGCCGATGGTCGTCTACCGGGGGCCGTTCGTGCTCGAAGAGCCGGACGAGGCGTGGTTCGACGTGAACATGATGCAGAAGGATATGACCCTCGCACTCGAGCTCGGCCGCGAGCTCGACGTGCCGTTGCCGACGACCGCGGTCACGAACGAATTCCTGACCGCCGCGCGCGGGATGGGTCTGGAGGACAAGGACTTCGCCGTCCTCTTCGACGTGCTGGCCCAGATGTCAGGCGTCACCGCCGGAGCCGCGACATGAGCACTATGCGGGAGACGAAGCTCACGTCCGATTCCACGATCGAGCGGTGGCTCGACGCGTACCACCGGATGGCAACGATCCGTGCCTTCGAAGAGCGCGTCAACGAGCTCTACCGCAGCGCGAAGATGCCGGGCCTCGCGCACCTCTACATCGGCGAGGAAGCCGTCGCCGTCGGCATCTGCATGGCGCTCCGCAAGGACGACTACATCACCAGCACGCATCGCGGTCACGGTCACTGCCTTGCGAAGGGCGCCGCGGCCGACCGCATGTTCGCCGAGCTGCTCGGCAAGGAGCCTGGCTACTGCCGCGGCAAGGGCGGCTCGATGCACATCGCAGACCACGAGAACGGAAACCTCGGCGCGAACGCGATCGTCGCCGGGTCGACCGGAATCGCGACGGGCGCAGCGATGTCCGCGAAGATGCGTAGCACCGACCAGGTCGCGGTCTGCTTCTTCGGCGAGGGCGCGCTCGGGCAGGGCGTCCTCTACGAGGTGATGAACATGGCGTCGCTCTGGAAGCTGCCCGTGATCTACGCCTGCGAAAACAACCTCTACAACGAGTACACGCACTACTCCGAGACGACCGCCGGCGACCTCGTAGCGCGGGGCGAGGCGTTCGGAATCGCGGCCGAGCAGGTCGACGGCCAAGACGTCCGCGCGGTGTTCGACGCCGCCGTGCGCGCCGTCGCGCGCGCCCGTCGCGGGGACGGGCCCACGTTCCTGGTGCTGAACACCTACCGCTTCCACGGACACCACGTCGGCGACGTCGACCGCAGCTACTACCGCTCCGAAGAGGAGGAAACGGAGTGGAAATCGGAGCGCGATCCGATCGAGCTGCTCACTGGGTGGCTGCGGGAGCAGGGCGTCGTGGCCGAGACGCTCGCGCAGATCGGGTCCGAGGCGCAGCAAGAGGTCGAGGCGGGCGTCGAGTTCGCGCTCGCCGCGGCGTATCCTGACGAGAGCGAAGTCGACCAGCATGTCTTCGCCTAGCGCAGTCGCGGCCCAGCCGGGGACACGCGAGCTGACGCTGTCACAGGCAGTGAACGAGGCGCTCGCGGAGGAGATGCGCCGGGACGCCTCCGTCTTCATCGTCGGCGAGGACGTCGCCGAAGCGGGCACGCCGTTCAAGGTCCTCTCGGGACTCGTCGAAGAGTTCGGTCCCGAGCGCGTGATCGATTCGCCGATCTCCGAGGCCGGGATCTCCGGGATCGGGCTCGGCGCCGCGATGACGGGGATGCGTCCCGTCGTCGACATCATGTTCGGGGACTTCATGACGCTGGTGATGGATCAGCTCGTCAATCAGGCGGCGAAGATCCACTACATGTCCGGCGGCAGGCTGAAGGCGCCGCTGACGATCCGCACGACGCTCGGAGCGACGCGGCGATCCGCGGCGCAGCACAGCCAGAGCCTGCACGCGCTCGTCGCACACGTTCCGGGGGTCAAGGTCGTGCTGCCGGCGACACCGTACGACGCGAAGGGTCTGTTCAAGGCCGCGATTCGCGAGGACAACCCTGTCGTCGTGTTCGAGGACAAGATGATGTTCGCGGTTAAGGGACCCGTCCCCGAGGAGGAATACGTCCTGCCACTCGGCGTCGCGGACGTGAAGCGCGAGGGGGAGGACGTGACACTCGTCGCGACGAGCTCGATGGTCTACGTCGCGCTCGACGCGGCCGAGCAGCTCGCTGCCGACGGGGTCAGCGTCGAGATCGTCGACCCGCGCACGCTTGTTCCGCTCGACCGCGAGACGATCGTCGCGTCGGCGCGCAAGACCGGACGCGCGATCGTGATCGACGAGGGCCACCGCAGCTATGGCGTCGGCGCCGAGCTCGCGGCCCTGATCGCGGAGGACGCGTTCTACGACCTCGATGCACCCGTGCGCCGGATGTGCGCGATGGACGTGCCGATCCCGTTCTCGCCGGTGCTGGAGGACCTGACCGTGCCGACCGCCGACACGGTCGCGGCCGAGGCTCGCAGACTCGTGGGGAAGGAGTAGCGATGGCGTTGCGGACGTACGGGACGATGGCGGTCGATTGGGAGCAGCGCGTCGACCTCGAGCGATTGCGCACCGAAAGGCTCGCACGCGCGAAGCGGGCTCTCGCCGAGTCGGAGCTCGGTGCGTTGCTGTGCTTCGACATGAACAACATCCGTTACATCACGGCGACCCATATCGGCACGTGGGCGATCGACAAGCTCGTTCGTTTCTGCCTCCTGCCGCAGAACGACGAGCCGATCATGTGGGACTTCGGCTCGGCGGCGCGCCACCATAAGCTCTACAGTCCGTGGCTGGGCGAGGACCGCTCGCGCGCTGGCATCTCTACGCTGCGCGGCTCCGTGCAGGGGCGGGCGGAGGCCGTCGCGCAGAAGATCAAGACGGAGCTCGCAGAGCGCGAACTCCTTGGCGAGCCGCTCGGCATCGACATCGTCGAGCTCCCGGTTTTGCGCGCACTCGAGGCCGAAGGAATCACTGTCGTCGACTGCCAGGCGCTGCTGCAGGACGTGCGCATGATCAAGACGGAGGACGAGATCACTCTGCTTAATACGGCGTGCGCGATGGTCGACGGGGCGTACGGCGAACTGTTCCGCGCGTTGCGCCCCGGCTTCCGCGAGAACGAGTGCGTCGCGCTCGTGAACAAGGTGCTGTACGAGCTCGGCTCCGAGCATGTGGAGGGAGTGAACGCGATTTCCGGCGAGCGCTGTAGCCCGCATCCGCACGTGTTCACCGACCGCATGCTGCGTCCCGGTGACCCGGCGTACTTCGACATCCTGCACGCGTACAACGGCTACCGGACCTGCTACTACCGTACGTTCGCGGTCGGCAGCGCGTCGCGCGCGCTCGTTGACGCGTACAAGCGCTGCCGCGACATCCTCGATCACGCGATTTCGCTTATCCGTCCGGGTGTCACGACCGCCGACGTGGTCGCCGTCTGGCCGAAGGCGGAGGAGTTCGGCTTCCCGGACGAGGAGGCGGCGTTCGCGCTGCAGTACGGCCACGGCGTCGGACTGTCGATCTGGGAGAAGCCGATCTTCAGCCGGCTCGTCTCGTTCGAATATCCGACTGTGGTCCAGGAGGGAATGGTCTTCGCATTGGAGACGTTCTGGCCGGCCTCGGACGGCTGGTCGGCAGCGCGGATCGAGGAGCAGCTCGTCGTTACCAAGGATGGTTGCGAGGTGATTACGCGCTTTCCGGCCGAGGAGCTGCTGGTCGCAGGCGGGGGTCAGCCAACCGCAGGCGGCCCGCTCGCTGGCATTCGCGAGTCGCAGTCGAACCTGAACAGCGCCGACCTGCCTCCTGTCGACGCCGTCGTGGAGGGATCACGGCTCGAGGGTGCGACGCTCGACCCGTCCTAGATGCCGACGGATGTGATCATGCCCGCGCTCGGGATGGCGCAGGAAAGCGGCAAAATACTGCGCTGGTTGAAGAGCGAGGGCGACGCCGTCGAGCAGGGCGCGCCGATCATGGAGATCGAGACCGACAAGGTGACGGTCGAGATCGAGGCACCCGCGAGCGGGACGCTTGCAGGCTTGCGAGTGCCGGAGGGCGCCGACGTGCCGGTCGGCGGCGTCGTCGCCGTGATCCTCGCCCCCGGCGAGAAGACGCCACCCGAGACGCCTGCGGGCGTGGAGCCGATGGTGACTGCCCAGGTGCCGCCGCCGGTGCAACGGACGAGCGGACGCGGACGCGCCGGGAGGCGGCCGCTGGCTTCGCCGAAGGCGCGGCGTCTCGCCGCGGAGCGCGGCGTCGACGTCGCCGCGCTCGCCGGTTCAGGTCCCCACGGGGCGGTGCTCGCGACGGACGTCGAGTCCACGGGCAGGGGCCGCGACGGTTCGACCGCCGGCGTGCCTCGGACGCCGCCGCGGCTCGGGGCGATCTGGCAGCGCATGGCCGAGCGGACGACGCAGTCTTGGCAGACGGCGCCGCACTTCTACCTCTCTCGTGAGGTCGACGCCGGCCGGCTGGAGGCGTGGCGCGCGAGCACTCGCAAGCGCGCGGGTTACGAACGCGTGACCCACACCGACCTGCTCGTCAAGCTGGTCGCCGCCGCGCTAAGCGAGCATCCGCATGTCAACGCACAGTGGCACGAGGGCGGAATCGTCGCCGCGGAAGAGGTCAACGTCGGCATTGCGGTCGCGGTCGACGACGGGCTGGTCGTGCCGGTCGTTCATGCCGCTGACCGGCTCGAGCTGCGCGAGGTCACCGCGCGGCGGGAGGAGCTCGTCGAGGCGGCGCGTACCGGCACACTGCGTCCGCAGGATGTCGGCGGCGGCACTTTCACGATCTCGAATCTCGGCATGTACGGCGTCGACGCATTCAGCGCCGTTCTCAACGGGCCCCAGGCCGCGATCCTCGCCGTCGGCCGAATCGCGGAACGAGTGGTCGCAATCGACGGTCATCCGGAGGTGCGTTCCATGTCCATTTTCACCGTGTCCTTCGACCACCGCGTTGTCGACGGGGCACGCGGCGCGCGCTTCCTCGGGACGCTGGCCGACCTCGTCGAGGAGCCGGCGGGGCTGGTGCCCTGATGGCGGCGACGGACGAGCGTCTGCGCGGAGCCGCGGTCCTCGGCGGCACCGAGAAGCAACCACAGCTCGGCGATTTCTTCCCGCTCGTCGCGGGCGAACAGGCCGAGAGCGGCGAAGCATATGCCGTGAAAAGTCCCTACGACGGGGCGTCGATCGCCAATGTCCAGCGAGCGGGCCCGGCGACGATCGAGGCTGCGATCGCCGGTGCGGCGGCGGCATTCGAGACGACGAAGCGACTCGCCTCGCACGAGCGCGCCGCAATCCTCGAGCGGATCAGCGACGCGATCGGCGCGCGCCGAGAGGAGTTCGCACTTACGATCGCGCGCGAGGCGGGTAAACCGCTCAAGACGGCGCGGCTCGAGGCGGACCGGGCGGCGTTCACCTTCAAGGTCGCCGCCGAGGAGTCGAAGCGCATCTACGGCGAGATCGTGCCGCTGGACTGGCTCCCGGGCACCGAAAACCGGGTCGCGCACGTGCGACGAATCCCGCTCGGTCCGATCGCAGGAATCACACCGTTCAACTTCCCGCTCAACCTTGTCGTGCACAAAGTCGCGCCAGCGCTGGCCGCGGGCAACCCAATCCTGATCCGGCCGGCGACGCAGACGCCGGTGAGCGCGCTGAAACTCGGGCAGATCATAGTGGAAGCTGGCTGGCCCGAGCGAGCAATCGCGGTTGTTCCCTCATCGACGGAGACCGCGGCTCCACTCGTCGAGGACGAGCGGATTAAGCTGCTCACCTTCACTGGCAGCCCTGCCGTCGGTTGGGATCTAAAGCGGCGCGCGGGTCGCAAGCGCGTGACGCTCGAACTCGGCGGGAACGCACCGGTGATCGTCCACTCGGACTCCGACGTCGCCTACGCGGCCGAGCGAGTCGCGTGGGGCGGCTTCGTGCAATCGGGACAGACGTGCATCTCGGTGCAGCGTGTCTACGTCCAGGCGTCCGTGTACGACGACTTCGCCGACGAGCTTCTTCGGCGTGTGCACGCGCTTGTCGTCGGCGATCCGCTTGACGAGGCGACCGACATCGGCCCCTTGATCGACGACGCGGCGGGCGAACGCGTCGAGGAGTGGCTGGAGGAAGCGGTCGCCGTCGGCGCCCAGGTGCTGACCGGCGGGACCCGGGAGGGCCGGATGTGGCAGCCGACAGTGCTCACCGGCGTGGCCGATGAGCTCCGCATCTCCTGCCAGGAGGTGTTTGCTCCGATCGTCGTGTTGTCGCCCTACGACGATCCGTTGGATGCGATCGAGCGCGCGACGACGAGCCGGTTCGGGTTGCAGGCCGGGTTGTTCACCAACGATCAGCGGCTCATTGACGAGGCGTTCGAGCGGCTGGAGACGGGCGGTCTGATGATCAACGACGTCTCCACGTTCCGGGTCGACCACATGCCGTACGGCGGTGTCAAGGACTCCGGCGCCGGACGGGAAGGGATTCGCTACGCGATCGAAGAGATGACCGAGCTGAAGGTGCTGACATTCAACGGCACCCGACGCCTCTAGCTCGGTGTCACTCGAGATCGCGGCCGGGGAGGCCGAGCGTGCGTCGCCAGTGCTGCTGGCCGAGCTCGAAGCCGATCGCGCAGCCGAGCTCGACCAGCTCTTCGTCGCTGAACAACCCGTGGAGGCGCGACCACAGCTCGTCATCGGCGCGGTCGGAGTCCGAGGCGATCGCATGCGCCCAGTCAAGCGCGGCACGCTCCCGCGGCTCGAACCGCGAGGGATCGGACTGATCCAAATCGCCCGCGAGGTAGCGGAAGCAGAGCTCCTTCAGGGCCGCCTCGACCAGTCCGCCGCGAAGGACGTTGTCGCGCGTGTAGGAGAACGCCTCCTGCGCGGCAGGCACGCGCGACCTGATCTCGTCGGCGGTGCCCGGAAGGTGGGGCAGCTAGACCTTCTCCCGGTCGCCCGCGAGGCCCGCGTTCGTGTCGGCGAGGAAGTCGCCGTGGCCGACGCCCCACGTCTTGATCACGCGTTGCTGTCCGTAGGTGAGCTGGACGAACTGGCCGAGCTCGACGATCTCGTCGACGGCGAACTGCTCCCGCAGCCTGGTCCAAACGGTGTCGTCGGCGCCTTCGGGGTTCCAGACGAGCATGCTGGTGTAGAGCAGTGCAGCCTTCTGCCGCTCGCTGTAGCGGTCGGAGCGCTCGAAGTTGAGGAGATCGCCGTAGTCCTGCGCCTCGATGCCCTGCTCTCCGGCCCGGAGAGACCGTTGCGATCCTCAGTAGTCGCAGTTGATCGTCTGCGAGACGTAGACACGGCAGAGTTCCTTGAGCGAGTGCTCGACGGCGCCGCCGCGGAAGATCGTCTCCCACGGACGCGAGAACGCCTTGGCGACTGCGGGGACGTTCGAGCGGATCGCCTGCGTCTCCGGACGCGGTGTTCCGAACAGCCGCGCCTGCTCGAGGTACTCGATGAGCTCCGGATCCGTGAGCGACGTGGGATCGACGTAAGGGAGCCGCGCCATCGCGCGCAGGCTAGCGGATGAGCGAGTCGTTCGACGTCGTCGTCGCCGGAGGCGGCCACAATGCGCTCGTCGCCGCGGCGTATCTCACGCGCGCCGGCTTCGAGTGTTGCGTGCTCGACACGCGGCCGATCATGGGCGGTGACACGGCGACGGAGGAGCTGACGTTGCCCGGCTTCCTGCACGACACGTGCTCGACCGCGCACAACCTGATCCAGGCGAGCCCGACCCTGCGCGACGACGAGCTGCAACTTGGTGAGTATGGGCTCGAGTACCTGAAGCCGGATCCGGTTGCGCATATCCCCTTTCCCGACGGGACGTGGCTCACCCAGTGGCGAGACCTCGATCGCACATGTGCAGAGTTCGCCAAGTTCTCGCGCAGCGATGCAAACGCCTTCCGCCGCATGGTGGACGAGTACGACCGCGCAAAGGGCGCGTTCGGCGCCTACCGTTACACGCCGATCGGCTGGGGTCCGTCGTTGCAGGACCGCGTCGCGCAGCTCCCCGACGGTCGACGCTGGCTGCGCCGAATCGCCGAAAGCGCGTGGGACGTGATCGCGCGCGAGTTCGAGGATCCGCACACTCGCGCGTTCATGCTCTGGCTGGCGTTCATGACGCTGCAGCCGCCGGACAACGCCGGCACGGGCTGGCTCGCCTACTCGCTTCCGTACGGCCGCCAGCAGCATTCGTGGACGCTTCCGAAGGGGGGATCGGGAGCCTTGCCTTCGGCGCTGTCGCGGCTGATCGAAGCAGGCGGCGGGACGCTGCTGCCCGGCCGCCGCGTCACGCGGTTCGTGCTCGAGCAGGGGCGCTGCACCGGAGTCGAGACCGAGAACGGTGAGCGATTCGTCGCGCGGCGCGCCGTGCTGTCGTCCGTCCACGTCGCTCACCTGCCGCAGCTCGCACCCGCGGATGCGTGGGGCGAAGACTTCCTCGCCGGGGTCGGTGAGTGGCGTCCCGGTGTGGCGATGTTCGTCACTCACTACGCGACGAGTGAAGCGCCACGGTTCTTGGTCGACGGCGACGAGCTCGAGGCGGTCGCCTCAGGTACCGCGGACTCGGTCGACCGGCTGCTGCGCATCGGCTGGGACGTGCGCCGCGGGGCGCTCGCGCTCGACGACCCGCCGCTGCTCGTCGTCTGCGCGACCGTCGCCGATCCGTCGCGCGCGCCGGACAGGCAGCACACTCTGAAGGTGATCGGTTTCCACCCCTACGAGCTCGCCGATCGCGGTCCCGAGTGCTGGGATGACGTGAAGGAGGACGTGTCGCGCGCCAATCTCGATCAGCTACGCCGCTACGCGCCGAACCTCACCGACGACACCATTCTCGCGACGCTGGTTAAGAGCCCGGTCGACCTCGAGCGCCTGAACGAGCACAACTGGCGTGGTTCCTGTCACGGGGGCGAGATGAGCCCGGCGCAGTCGGGCGCGCTGCGTCCGGTTCCGGGGTGGGCGCAGCACCGGCTGCCGATCGCGGGTCTGTACCAGACGGGCTCGACCACGCATCCGGGCGCGTCGGTGTCCGCCGGCCCGGGACGCAACGCCGCCGCGGTGATGCTGCGCGACTTCGGCAGCTCGATCGAGGAGGTGATCGCGCGTGGCTGATGAGCGCGTCGAGGCGGCCGTCGCGAACTGGGCGCCGCGATTCGTCTCGCAGGGCGTTGACATCAACGACTTCCGCCGCGTGGCGTCGCGTGTCCAGACGTGGCCCGAATGGTTGCCCGCATGGGTTGCGAACGGCGATATGCACGCGCAGCGCGCGCGCGAAGCGGAGCAGCAAGCACGCACGCTGACGGCCGGCGAGGCGTGGAATCACGCCGCGCTCTCCTACCACTTCGCGAAGTTCGTCTGGATGGTCGACATGGATCGCTACCGCGCGGCCGCCGACCAGGCCGTCGCCGCCTTACGCGAGGTGCATCGTCTGCTCGACCCCGCGGCGGAGCGGCTCGAGATTCCGTTCGAAGGGGCGACGATGTTCGCCAACCTCCGTCTCCCGCAGGACGCCGAGCGGCCACCGCTTGCCCTGCTCCTACCCGGACTCGACTCGACGAAGGAGGAGTTCTTCGAGTGGGAGAACGTCTTCCTGCGACGCGGGATGGCGACCCTGTCGCTAGACGGGCCCGGCCAGGGCGAGACCGGCTACACGACGCTCATTCATCCAAACTACGAGGTCGGGGTCGCTGCGGCGCTCGACCACCTCGAGTGGGACGCTCCGATCGGCCTAGCCGGAGTCAGCCTCGGCGGCTACTACGCGGCGCGCGCGGCCGCGTTCGAGCCCCGCGTGCGAGCGGCGGCGGGAGTCAGCGGCCCGTTCAACTTCGGGGACGTCTGGGACACCCGTCCCTCGCTGACGCGGGAGACATTCCAGCATCACGCGGGCGCCGCGAGCGCCGAGGAGGCGCACACGAAGGCAGCCGCGCTCGACCTCAGCGGCGTCGCCGAGCGCATCGAGCAGCCGCTGCTGATCGTCGCCGGCAAGCTCGACCGCCTCGTGAACTGGCGGGAGTCGAAGAGGATCGCCGACGCTGCGCCGAACGCGACCTTCGTTCTGCTCGAGAACGGCAACCACGTCTGCAACGACGTTCCCTACAGGTACCGCCCGCTCGTAGCGGACTGGCTGCGCGAGCAACTGAGCTGATGTGGGGCCGCTTCTCCCGCGCGGAGACGCAGCGACGCCGCGCTCTCACCGACGCCCTGATGGACAAGCACAATCTCGATGCGCTCGTCCTCTTTGGGAATTCCGGTGTCAACCGACATAACCAGGCGAACGTCTTCTGGCTGACGAATCACCTCGATCTCCATCATTGCTACCTCGTGCTACCGCGCGAGGGCGAGCCGTCGCTGCTGACTGGGCTCGCGAACCACGTGCCGAATGCGCGCGAGGTGAGCGACATTACCGTGGTCGAATGGGGCGGCTACAAACCGGCGGAGAAGATCGCGGAGCGGTTAGGAGCGGCGCGCCGAGTTGGGCTCGTCGGCGTCAACGCGACGTTCGAGATGGGGATGCCATACGCGCACTACCTGACGCTTCGCGATCGTGTCCGCGAGGTCGTCGACGTGACCCGGCAGTTCCAGCGGCTGCGACTCGTCAAGTCCGACGAGGAGCTCGAGTGGCTGCGCCGCGCGGCCGAACTCAGCGACAAGGCAATGGTCGCAGTCGCCGAAGGCGCGCGCCCGGGAATGACCGAGGTCGAGCTGGTGGCGCTCGCCGAGCACGCGTACCGCCCCGAAGGCGGGCTGCCGCACATCACGTTTCTCCGCTCGATGGCGATGGACGAGCCGACCGGCTGCGTGCCGGCGCAGAATCCCTCCCAGCGCCGGCTGAAGCGCGGCGACGTAATCATCACCGAGTTCAGCGCGTCGTACTGGGGTTACTCAGGACAGTTGCACCGGCCGATCTTCGTCGACGCCGAGCCGGCGCCGGACTGGCGTCGCCTATTCGACGCAGCCCTCGCTGCATACGAAGGGCTCGTCGACGCCGTCCGGACCGGCGCAACGGTCGCCGATGCGATCCGCGCCGCCGCCCCGATCCGCGACGCCGGCTTCACGATCTACGACGACCTATTGCACGGCTACGGCGTCGACATCCTCCCGCCACTCGTCGACCGCGCACGCTTCGACGATCCACCCGCCCGCGACGAGTTTCGGTTCGAGCGCAACATGGCGGTTGTCCTGCAGCCAAACCCGATCACGCCAGACGAGCGCATGGGCCTCCAGCTCGGCGCGCTCACAATCGTCACCGACTCGGGCGCCGAGTCGTTGCACCACGTCCCGCTCGAGCCACTCGTCGCCGCGTGAGCGACTCCGCCACACGCACCTCAGCCTGGATCGGTCGCGCGCTGCCACGCTTCGAAGACGAGCGCTTCCTAACAGGCGCCGCCAAGTACGTCGACGACCTGCAGCTGCCTGGGATGCTGCACGCCGCGTTCGCGCGCAGCCCGGTCGCGCACGCTCAGATCCGTGCAATCAACACGGAGGCGGCGCGTGCTGTCCCAGGCGTTCGGCTTGTGCTCACCGCGGCGGAGATCGCCGACGAAGTCGGCGCGTTTCCGATCAACCACGCCGAGGCCGACGTCGCCGAGATTCCCCACCCAGTGCTCGCAAGCGAACGCGTGCGCTACGCGGGCGAACCGTTCGCCGTCGTTGTCGCCGAGTCGGCAGCGGCTGCCGTCGACGCCGCGGAGCTCGTCCAGCTCGACTTCGAGCAGCTGCCGGTCGCGATCGAGCTGGACGACGCGCTGCGCGGCGATGTCGTCCTCCATAACGACGCGCCGGACAACGTACTTGTGCGCTGGCATCGCGCCGAGGGCGACGTCGAAGGCGCCTTCGCACGCGCCGCGCACGTCGTTCGCCAGCGGATCCGGATGCCGCGGCTCGTCGCCGCCGCGCTCGAGCCACGCGGGGCCGTCGCGGCGTATGACGCCTCAGCCGACCTGCTCACGATCTGGATCTCCGCACAGGACCAACACCGCCAGCTAGTGGGACTGTCGGCGGTGCTGCGGCGCTCGCCCGACCAGCTGCGCGTCGTCGTTCCGGACGTCGGCGGAGCGTTCGGAAGCAAGGGTGTACCCGGCCCAGAGTCGGCACTGGTCGGGTTGTGCGCGGTCCGGCTGGGCCAGCCCGTGAAGTGGACCGAGACGAGAACGGAGAACATGCTCGCCACCTACCAGGGCCGAGGCGCCGACGTCGACGCGGAGCTCGCGCTCAACCGCGACGGCCAGATGCTCGCCGTCCGCGCGCGCTATCTGGCCGATCTCGGCGCCTATCTGTACGCGACGACACCGGTCCCGGCGTTGACGGCGGCGAAGCTGCTGACCGGCTGCTACCTGATCCCGGCCGCCGAGGTTGAGGTAGTCGGCGTCGCGACCACGAAAGTCCCGACGGGGCCGTACCGAGGCGCCGGCCGGCCGGAGGCTGCGCTCGTGCTCGAGCGCCTCGTCGATATCGCCGCACGCGAGCTGGCGATCGATCCCGTCGAACTGCGTCGCCGCAACCTCATCCCCAAGGAGCACTTCCCATACACAACGCCGCTCGGCTTCGTCTACGACTCCGGCGACTACGAAGGCGCGCTCGACGCCGTGCTCGCGCTTGGCCGAGTCGACGCGGCGCGCGCCGAGCAGACGGCGGCACGGGGCGAGGGACGCCTCGTCGGTGTCGGCATCGCGCTCTACGTCGAACGCATCGGGCCGGGTTGGGAGAGCGCAGGGGTCACCGTCGAGGCCGACGGGCGCGTCGTCTGCCGCACAGGATCCTCGACGCACGGGCAGGGACACGAGACGACGTACGCCCAAATCGCCGCCGACGTGCTCGGCGTCGACCCGACCGCGGTTGAGGTGCGCTGGGGCGACTCCGCCGAGATTCCGGAAGGAATGGGCACCTTCGCCAGTCGTTCAATCACGGTTGGCGGCTCTGCATTGCTGCTGGCGCTCCAGGACGTACGCGCGCAGCTTGACGCAGGCGCGACTCCCCCGGTTACCGCCTCGGCCCGCTTCGAGCTCGCAGGACCCGCGTTCTCTCATGGCGCCTATCTCGCCTTCCTCGAGATCGAGCGTGCGACAGGCGAGGTCCTCATCCAGCGCATCGCCGCCGCTGACGACTGCGGCCGCGTCATCAACCCGTTGCTCGCGGAAGGACAGGTGATCGGCGCCACCGTGCAGGCGATCGGCGAATGCCTCTATGAACAGGTTGGACACGACGAGTACGGACAGCCGCTCGCCGTCAACCTCTACGACTACCACGTGCCGACCGCGTTCTCCGTACCGCCGATCGCGAGCGAGCTGCGTGAGACGCCCTCGCCGCTCAATCCGCTCGGCGCGAAGGGCGTCGGCGAGGCAGGCTCGATCGGCGCACCAGCCGCCATCGCGAACGCTGTCGCCGATGCGCTAACGCCGCTGGGCGTACCGCACGTGGATCTGCCTTTTACATCCTCGCGGGTCTGGGAGGCGTTAAGGGTCGCCGACACGACGCGAAAGTAGGGAGCTCGGCGCCGAACGCGTGCCGCCAGGCTTCAAGCGCGATGCTCGGCGCCGCTCACGGCCTGGGCATCCGTTTGAGGAGCGCCAAGTGCATCACGCCACAGTCGTCCCTTGTCTCGCGCCGCTCGCACTCCGCCCCCATCGAGATAGGGATTCGCAAAGAGCACGCGGCGCTTGTCGCCAGAGCAGTGAATGTCCAAGCCAGTCGTGAACAGATACCAAGGGAAAGAGAAAGCGACTTGGCCTAGATCGAAATCGAAAATCGACGCCGCTTCCTCGTTCAGGAACGAGATCGTCTCATCACCAAGGACGAGCACGCCGTGGTGACAATTAAAGAGCCCATCGGCCAACCAGGCCTCGCTGCGCATCCTCCGCATTGTGACTGATCGGCTGGAGCAGACACACCGGTCGTGCGTCTCGCTAGCGCGGGGATCCCGAGCGCTACAGATCGGATCCGCTGATCAAGGCACGATATCCGGCAGGTACCGCGCAGGCAGCCGAACACCAAAGCGCAGCAAGCACGGCAAACCCGATCCGTCCGTCACCGGGAAGTAAGAAGCTCAGGCCAACTAGCGGGGTCCCTGCCAGGATCGTGAACGTCGCAACCGCGTTGACGAGCCCGATCGCGGCCGCGGGGCTGGCTGGTTGAATGCGCTGTGCGCCAGTGAAGACGGACGCGAACGGAACGCCGGCGGCCAGTCCCGCTAAACACGCCGCGAAGGTCAGGACCGGAATCGGTGCTGGCGTCGCGAGAACGGCAATACCGGCTCCTCCGCCGATCATGCTGAAGGAAAGAAGCGGTCGTTCTAAGTGCGGTCGGCGTCGAACGACGACGCCCGCCAGCGGACGCGTCGCAAGCCCGCCAAGAAGAAGCAGTGATCCGACCAATCCCGCAAGACCGTGAGAAACGCCCCGACGCGTCAGCAGGCTCACAACCCAGTTGCTCGCAATGACGCTCAACCCGAACGACGCGGTGTGAAGTGCGGCAAGAAGATAGAGCGGACGTTCGTGCACGACCCTTCTGAATGGGTACGCGTTAGGAAAGTGTGCCGCGAGCTCGGCCGACCGGGTCAAACCCACCAGTGGAACAAGAGAGACACCAAGCGCCGCCACATATGCAGAGCGCCACCCGAGGGCGGGCTCGAGGAGTGGAACCATTAAAACCGCGAGTCCGCCTCCCGCTACTGAAAATCCTCCATAGAGGCCCTGGCCCACCGAAGAGCGGCGGGCCGCGCGAACCCAGTCACTTCCGGCCACGAAACCCGTCCCTGTGCCAAGGCCGATGATGAGTCGGGCAACGACCGCCAGCGGAAAACTGGCGAAGGCGAGCGCGATTGCGTTGCCCACGGCTATCACGCTCAGCGCTGCGAATCCCACCGGTCGAGGCCCAAATCGGTCAATCAGAATGCCGCCCGGGACTTGGCTGCCGAAGTGGGTCAGGAACAATGCCGTCGTCAGCAACCCGATCGTCGGGAGCGATACGCCATAGGCCGAGGAGAGCGTCCCGGCCGCTGCGCCTGTATTCGCGATGTTCCAGCCCGCCGCCAAACCGACAGCAAGCGCTCCGGCTACGGGAGCGCCGGTTCCGCCTGACCTCGCCTGGGTCCCGCTAGCCATCGGCACGAACCATGCCGACCGCATCGCGCTCAGTCGACCCATCGACGTTCTCTTAGCGCTTTTTCGTGACTGCCTCCGGGTGTGCTCTCTGTGATGAAGGCAAGCGCGTTCTCGGCTGTGATGCCGCGCTGGGCGGGCGGCGAGCTAACAGCCTCCTCAGGAGGCCCGTGGCGAAGAAGTCGGGGCCTTCGGGTTCGCAGGACTTGGCCCT
>VAWR01000011.1 GCA_005885245.1 Actinomycetota bacterium | reverse complement strand
TCGTCGTTCTATCCCCGCGGCTTCAAGCGGCGGTCGCTCGAGCTGGAGGGTCGCTTCGGGGCAGAGGTCGTGGCGGGTCTGCGAAGGCGTGGACACGAGGTCACGGTCGCGCCCGACTGGTCGCTCGGACGGGTCACGGCGGTCGAAAAGGCCGCCGGGGAGCTGCGGGCGGCGGCGAATCCGCGCGGGATGCAGGGCTACGCGACCGGTCGCTAGACTCGCCGGATAGTCGCTGCGTGATGTCACCGATCGTCTGAGCCGCTCTAGAGGCGAGGCTAGGATCGCGCGCGAGATGGAATCTCTCTACCGGCCCGAGGGCGTCGAGGAGCGTTGGCAACAGACCTGGGAGGAGGAGGGCCACTACAACGCGGACCCCGACCCTGCACGCGAGAGCTTCGCGATCGCCCAT
>VAWR01000010.1 GCA_005885245.1 Actinomycetota bacterium | reverse complement strand
CTCCACCTGGGGCACGCGCTGCAGCTCTCGCTCGCCGACACGATCGTCCGTACGCGGCGGATGCAGGGGTTCAACACGCTCTTCCAGCCGGGCTTCGACCACGCGGGCATCTCGACGCAGAACGCGGTCGAGAAGCACTTGGCCGAGGAGGGCAAAACGCGTCAGGACCTCGGGCGTGAAGCGTTCGAGCAGCGGGTCTGGGAGTGGCTGCGTGAGTACGGCGGGAAGATCATGTTCCAGTTCCGCCGCGTCGGCGCCTCGCTCGACTATCGTCGCGAGCGCTTCACGATGGACGACGCGTACGTGCGCGCGGTCATGCGTTTCTTCGTCCACCTCTATCGCAAGGGGTGGATCTACCGCGCGAACCGGATCATCAACTGGTGTCCGTTCCACCTGACGTCGCTGTCCGACCTCGAGCTCGCCCACGTTGACGTCGACGACGCGCTCACGTACGTCCGCTATCCGCTCGCGGAGGGCGACGGCCACGTGACGATCGCGACGGTTCGCCCCGCGACGATCCTCGCGGACGTCGCGGTCGCGGTGCATCCGGACGACGATCGCTACCGCGAGCTCGTCGGCCGTGAGGTGATCGTGCCCGTGGTCGAGCGACGAGTGCCCGTGATCGCCGACGAGCGCGTGGAGCGTGAGTTCGGAACGGGCGCGCTCAAGGTCACGCCCGGTCACGATCCGACGGACTACGAGATCGGCGTCGACCACGGTCTGCCGGAGATCACGGTGATTGGTCCCGACGGCCGCATGAACGAGGAGGCCGGCGAGCTGGCGGGGCTCACGCAAGAGGAGGCGGATCAGCGCGTGCTCGTGTGGCTCAAGGAACACGATCAGCTCGAGAAGCGCGAGTCGTATCGACATTCCATCTCGCTGTGTGACCGCTGCAAGACCCGGATCGAGCCGCGTATCTCGCTCCAGTGGTGGTGCTCCATGGCGGAACTGAGGAAGCCGGCGCTGGAGGCACTGCGCAGCCGCCGCGTGCGCTACCACCCCGAATCGCAGCACCGCTTCGCCGTTCAGTCACTGGAGGATGCGCCCGACTGGAACATCTCACGGCAGATCTGGTGGGGTCACCAGTTGCCGGTGTGGGAGTGTCCCGACGGGCACGTCACCGTCGAAGAGACCGACCCCGAGGCTTGCAGCGAATGCGGCTCGGGCGAGCTGACGCGCTCGACTGACGTGCTGGACACCTGGTTCTCGTCCTGTCTGTGGCCGTTCGCGACCCTCGGCTGGCCGGAGGACACGGAGGACCTACGGACCTTCTATCCAGGCGACCTGAACACGACCGCCCGCGACATCATCCGCCTCTGGGAGAACCGAATGATTTTCGCGGGACTCGAGATGATGGGCGATGTCCCGTTCACGGATGTCGTCATCCACTCGACGGTGCATGCGCCGGCCGGCGGGCGTATGTCGAAGAGTCTGGGCACGGGCATGAACCCGCTTGCCGTCATCGAGGCATACGGCGCCGACGCCATGCGCTACGGGTTGATGAAGATGGCGTCGTCGCAAGATGTCCGCTTTTCGGAAGGTGCGATCGACGAAGGACGCAAGCTCGCGAACAAGCTCTGGAACGTCGCGCGGCTGATCATCCTCGCAGGCGAGGGCACGACCCCGGCGGAACGGCCACGCACTCTCGAGGAACACTGGATTCTCGCGCGGCTCTCTCAGACGCAGCGGGAGCTCGAGCGGCTGCTGGACGAGTTCGACTTCTCCCATTTCGTCGACGAGCTGTACCACCTGACCTTCGACGACTTCTGCGACTGGTACGCCGAGGCGGTGAAGGGGCGCCTCTACGAGGGCGACGTGGACGCGCGAGCCACGGCGACGGCGGCGCTCGAGCGGTTGCTCAAGCTCCTGCATCCGGCGATGCCGCATGTAACGGAGGAGATCTGGACGAACCTGCCCGACCGCACGACCCGGCTGATCGTCGCTCCGTGGCCGGAGGCCGGTGACGCCTCCCGCGCGGGCGCGCTCACGCGCGTGCAGGAGGCGGCGGAGATGTTCCGGCGCAGCGGAGTCCAGGTTCCGCTCGAGGGAGAAGAGCTGCGGATCTTCGAGGCCGTCGTTCGACCGGGCGCGACCGGGGACGGCAATGCGGCAGCCGAGATCGCACGCCTGGAGCAGGAAATCGCCCGGGCGGAGGGCATGCTCGCGAACGATCGCTTCGTCCAGAACGCGCCTCCCGAAGTGGTCGAGGCCGAGCGTGAGAAGCTCGCGCGCTACCGACGGGAGCTCGATGCCATCAGCGATTGAATACCTTGAGTCTCTGAGCCCCTGGCCCGAGGACGGCTTCGGGCTCGAGCGGATCCAGGCTCTCCTCGAAGAGCTCGGCGATCCTCAGCTGCGCTATCCGTCGATCCACGTCGTCGGGACGAATGGCAAGTCGAGCGTCACGCGCATCGCCGAGACCTTGCTCGTCGACGCGGGTCTGACCGTGGGCGCGTATCTGTCCCCGCACGTGCGCGGGTGGAGCGAGCGGATCAGGGTCGGCGGCCGGGAGGCAGACTTCGAGAACGCCGTTGCCCGGGTGCGAGACGAGGCCGAGCGCCTCCACGCGACGCAGTTCGAGTTGCTCACCGCCGCGGCACTCGCCGAGCTCGCCGCTGCCGGCGTCGACGTCGCGGTCGTGGAGGCGGGGCTCGGCGGCCGTCACGACGCGACCAACGTCCTCCGCTCACCCGTCCAGGTCCTGACGAACGTCGCGCTCGAGCACACAGACGTGCTGGGGACGACGCGTGAGGCGATCGCCGCGGAGAAGCTCGCCGTCGTTCAGCCCGGCGCGACGGTCGTGATCGGCGAGCCGGAATGGGAGGACCTCGCTCGCGAGAACGGCGCCGAGACCGTCGTCGTCGCGGGCCGCAGCAACCTCGCCCTCGCCATGGCCGCCGCAGAGACGTTCTTGGGCCGTCCAGTCGACGGCCACGTGGAGGTGCAGCTACCGGGCCGCCTCGAGCGTGTGAGCGAGGATCCGCTCGAGATCTGGGACGGCGCACACAACCTCGCCGGGCTCGGCTACGCGCTGCCGCGTCTTCCGAGCGCGCGGTACGTCCTGGTCGCCTCGATCCTGGCGGACAAGGACGTGGACGGGATGCTGGCAGCCCTCTCGGCGCTCGGCGACCGGCTGGTCGCCACGTCCTCGAGCAACGCCAGGGCCCTTTCCGCGACGGATCTGGCCGAGCGGGCTCGCCCCTACTTCGGGCGGATCGAGGCGATCGAGGATCCCGTCGAGGCGCTCGGCCGTGCCCGCAGCCTGGACGAGCCGCTGCTCGTGACCGGCTCCCTTTACCTCTTGGCCGATCTGGCCAAGGATGAAAGCGTACGATGGCGAACGTTGGCGACAGGCTGACCGTCTTTGCGTTCGCGGCGTTCGTGCTCGCAGCGATCGTCGGCCTCGCGTTTCTCGCCGGGTACCTAATAGGAAGAATCCTCCTGTGATCGCCAGCACCTTCAGCGGGATCCATGACTTCTTTGCCTCGGGGACCTGGCACGTCATCCTCAACCTGCTCCTCTTCTTCCTGGTCGCCTTCTGGCTGGCGGTCGGCTACTGGGTCTACAAGGACGCGAAGCGGCGGATCGAAGACCCGGTCCTGATCGCCACGGCCGTGGCGATCGGCCTCGTGATCCCGTACCTCGGTGCGCTCGTCTACATGCTGTTCCGGCCGCCGGAGTACCTCGAGGACGTGCGCGAGCGCGAGCTCGAGATCAAAGCGATGGAGGAGCGACTCTCGCGCCGCGACCTCTACTGCCCGGTCTGCCGGGCCGAGGTGTCGAACGAGTTTCTCGTCTGCCCGGTCTGCACGACGAAGCTCAAGCAGGCCTGCGCCAACTGCAAGGCGCCGCTCGAGGCGCTCTGGCAGGTGTGCCCGTACTGCGAAACGCCGGTCGAGCCGGTTGCCGTGGAGTTCCCGACCTTCGAGGTGCGACCGCCCAGGCGGAGGCGACGCTCCGAGTAGACTCGTCCGCTCGATGGCGGTCGAGCGGTCATTGATCCTGATCAAACCCGACGCCGTGGAGCGAAGGCTGGCCGGCGAGATCCTCGCGCGGATCGAGCGACGAGGCTTCACTCTTCGTGCCGGAAAGTTGATCCACGTCGATCGCGAGCTCGGCGAGACCCACTATGCGGAGCATCGCGAGAAGCCGTTCTTCGGCGAGCTGGTCGAGTTCATCACGTCGGGACCGACGCTCGCCCTGGTGGTCGAAGGCGACGGCGCCATCGCAACGCTGCGCAAGACGATCGGCGCGACGAATCCCGCGGACGCCGAGCCGGGCTCGATCCGGGGCGATCTCGCCGTTGCGATGCCGGACAATCTGGTGCACGGGTCCGACTCGCCGGACTCGGCGGCGCGCGAGGTCGCGCTCTGGTTCTCGGACGATGAGCTCGTCTGAGCGACCCGACTACGTTCAGCAGAACGTCGCGAACTGGACCCGCGCAAACGCGGAGTACACGGACGCGTCCGCGGCGCGCGCGTGGGCTGAAGAGGAGATCAGGTGGGGCGTCTGGCGCACGCCCGAGTCTGACCTGAACGTCCTCGGTGACGTGGACGGCCTCGACATCGTCGAGCTCGGCTGCGGAACCGCCTACTTCTCTGCCTGGCTTGCACGCCGCGGTGCGCGTGTCGTCGGCGTCGACCCGACGCCGGCGCAGCTCGAGACAGCGCGGCGACTGCAGCGCGAGACGGGTATCGAGTTTCCGCTGATCGAGGCGATCGGCGAGGACGTGCCGCTGCCCGACGCCTCGTTCGACATCGTCCATTCGGAGTACGGCGCGGCGATCTGGGCCGATCCCTACCGCTGGATTCCCGAGGCGGCGCGCTTGGTGCGGCCCGGCGGACGCCTGATCTTTCTCCGCAACTCGACGCTATCCGTGCTCTGCATGACGATGGAGGAGGTCGGTGAGCAGCTCGTCCGGCCCCAGTTCGGGCTGCACAAAGTCGACTGGCAGGACACTCACGAGGTCGAGTTCCACCTCGGTCACGGGGACTGGATCGAGCTGTTGCGGACGAACGGATTCCAGCTCGAGCGTCTCGTCGAGCTCTTCGCGCCGGCCGACGCCGAGACGCACTCCTACTACAAGTACGTGACCGCCGACTGGGCCCGCAGGTGGCCCGCCGAAGAGCTCTGGGTCACTCGCCTGCACGATGGCTGACGCGGCGCCTGCACTGCCCTTGCTGCTCGCATCGCGCTCGCCGCAACGTCGCGCGATCCTCGAACAGCTCGGGATTCCGTTCGAGGTGATTGAGCCTCGCTACGAAGAACATGCGCCGGAAATCGCCGACGCTGTGCAGGTCGTGCGCGAGCACGCGCAGGGGAAGGCACGGAGCGTTGCCGGAGAGGCGGGCGACCGGCCTGTGCTCGGCGTCGATACCGAGGTCGTGTTGCAGGGATTGATCTTCGGCAAGCCCGCCGACGCCACGGAGGCGGAGCAGATGCTCGAGGAGCTATCCGGCCAGACGCACGTCGTCATGTCGGGCCTCTGCCTGCTCACGCCTGGCTGGGAGGTCGTAGAGCACGAGGACACGCGCGTGACGTTCCGGCAGTTGACGCCGCGCGACCTTGGCGCATATGTCGCGACCGGTGAGTGGGAGGGGCGTGCCGGTGCGTACGCAATCCAAGGGCGTGGCGCCGCGCTCGTTGGCTCGATCGAGGGCGACTACCTCAACGTCGTCGGGCTCCCCGCCGCTCTGCTCGTGCGACTGCTCGCCGAGCGCTTCAGCGGCACCTACGGATTCGGCTAATCCCAGATACCAATCAGACTAGAAAACCCGCCGAGGCGCCGCTTGTGGTGCCGGCCATAGAGGCCGTGCGAGCCTTGCTCGCGCGGCCGTCTGCACGTTCCTAGGCTCGCTGCGGTTATGAAGCTAGACTCGGACGGCCTCATGGGCCTCTTTGACAACCTCGGTGGCTTCGGCGGCCGCGACATGGCGGTCGACCTCGGCACCGCCAACACGCTCGTGTACGTGCGCGGTAGAGGCATCGTCCTCTCCGAACCATCGGTCGTCGCCATCGACCAACGCACCGGCGAAGTGCATGCCGTGGGGGTCGAGGCGAAGCGGATGCTCGGCCGCACGCCGGGGACGATCTCCGCGATCCGCCCGCTGAAGGACGGCGTCATCGCAGACTTCGACGTCACGGAGCAGATGCTCCGGCACTTCATCCAGAAGGTGCACCAGCATCGCTTCGCGCATCCGCGGGTCGTTGTGTGCGTTCCGTCCGGGGTCACCGGTGTCGAGAAGCGCGCTGTCGAAGAAGCGACGCTGAGCGCAGGCGCGCGCCAGGCGTATCTGATCGAAGAGCCGATGGCCGCCGCGATCGGCGCCGGGCTACCCGTCGCCGAACCGACCGGGAACATGATCGTCGACGTCGGCGGCGGTACGACCGAGGTCGCTGTCATCTCGCTCGGCGGCATCGTCGTGTCGCAGTCGTTGCGCGTGGGCGGCGACGAGATGGACGAGGCGATCATCAACCACATCAAGCGTGAGTACAAGCTGCTCATCGGGCAGCAAACTGCGGAAGAGATCAAGCTCGAGATCGGCTCCGCCTACGACATGCGGGAGGAGCTGCAGGCCGAAGTCCGAGGGCGAGACATGCTCACCGGTCTGCCGAAGACGGTGGTCCTGAGCTCCGAGGAGGTCCGCCGTGCGCTCGACGAGCCGGTGCAGCAGATCATCGAGGCGATCAAGTCCACCCTCGACAAGACGCCGCCCGAGCTCGCTGCCGACATCATGGATCGGGGCATCGTTCTGGCCGGCGGCGGAGCGCTCCTGACGAACTTCGACGAGCGGCTGCGGCACGAGACCCAGATGCCGGTGCACCTGGCCGAGAGCCCGCTCACCTGCGTGGCCGTGGGCTCCGGGCGCAGTCTCGAGGAGTTCGAGGCCATCCACCGCAGCGCCAAGGCGCGGCGAAACAATCACCGCCGTTAGACCTTCCGCGCTAACCTAGACCTCCAAGGCGCCAGCTCGGCGGCGCCGTACTGAGCGCAGGCGAGCTTGCTCGACCGTGCGGCTTGACCACCATGGCAAACTGCCATCCCGAATCACCGCTAACGTAGACCGCTTCGTGCCTCGCAACCGCAGTGTCAGCGCGGTCCTGGGCTCGTCCGTACCGAGACCCCGACCCCAGCCCTTCCCTTCCCGCAGCCGTTCGAGCCTTCGGCGCCGGGCCGTGGTGGGGGGCCTCGTCTTGCTCTCGCTCATCCTGATCACGTTTTCGTTCCGGGCGTCGTCGACCGGGACGCTGCATCAGGTGGAAAGCGCGGGCGTGACCGTGCTGCGGCCCTTCGAGGTCGCGGCCGAACGAGTTGCGCGACCTTTCCGTGACGTCTACGGCTACTTCCGCGGTCTCGTGCACGCGAAGCAACAGAATGGACGCCTCCGGCTGCAGGTGAACGAGCTCCGCCAGCAGGCGTTGCAGGGCAAGTCCGCTCAGGAGCAGAACCGAGAGTTCCGCGCGCAGCTCCACTTCATCGACAGCCCGCTCTTCCCGCGCGACTACTCGCCCGTGAACACGCGCATCATCTCGTGGTCCGGCGAGTTCGATCAGCAGGTCGTCATCGCGGCAGGTTCCGACCAGGGCATCAAGGAGGACACGCCGATCGTCACGCAGGACGGGCTCGTCGGACGAGTCACGGACGTGACGGGAAGCGCCGCCCACGTCACGCTGCTGACCGACGAAAGCAGTGCGGTGCCCGCCCGTGACCAGAAGACCGGCGCGACCGGGCTCGTCCGTCACGGCGAGGGCGAGGGCTCGCTCTTGCTCGACTACGTGCCCAAGGAGAGCGACGTGCGAGAAGGCGACGTGATCGTCACCGCCGGCACGCAGTCGAAGCGCTATCCGTCGCTCTTCCCGGGTGCGATTCCAATCGGCGTCGTGACGAGCGTCGGGCAGAGCGATACCGCGCTGTACAAGCAGATCCAGATCAATCCGTACGTCGACTTCTCGGGACTCGACCCCGTCACCGCGCTGATCACGCACAAGCGTTCGCCGAAAGTGCCTTAGTGATGCCGGCGGATGCGGCGAAGGCCGCGGGAATGCTGTTCCTCGTCGTCGTCATCCAGCTCTCCGTGATCGCCAACGTCGACATCCTGAGCGGGCACCCGAATCTCTTGTTGGTCACGGTCGTGTGCGTCTCGCTCCTGAGGGGCGCGGTCTTCGGCGCCGTCGCCGGCTTCTCGGCGGGCTTGCTCGCCGACACGGGCGTCTTCGGGACGCTCGGCTTCACCGCGCTCCTGCTGACGCTCGCCGGCTACTGGACCGGGCGCTACGGCGAAACCACCGGTCGCGATCGAGCGCACGCGCCGTTGCTCTCGATCGCCGTGATCACCGTGCTGTATCAGATCTCGGCTCTCGTTCTGCGCTACCTGCTGGGCCAGGCAGCTCCCGCGCATCACATCTTCGTCGCGCTCTTGCCGACCGTGCTGCTCAACCTGATCCTGACCGTGCCGGTGTATGCACTGACACGCCGCCTGCTACGCCCGCGCGAATGGGTCACGCGGGAGGTGCGCCTGCTTGGGTAAGCGGGTCGCCTCGCGCCGTTTCCTTCCGCCCGACCCGCGTGCAGAGGAGCCGTATCGCCTGACGCCGAAGCTTGCATTGCGCGTCGGGCTCCTGGGGATGCTCGCGATCGCGGTCTTCGCGACCTTGTTTCTCAGGCTCTGGTCGCTGCAGATCCTGAACGGCGAGCAGCTCTTGCGCGCCGCGCAGAACAATCAGCTTCGCGACGTGCGGGTCCAGGCTCCGCGCGGCCCGATCCTCGACCGGAACGGGCAGAAGCTGGTCACGAACGTCCCCGGCCTGGCGGTGCAGGTCCGGATCACCGACCTGCCGAAGCGGCGCGGCCTCCGCCTGCGCGAGATTCGTGCGCTGGCCCGACTGGTTCAGGTCCCCGTCTCTCAGCTCGGAAATACGCTCCGGCGCCACCGCAACGATCCGCTTACCCCGGTCAAGGTCAAGGAGAACGTGACCCCCGGGCTGGCCTTCTACGTTCAGGAACGCGCCGAGGACTTCCCAGGCGTGCAGATTGTGAGGAGTTACCTGCGCTACTACCCGCACCGTGAGCTTGCGGCTCATGTGCTCGGATACGTCAGCGAGATCTCGGGCGCGCAGCTGAAGGCGCTCGGCAAGCAGGGCTACCGAGGCGGCGACACGATCGGGCAGACCGGAATCGAGTCCCGGTACGACCAGTACCTCCGCGGCGCGCCCGGCCTCGCTCAGCTGCGGGTCGACTCACTCGGCCGGCCGATCGGCCAGGTCACCACGAAGACCCCGCCTCATTCCGGCAACGCTGTCCGGCTGACCCTCGACGTGAAAGTCCAGAAGGCTGCGGAGGACGCGCTGCGCTACGGCATCGACCGCGCCCAGCACTCGGGCTGCTCCGGCTGTTGGTACTCGAACGGTGGTGCGATCGTCGCGCTCGACCCACGGGACGGATCGATCCGCGCTCTCGCGTCGTTGCCGACGTACAGGCCGTCGCTCTACGTCGGACGCGTCCGGCGATCCGCGCTCGACGCAGCCGGGCTTACGCCGCGCAGCGCACGCTCGATGAACTACCCGGCGCTCGATCGCGCGATCCAGGCTGCCTATCCACCGGGGTCGACGTTCAAGCCGGTGACCGCGCTTGCCGCGATGCAGGAGCACATCCTGCAGCCGTTCGAATCGCTGCCCTGCACGGGGACCTACGTGAAGAACGGCCAGACGTTCAAGAACTGGGACCCGTTCGTGAACGAGGCAATGACGTTGCCGACCGCGCTGGCGAGATCGTGCGACACCTACTTCTACCAGGTGGGTTACCGCTTCTACGGCATGCCGGCCGACCGAGGACCTCGATTGCAAGCCTGGGCGAGCCGCTTCGGTTTCGGGCACACGACAGGAGTGGATCTCGGCTCAGAGTCACCCGGCCTGCTGCCGACGCCCGACTGGCGGAAGAAGACGTTCACGAAGAAGACCGATCCCGGCCACTGGCAGATCGACCGTCTCTGGAAGCCGGGCGACTCGATCCAGCTCGCGATTGGGCAGAAGGATCTCCTCGTCACGCCGATGCAGATGGCGCGGTTCTACGCCCTGATCGCGAACGGCGGGAAGCTCGTCACCCCGCACCTCCTCGAGGACGTCGAGCAGCCCTCGTCGAACGGCGAGCCGGGCCGGGTGGTGCCCACGGCTCCGCCGCCCGCGCCTGAACCAACCAACATCGATGCGCAGGCGCTAGCTGTCGTGCGTGAGGGCCTGTACGAGGCCACACACTCGGCCCTCGGCACGTCGGCGGCGATCTTCGGGAGCTTCCCCGTGCCGATCTCCGGCAAGACCGGAACGGCGGAGAAGTCGATCGATCCGGGCGACGGGTATCCCAGGAATTTCAATCAGTCGTGGTGGTGCGGCTACGGACCGTCCGACTCGCCCGACCTCGTGGTTTGCGCCTTGATCGAGAACGGCGGCCACGGCGGTGACGCAGCTGCGCCCGCGGCGCTGAAGGTGTTCGAGGCGTTCTTCGGCAAGCAAGCGACCCAGACGGGACCGATCCACTCGGACTGATGGTCGACCACTACGTCTCAAACGCCAGGGCAGCAGCGCGCGCGCGACGTCGCGAGGCAGGCGACGTCGCCTCATTCGTGCGACGTCTGGACTGGCTCCTGATCGGCGCGGTCGGCGGGGTCGTCGGATACGGCCTCTGGGCAATCGAGGGGATCACCCGCCACGACATCGCCGGCGACCAGAGTTACTACCTGACCCGACAGATCGTTTTTGTCCTGGTCGGGAGCGTCGGTCTCCTCGCGGCGATGCTCGTCGATCCGGAGTTCTACCGAACGAGGTGGCGGCTCATCTTCGGCGGCACCGCCTCCGTGATCGCGCTCGTGCTCCTCACGGGTCCGATTCGCGGGTCGAAGCGGTGGCTCGACCTGGGCTTCTTCCGCTTCCAGCCGTCCGAGTTCGGGAAGGTGCTGTTCGTTCTCGCGCTCGCCGGGTTCCTTGCGGAGCGTTCGAGGCGGCTGAGCGAGGTGCGGACCACCCTCACTGCGGTCGGCCTGGCCTCGATCCCGATCTTCCTCGTCTTCCTCCAGCCCGACTTCGGCAGCGCCCTTGTCTACTGCGCCGCAATCGCGGCTGTGCTGTTCGTCGCCGGGACGCCCTGGTCGCACATCGGCGCGCTCACCGCTGGGGCGCTGGGAATCGCGGTGCTTGTCCTCGGCGTCCTGCCAGGCATCGGCATGCCTCTGCTCAAGAAGTACCAGGAGGACCGGCTCACCGGCTTTCTCCATCCCGACAGCGACCCCGGCGGCACGACGTACAACATCACGCAGTCGAAAAACGCAATTGGCTCAGGTCAGTTCCACGGCCGCGGGGTCGACAATGCGACCCAGACCACGCTCAACTTCCTGCCGGAGCACCACACCGACTTCGTCTTCGCCTCACTGGCCGAGGAGCGCGGGTTCGTCGGCACCGCGTTTCTGCTGATGCTCTACCTGCTCGTCGTGTGGAGGGGACTCCGCATCGTCGCGCTCGCGCGAGATTCCTTCTCTGCCATCGTCGCGGGTGGGCTGGTTTTCGCCCTGCTCTTTCAGGTCTTCGTCAACGTCGGGATGACGATGGGGATCGCTCCGATCACGGGCATCCCTCTCCCGTTCGTCAGCGTGGGCGGGTCGTCGATGATCGCGAACCTGTTCGCAGTGGGGCTTCTCCTGTCGATCCAGGTTCGATCCCGGCGGCGCTAGCTCAGGCGGCCTCCGTGGCCGGCTTCAGTTTCGCGCGGCGGGTCTTGATCGCACGCAGCCGCTGCGAGAGCCGCGCCCAGGCCCAGGGTTCGACCTCCTTGTACCGGAGAGCCGTTTGGGCTCGAGTCGTTTCCAGATACTCGAACCAGGCGTCCGCCTCCTCGATCAACAACAGTTCGTAGGCCTCCCGTTGTCCGGCCACCCGAGCTCACCTCCCTACGCTGGATTTGCGAGAAACCCTAGGACCCTTGCCGGACAGCGTCTGGCGAAGGAACGGCGCCGAATCTGTTGTTTTCAGGGTAGGCAAGCCCGCCGGGAGCTCCGTGGGCGCCGGTTGGTACCCTGTAGCGAGATGTTCATCACCCACAATCACAACCTGCCGCGCACGCTCCGCGCCGCCGTCTCCGACGGCGTTGCTGCAGCGCGCGCGCACGAAGGAGATTTTTCTTGCGCTGGTTTCGATCCAGAAAGAAGTCCGAGGAGCAGGCGCCCGTCACGGCTGCCGCTCCGGCAGCAACACCTGAACCTGTAAGCATCGAGCCCGCCGGCCCGGCGGGACAATCGACCGTCACCAAGCCGAGGCGCCGCCGCGGCAGTCGCGGCGGGCGAGGCCGCCCCCGCAAGACGGCGACGGCTGAGACGAAAACCGAGGCGCCCGCGTCGAAGACGAAGACGGCGACGAAGGCGCCGAGAACGGACCGAAAGACTGCGACGCAGAGGCGCGAGCGGGAACGGCCGCAGCGGCGACGCCGAGAGCCGCCTCGTCGCGCACCCCTACCCGAGGCCAAGCGGGAGTTGCTCGTTTCCGTAGACGTCGGCGAGCAACGGGTGGCGGTCCTCGAGGACGATCGCGTCGCAGAGGTGTATCTCGAGCGGCCCGAGCGCCGGTCGATCGCCGGGAACATCTACCTCGGGGCGGTCGACAACGTGCTGCCGGGAATGGAGGCCGCCTTCATCGAGATCGGCCTGGAGAAGAACGGTTTCCTCTACGTCGACGAGATCGTCACGCCCGAGCTCGAGGGCAAGGCGAGGCACGGCAAGAAGATTCAGGATCTGATCAGCCGCGGGCAGACCATCATGGTGCAGGCGGTGAAGGACCCGATGAAGACGAAGGGTGCGCGGCTCACGACCGAGATCTCGCTGCCCGGCCGCTTCGTCGTGTACCAGCCGAACGGCGACGGTTACGGCGTCTCGCGCCGGCTCGACGACGACGAGCGCGTACGCCTCAAGGACGTGCTCAAAGGGCTCGACCTCAAGGGCGGAGGCGTGATCGTGCGGACCGCCGCCGAGGGCGCGCTGGCGGAGGACATCGAGCGGGACCTCCTGTTCCTCCAGAAGCTGTGGAAGTCGATCGACACGCGCGCGAAAAAAGCGACGCCACCGACTCTCCTCTACCAGGAAGCCGAACTTCCTCTGCGGGTGACTCGCGATCTCTTCACCGAGAACTTCGAGCGAGCGCTCGTCGACGAAGAGCGTGCGTTCAAGCGCATCGTCGGCTACCTGAAGAAGACGTCGCCGCACATGGTCGAGCGCGTCGTCCGCTACAAGGAGAAGCAACCGCTGATGGAGGCGTACGGCGTCGACGCCGAGATCAAGTCGACGCTGAGCCGCCGCGTCGACCTGCCCTCCGGTGGCTACCTCATCTTCGACTACGCCGAGGCGTTCACCGTCATCGACGTCAACACCGGCCGGTTCGTCGGCTCCCGATCGAAGTCGTCGGGCGCCCGCCTCGAGGACACGATCACCAAGAACAACCTCGAGGCTGTGAAGGAAGTGGTCCGTCAGCTGCGGCTGCGCGACATCGGCGGAATCATCGTCATCGACTTCATCGACATGGCCAACCCGAAGAACCGGGCCACCGTCGAAGAGGCGCTGCGCACCGAGCTCGAGCGCGACCGGACGAAGACCTACGTTGTCGAGATCTCGCCGCTCGGACTGGTCGAGATGACGCGGCAAAACGTCACCGACGGCCCGCGTGAGATCATGACCAGGAAGTGTCCGACGTGCGGGGGTGACGGCATCGTTCTCTCGGAGACGTCGGCCGCAGTGGAGGTCGAACGGCGGCTGCGCACGCTGGCGGCAGGATCGCGCCACCAGGCCTACCGGGTCGAGGTCGCCGCGAAGGCGGCGTCGATCCTCATCGGCCCGGGCGCGGCCAGGCTCGCGGAGCTAGAGAAGCAGACGAGGCGGCGTTTCTACCTCCAGTCGAAGGAGGACACGCACCTCGACCACTTCGTCGTCCTGGCTGAGGGCAAGCGTGAGGAGCTCGCGCCGGAGGCGCCGGTTGCGGAGGGCGCGAAGCTGGACGTGAAGCTCGTCGAGGTGGGCCTGCACGATCCGGCTGCCGGCGTCGGCAAGGTCGAGGGATTCGACGTGTGCGTGGCGGACGCGGCGCGCCAGGTCGGCAAGAAGGTGAAGATCCAGGTGGAGCGCGTCCTGGACGGAGTCGCGTACGCGACCCTCGTCAGCCGCGCCGCGGCGCCGGAGGCGCCGATCACCGCTGAGGGCGAGGCCGAGAAGCCGACGCGCAAGTCCACGGCGAAGGCGGTCGAGGCGGAGGCGAAGACGGCCGTCGACGAGCCGGGGACAGCAGCGGCGCTATCGGATGCGCTCGAGCCGGAAGCACCGGAACAGGAAGCGCCGGAACCGGAAGTGGTGGAGGGTGCGGTGGATGACGAGCCGCCGGCCGCGCCGAAGAAGAAGACCCGGCGTGGCACACGGGGCGGCCGTGGCCGCAAGAAGAAGACGGCAGCGGCGGCGAGCTCTGCGGGGAACGGCGCGGGCGAGCCGCAGGACGTCGCGCCGCCCGCTGCTGGGGCGAGGATCCACGTGCCAGACCCCGAGCTCGGCGAGCCGCCGTCGCCGGACGCGGCCGAGGACGGCGCGGAGGCGCCCAAACCGAAGAAGAAGACGAGGCGCGGCTCGCGCGGAGGACGAGGCCGGAAGACGAAGAGCACGGCTGCGGTCGTCTCTTCGGAGAGTGCCGATGCCGACGGGAGCAGCGCCCCCGAACAGCAGAGCTCAGGCTGGGAATACGTGCCCATGTCCGAGTGGGACGACGACCTTCCCGAGACCTAGCCTCCGCTACACTTCACGCGCTCGCGGGCCAAACGCCCGCATTTTCACGCCATGGCTGCGACCAAGGACTCATACGCGATCATCTCGCTGGGCGGAAAGCAGTACCGCGTCCGCGAGGGCGAGCGGCTGCTCGTCGACCGGCTCAAGACCGACGAAGGGAAGACGTTCAATCCCGACGTCCTCTTCCTCGGCGGCGACGGGGAGGGCACGCTGGCGCCGAGGACGCAGGTGACCGCCAAGGTCGTCGGGCACGTGCTCGGTGACAAGGTGCGCATCGGCAAGCGCCGGCCGAAGTCGGGGTACCGCCGCCAGACCGGATTCCGAGCGCGCCTCTCGCAGATCGAGATCCAGTCCATCGGCGCTGCGGCGAAGCGGACGACGGCTGCCGAGAAGGAGGCTCCGGCGCCGAGGGCGAAAGCACAGCCGACGACGACGCCGGCTGCCGCCGAGCCGCCGAGCGGTTACGCGGATCTCACGGTCGCCGAGATCACCGAGAAGTCGAAGCGCTGGAAGATCGAACAGCTCCAGGCGGCCCTGGTCTTCGAACGGGAGCATGCAAACCGAAAGGGCGCGACCGCAGCACTCGAGTCTGCGCTCGCCGCGAAACAGGAGAAGTAGTAGATGGCTCACAAGAAGGGACTCGGCTCGTCGCGCAACGGCCGCGACTCGAACCCGAAGATGCTCGGCGTCAAGATCTTTTCGGGCCAGACGGTCAAGGCCGGCATGATCCTCGTACGCCAGCGCGGAACGAAGTTCCGCGCAGGGGACGGCACCGGCATCGGCCGTGACGACACGATCTTCGCGACGCGACCCGGCACGGTCGCGTTCCGACAGAGCGGCGAGCGCCGCTTTGTCGAAGTCAGCGACTCAGCGGACTAGGCGAACGTGTTTCACGACCGCGCCCGCATCCATGTGCAGGCGGGTCGCGGCGGTGACGGCAGCCTGCATTTCCGCCGCGAGAAGCATGTCCCGAAGGGTGGACCCGACGGTGGTGACGGCGGCCCGGGCGGCGATGTCGTTCTGACTGCCGACCCCGATCTCCGCGATCTCTCCACCTTTCGCGCCAAACGGCGCTTCAAGGCGGGAAGCGGCGAGCCGGGCCGCGGCGCGCTCAAGCACGGCGCGACCGGTGAGACGGTGGCGCTGCCCGTACCCGTCGGGACGCAGGTGTTCGACGAGGAGGGACAGCTGATCGCCGATCTCGCGACCCCGGGCGCGCAGGTGATTGCCGCGCGCGGAGGCAATGCCGGGCGCGGGAACAAGCGCTTCGCCACTCCGACCCGCCGCGCACCGCGCTTCGCGGAGACCGGGCTTCCGGGAGACGAGGCGACGCTCGATCTGCGGCTGAAGCTGGTGGCCGACGCGGCCCTGGTCGGATTGCCCAATGCCGGAAAGTCGTCGCTCCTCACCCGGATCTCGAATGCGAGGCCGAAGGTCGCCGAGTATCCCTTCACCACGCTCGCACCCGTTCTCGGCACCGTCGACGCTCCCGACCGTTCGCGGCAACTGACCGTCGCCGACGTTCCCGGGTTGATCGAGGGCGCGAGTCAGGGCGTCGGCCTCGGCCACGAGTTCCTCGCGCATCTCGAGCGCGCCAACATCCTGTTGCACGTCATCGACGCGGCCGAGGATGACGCCGCCACGCGCTTCGCGACGATCGACCAGGAGCTGGGAGCGTACGGCGCCGGACTCGACCAACGGCCGCAGGTCCTCGTGCTCAACAAGATCGATCTGCGGTCCGATCCACCGGCGTTCGACGTCGACGACGAGCGCATCGTGCGGGTCTTCCACGTCTCTTGCGCGACCGGGGCAGGCATCGACGAGCTGAAACGTGCGCTCTTCGAGCTCTCCCCGTCCCAGGCGCCTGAAGCCGCGCCCGAGGATGGTCTCGTCGACTTCCTCGTCTACCGCCCGCGTCCCGGCGGTCGCCGCTTCCGGATCCTCCGGACCGATCGGGGCTTCCGCATCCACGGCGACGTGCCCGCGGACGAGGCCGAGCTAGCTGCAGCCCTCAAGGCCGCCGGCGCCCGTACCGGCGACGAGGTCGAGGTCGACGGCGAGGTCCTCGAAGTCCAGTGACGACTGGGCTGCTCGGGGGCACGTTCAACCCGCCGCACTACGGGCACCTCGCCCTCGCCGATGCTGCAAGAGAGCACTTCGATCTCGACGATCTCGCCGTTCTCGTCGCGGTGCGGCCCGGGCACAAGGAGGTGGAGCTCGACGGCGAGACCAGACTGCGCCTTGCGCGCGCCGCTTTTCCCGACTACGACGTCGAGCTCGACCCCTACGAGCGAACGGTCGACCTGCTCCAGGCCGGACGCTGGCGCGATCCGATCTTTCTGGTCGGCGCAGACGCGTTCTCCGAGTTCCTGATGTGGAAGGAACCCGACACGCTGCTCACGCTCGCACGAGTCGGCGTCGCGACGCGGCCCGGCTATCCGAAGGAGCTCCTGGACCACGTACTCGAACAGCTGACGCGCCCGGAACGGGTGGAGTTCTTCGAGATCGAACCCGTGGCGATCTCGTCACGCGACATTCGCGATCGCGTCTCGGGTGGCGAGCCAATCGATGCGCTCGTGCCCCCCGCGGTGGCGGAGCTGATCGAATCCCTCGGGCTTTACCGCACCGGCTAGCGGCTCCGGCCGCGGCTACACTTCGGCCTGTAACCGGAAAGGATCTGAAGCCCCACTGACGTCTCTCGATCAAGCACGACGTATCGCCGGCCTCGCGCAGGAGAAGCTGGCGCAGGACGTGGTCATCCTCGACATGCGGCCCGTCTGCTCCTATACCGACTACCTCGTGCTCTGCACGGGGCAGAACCCGCGGCAAACCGCCGCGATCTACGACGAGGTCAGCCGGGGGATGAAGCACGAGACGCGTTTGCTGCCGAGCTCCGTCGACGGTCAGCGCGAGGCCTCCTGGATCGTGGCCGACTATCTCGACGTCGTCCTCCACGTCTTCACGCCCGAGGCGCGGGGTTACTACCGACTCGAAGAGCTGTGGGGCGACGTGCCCTCGGTCGAGTTCGCCACCGCTTAGCTACAGGACGTCTGCAGCCGAACCAGCGCCTCGCAGGCGGTGCTCCGAAGCTGTTGGAGATATGCGTCCGCAGTCGGTGCCCTCGCAGCGATCACCGGCGCGGCCCGTCGCAGTGCGGAGGCGGCCGCCGCGAGCGCGCGGCGTCCGTCCGGGAAAGGACCGCGCGCCTCGACGATCAGCCAGGAGGGAAATGCGTGCGTGTCGACCCGGGCCCGGCGTAGCCCGGCAAGGGCGTTCTCGCTGACCGGCTGACGCAGCGGCAGAGAGACGAACACCGCGGGGACCTCGTGAGTTCTGCGGGCCGCGCGCGCCAGGGCGACCGGCTCGCGCGAATAGCCGTGAGCCTTTTCAGTCGCCGGCAAGGCGGCGAGAAAGACGGGCGAGTATGGGAAGAGCACGTCACCCGGAGCGACGTGCTCGCCGAGCCACGCGGCAGGCGCGGCGAGCGCGCTCGGTTCTCCCGTCGGGATCGTTCGAGGCTCTGACACTGCGGAGGGGGCAAGCAGAGCTGCGGCGCCGACCACGACGACGGGGACGATCCGCGCTTTCGCCGGAAGCAACAGCGCAAGCCGCGCCACACCGGCGGCGACGAGGACTGTCCAGAGCGGGAGCATGAAGATCAGGTGACGGGGTCCGAGCCGGTCGTTGACCGAGTCCGTCGCGCTCGCAAGAACCAGCGCAGCTGGAGGCGCCACAAGCGTGAGACACGCGAATGCAGCGAACGATGGCCGTCTGCGCGACAGCGTGAAGGCACCGAGTGCGGCGAGGACAGTGAAGCCGGCGAGCAGTACGCCGTGGCCGCCGGCCGCGCCGCCGAGCGCCCGCAAGGTCGCGTCCCCCGCCGACGTTCCGCTCTCCATTCGCAGTCCTGCCTCGGGTGCGTAGCGGTCCGAGAGCCGGAGGTCGGCGAGGACCAAAGGAACCGCGAGCAGGCCGACGGCCAGGACGGGCAGGGCCGCGCGAAGGTCGCGACCCCGCCAGAGACAGAGGGCGATCACCGCCTCCGCTGCAAACGGGAAGAGTCCGAACGGATGAACCGCGAGCGGCACGAGCGATCCCACCGCCGCCGCGAGGAACGCTCGGCGGTCCGGGCGGTCCAGAGCTCGGACGAAGAGATCCGCAGAGAGTGCGCTTGCGCACGCGAACAGCGAGTACATGCGCCCGAACGTTCCGTAGATGGCCAGCAGCTGCGACGTCGCTGCGAGCGACGCCGCGGTCAGGCCTGCGAGGAGACCGGCGACCCGCCCCGCGAGGTCGTAGCACAACGGCACCGTCGCGAGCGCGAACACGACCGAGACGGAGCGCAAGGCCTCGGGGCTGCTGTGAATCGAAAGCGCGACGTGCGCGAGCACGAAGTGCAAGGGCGCTCCGCCGCGGTCCAGCACGACCGTATGCAGGAGTTCGCCGAGCGGCCGTGCGGAGATGAGCCCCGCCACCGCTTCGTCCTCGTGCAGCGGTTTGTCTGCGACGTCAGGAAGGAGTCGAACGAAGAGGAAGGTCATGACCCCCGCGAGGGCGAGCGGCGGCGCCAGCGTCGTGGCGGCGCGCAACTCGTAGCGATCGACCGCAGTGGTGCTCATGGCGGCTGACGGTACTGGAGCTAGGCCGGATCTTGCGCCGGCGGACTCAGACGCGATGGAACTCGCCTCGAAGTTGCTTTCAGCCGTCCGTGTGTTTCAACTGCGATTCCTGCAGCTGAGCCCGTTCGAGGGACAGCTGCCCGGAACAGACCTTGGCGTTGAGCTCGTTCTCGGTCGAGTCCACCTCGGAGGCGCGGGGATACGGCTCCGGCCAGAGGTTGCGCGGATCGGTGGGATGACCGCCGAGCTCGAGGCTGATCAGGTGGTCCTCCTGGTAATCGTCCAGGGCGCCGCCGACGCCGTATTCACGCATTTGTTTCCGTTTCAGGTCGTTCGTGTACGAGGTCGGCGGCCGGATCGTCTTCGTCCATCCGTGCACGCAGACGGTCGTATCGATGTTCGCCTGCGTCACGTCGGGGTTGAGGACGCCGGGCGTGCGAGTGAGATCTGCATGGTATGGGCCTTTGGATGAGGATCCATGCGGCAAGACGATCGCGATGGCAAGCAGCAGCAATGCGATCCCGACGAGCGCGGTGCGCGGCGACATGCGCTGCAGGGTGCGCACGGAGTGGCTTCACTGCAAGCTGTCCCATCCAGACACGGCCCAGCCGATTCCGTTGCTAGCTTCGGCAACATGTTCACGACAGACCAGAAAGGAACCATTGCCGAACTGACAATCGCGCGTCACGCTGCAGAGCTCGGCATCGGTGTGGGCCGCATAGACGATCGAGCGCTACGACTTGATCTTCGATCTTCGACCGCAGCTCGTGCGAGTCCAATGCAAATGGGCGAGTCGCTACGGAGATGTGATCATCGTGCGCTGTTACTCGAACCGTCGGAACCGAGATGGTCTACTGAGAAGGCTCTATTCGGCGGATCAGATTGATGCGTTCGCCGCCTACTGCTTGGACACGGATCGCTGCTATTTCTTGCCGCTGACAAAGTTCGGGGGACGAGGCAGTCGTCCAGCTGCGGCTTGCGCCAACACGGAACAACCAGGAGGCGGGGTGAACTGGGCCAAAGACTTTGAATTCGCCGCTACACTTGGACGCTTCGGGGCCATAGCTCAGCTGGGAGAGCGCGTCTCTGGCAGGGACGAGGTCGCCGGTTCGAGCCCGGCTGGCTCCACTCCTTAAGCGGGATCGCCGAGAGCGGCGACCTCGCGCCGCTCCGCCAGCCGCTGTAGCGCCTGCGCCTCGATCTGGCGCACCCGCTCGCGCGTCAGGCCGAGTTGCCGTCCGATCTCCTCCAGCGACTTGGGATCGGGATCCCCGTCCATCCCGTAACGCAGCTTGACAACTTCGCGCTCGCGTTCGGGCAACGTGTCGACAGCCGTGCGGACCGCCTTCTCCGCGAGGCTCACGTGCACCTCCTCCGACGGCTCGACTTCCGCGCCGGCGATCAGGTCGCCGAAGCTCGTCTCTCCCTCGGTGCCGAGCGGCCTGTCGAGGCTCGTCACGGCGCGGGCCGCGGAGCGCACTTCCTTCACGTGCTTGACCGAGAGCTTGGCCGTGGCGGCGACTTCCTCGTCCGTCGGGTCCCGCTCGAGCCTCGCCATCAGCTGGCGCTCCGCACGCGAGATCTTCTGCTCGCGCTCGACGATGTGCACGGGAATGCGGATCGTGCGCGACTTGTTCGCCACACCGCGCTGCACAGCCTGTCGGATCCACCACGTCGCGTACGTCGAGAACTTGTAGCCGCGGCGCCAGTCGAACTTCTCCACCGCACGGATCAGGCCGATGATCCCTTCCTGGATCAGGTCGAGCAGCGAGATGCCGTGTCCCTGGTACTTCTTCGCGATCGAGACGACGAGCCGGAGGTTCGAGTTGATCATCAGGTCCTTCGCGTACTTGTCGCCGCGCTCGATGCGCTTGGCGAGCTCGACCTCCTCGGAGGCGGTGAGGAGCTTGTAGCGGCCGGCTTCGTTCAGGAAGAGCTGAAGGGCGTCGGTCGTCGCCACCGCGAGGTCGCCGTTGACGTACGTGTTCTCCACCGCGTCGGGTCGTGCGCAGTCGTCGGTGAGAGCGATGCCACGCTCCTCCAGTTGCTCGAAGAAACCCGTGGTCTGATCGTCGTCGAGTTCGGCCTCCTGGAGGAACTCGCCGACAGCAGAAAGGTTCAGGCAGCCGAGCTCCTCGCCCTGTTCCAACAGCGCCTGTAGGCGCTCATCGACGACCATTTGGGCCTCCTCCCCAATTCTCCGGCGGGCCTAACTCGAGTTTTGCACTTCTGTTGCAGAGACGTCATCCAGGCGTCCTAGTTGGCCCCGTACCGTCGGATCGATCCCGACCAGGAGGAGTCCCATGCGCCGACCATCCTTCCGGTCGCTCGTGGGGGGAGCGGCCGGAATCGCCGCAGGCGTCATCGCAGGCATCGGCCTGACCTCGCTGTCTGCTGCAAGTCCGCCTGCCCTCGGTTTCCACATAGGCCTCGAGGCCGGCCATGTCCCGCCGGTGCTCACCCTGCCGGGCGAGCCGGTCCGATTGAGGTACGCCATCGTCTGCAGGCCGCGTGATGACGGGGAACCTTGCGACGGCTCCGGCGAGGTCTACGTTCGGGAGGGGCAGGGCGGGTCGTTTCAGCAGCTGGCGCTCACGCGCGACGCCGACTCGTACGCCGGCCGTTACTTCGTCGACCTTCCGCCGTCGATCGCCGGATCGGAGCGAGGCTTCTCCTATTACGCCGTGCTTCGGGACGACTCCACCGGCGCAACCGTGACCGTCCCGTCGGGCGGCGCCGCGGCACCGCAGCGGAGCCTGCCGCTTCGACAGATGATGGGAATCGATCTCGGTGTCCACTCCTTCGGGCAGACGCAGAAGCCCGACGCACGAGCGGTCGATGCTCAGTGGGGGAGCGACGTGGGTCAGGCGGGGCTCGCCGGCTCACGCGAGCTCGGTTTCGTCGGACCTTCGGCATTCGATGTCGACGCCGGCGGTCGGGTGACGCTCCTCGACCAGGTGAACCGTCGCGTCGAACGCTGGACGCGCGGCCGCGCCGAGGCGACGCCGGTCGCGGTGAGCGGCGGCCTCGCGGACTTCGTCGCCGAGCCCGACGGCACGCTGGACGTGCTCGAGCCGCCCGACCGCCTCACGTCGGCGCCCGTCCTCCGGAGCTTCCGCCCGGACGGATCCGCGCGGTGGACGCAGCAACTCGCCGACCGCACGTGGGCGAAGCTCGATGTTGGTCCCGAAGGGCCTGTCGTGCAGCAGCAGCCGTCCGAGCAATGGCGACCGGTTGCGGAGCATGGCCTGGCCCTCGGGCGCGCGGCACAGGCCGTGCGCGGGCGGACGGGAAGGCCCCTCGCGAACGGCCGGGACGTGGTCGTCGAACGTCGCGGCCGTGCAGAGATCCGGATCGCCGAGGTCGCGGGAAACGCCGTGGTACGCAGTTGGCGCATCGTGGGCACGACGCCGCTCGGCGAAGTGCAGCTCGTCGAACCACTCGGGAGCCGGATCGTGCTGGTCGCGAAGGCGTACACCGAGGATCGCAGCGAAGACGTCGTGGTCGTTCTCGATCGGACCGGGATCGCGCAGAGCTTCTCGGTCGACCCGCACGAATGGGCCGAAGCTGCCGCGCTGGCGCGCTTCCGCCTCGCCGGTTCGTCCCTGTACCAGCTCGGTTCGGCTCCTTCCGGTGCGTTCGTCGACCGATTCGATCTGGAGGTGGAGCGATGAAAGCGTTTCTAATGGCATTCGGCGTCGGCCTCGTACTCGCCGCCGCCAGCGGCGCGCAGGCGTATCACCGCTTCTGGGCGGGCTGCAATTACGACGCGCCGACCTTCATGACCACGATGACGCG
>VAWR01000063.1 GCA_005885245.1 Actinomycetota bacterium | reverse complement strand
ATGTTCCTGAGCGTGAACGGCACGCCGCAATCCTATGGCGTCATTCCGGAACGCTGGCGCAGCCCTGGGTGCTTACGCCGTCGTTGGCGGCCGGCCGGAGTTCTCAGCCGATCTGCTCCGCCAGCTCGAGGATGATCCCCTCCGGACCGCGGACGTAGCAGAGCCGATAGCTGTCTTCGTATTGCTCCACCTCGCCAACGAGCGCCGCGCCGCGGGCTCGCAAGCTAGCGACGACGGCGTCGATGTCGTCGACTGCGAATGCGAGATGGCGGAGGCCCGGGGTGTTCGCCGGCGCATGCCGGTCGCCGCCCGGGCCCGACGGGGCGTGAAACTTCACCAGCTCGAGCCGTCCGTGGCCGTCCGGGGTCTCCATCATCGCGGCGTCCACCTGGACGCCCTCGAGCCCGACTATGCGGTCCACCCAACCGCCCTCGACCGACCACTCGCCCTGCAGCTTGAGTCCGAGCTCGACGAAGAACGCCGTCGCGGCCGCGAGGTCGTCGACCACAATGCCCACGTGCTCCATCCGTTGGATCGTCATGCGCTCGACGCTAGCGGAACGACGGCCCCAGCTACAGCGTCTTTCAGTTGCCGATCGGCTGGTGCGCGAACGTGCCGAGGACGACGGAGCAACCTGGAGTCCCGAGAGGAGGTGTGAAGCTGCTCGAGCGCATGATCGAAGTGAGCGGTGTCGAGCTCTGCACGGAGGCGTTTGGCGACCCCGCTGATCCGCCGATCCTGCTCGTCATGGGCATCGGGGCGTCGATGCTCTGGTGGGAGGAGGGCTTCTGCCGGATGCTCGCCGATGGGGGCGGGTTCGTGATCCGCTACGACCACCGTGACACCGGCCGATCGGTCACCTACGAGCCCGGACACCCGGAGTACACGGGCGCCGACCTCGTTGCCGACGCCGTTCGCGTCCTCGACGCGTACGAGATCCAGTTAGCTCACGTCGTCGGCGTGTCGGCAGGCGGCGCATTCGCGCAGCTACTTGCGCTCGGGTTTCCCGATCGGGTTCTCTCGCTTGTTCTGATCAGCACCTCCCCTGCGAAGCCGGCCGGCCGCCCGCTCCCGCCGGCGACCGAGCGCTACCGAGAGTTCCTGGCGAGCGCCGAGGTGGATTGGTCGGATCAGACGTCGGTCATCGACTATCTGACGGCCTATGCGCGCGTGCTCGCAGGGAGCGAGCGTCCCGTCGACGGAGCGTCTCTACGCGAACTCGTCCGCCGCGACGTAGAGCGCGCCCGCAATATCGCCTCCTCCGAGAACCACGGCTTGGCCGCGGAGGGGGAGGTGCCCTCCGCACCGCTCTCGTCGATCAGCGTGCCGACCCTCGTCATCCACGGCACGGCCGATCCGATGTTCGCGCTCGAACACGGGCAGGCGCTCGCCGACGAGATCCCCGGAGCGAGGCTCTTGCCCCTGGATGGCGCCGGTCACGGCGTCGAGCGAGCCGACTGGGAGACAATCGCCCGCGCGGTTCTCGGGCACACTGCTGTGAACAGCTAACTCCTACTCCTGCGTCCTCACACCTGCGGTACGCGCACTGGCAACTTCGACGGAGGCGACGGGAATCCAACCCGCGCTCCGGACCTCCGGAGTGACGGGCCGACGCTCATGGAGAGTCCAAGGGGTGATCGCGGTGACCCCCTGTGAGAGAGGTGGTCCGCAGCGTCGGACACGGAGGCGGCCGATGAGTTCCGACGTTTCGACCGGTCAAAAGGACACGCGAGAAGAGGAGGTTCCATGCGCCGGCTCATTCTTCAGACGAGCGTTTCGATCGACGGATACGTGGCCGCACTCGACGGGTCGCACCCTTGGGGCGAGGGGAGCGAGGACGAGGCGTTCAAGCGTTGGATCCTCGACTCGGTCTGGGCCGCGGGTGCTCACTTGATGGGTCGGGTCACGTACGAGGAGATGGCCGCCTTCTGGCCGACATCGACGAGCGAGTACGCGCGGCCGATGAACGAGATCCCCAAGGTCGTCTTCTCGAGGACGCTGGAACGCGCCGACTGGCCCGAGACGCGAATCGTCCGCGGCGATCTCAGTGAGGAGATCGGGAGTCTCAAGCGCGAAGCGGGGAACGATCTGATCGCCTACGGTGGCGCCACCCTCGACCAGGGGCTGTCGCGGCTTGGTCTGGTCGACGAGTACCGGCTCATGGTCCAGCCGGCCGCACTCGGCGCCGGGCTCCCCCTGTTTAAGGATCTGTCCGCGCCGCTGCACCTCGAGCTCGTCGAAGCGACCACCTACGCGACGGGCGTCGTCATTCACGTCTACCGGCCGCGCTCAAGTCGCACCGTCCAGCCGGTCGATCCGGACTAACCCGAAATCAACGGTCCGCGGCTGCACGCGCGCCTCAGCGACGGCAACGTTGACGTGCGGCCGCTTACGACCACTTCGGCCTCGGCGCGCGACCACAGCCGTTAATGTCGTGCGAGTCCTGCGGGCCTTCGGGTTCGCGGGACTCGTCTCTCTTTGCGGAGCCAGGAAGGTGACCCCCTCTTTAGCAAGAGGGAGGTCGCATCGACACGACCCTTACCATGCGCTGCGATCGGCAACCGGTCGCAACCGACGGCAACGGTTTTGGCGTGATTCCGCCGTTTTCGCGGCTGTGCGATTTGCTACCGCTTCTCACCGGTTGCAACCACGGGGGCTCCATAGAGGCTCCATCATCCGTTGTCAATGTTGGCGACACGCCGAAGTCTTTACGCTGGGATTCGTGCCTGGAGCGAGCGAGGAAGCGCGTCGCGTCAAGATCATGAACGCGAACTGGATCGCGGGCGGCGATGGCGGCGACGGTGATTTCGAGCTGATGATCGTGACAAGCGATGACTGTCACCACGTCGTTGCTCCCAGCCCGGCGGCGATGACCGCGCTCGTCGCCCTTGCCCAGGCCGACACGGTTCTCGTCCGGGACCCGGCGGACCGAAGGCTGATTGCCGCGAACCTGCGGGGCACGATGCCCTGGAGGCAGCTGTTTAAGGACCGGGCCGGTAGGTGAGCTTTCGCGGGCCCACGGCGGTAGCTGAGAACGCGCCGTCGCCCCATCACCCGGGGGATCACCTGCAGATCCGTCAAGACGGAGAAGAGGTGCGCGCGGGCGACGCGTCGAAGACCCGCTCGCCCGGATCTCGAGCTCGTTCGTGACCGTGATCTCGTTCATCGTTCAGCTGACCGCCTGCTTGACGAGCTTCGCGATCCTGGCCTCGTCTGCTTTGGTCAGCTTCTTCAGCGCGAAGGCGATCGGCCACATGGAGCCGTCGTCGAGCTTCGCGCTGTCGTTGAAGCCGAACGTCGCGTACCGCTCTTTGAACTTCATGGCGTTGCGGAAGAAGCAGACGACCTTGCCGTCCTTGTTCGCGTACGCGGGCATTCCGTACCAGGTCTTCGGCGAGAGGTCGGGGGCGCTCGCTTTGACGAGCGCGTGTAGCCGCTTCCCGATCGCGCGATCGTGTGGCGCCATCGCGGCGAGCGCGGCGCGGACCGCGCTTTCCCCGTCCTCGGCCGCCTTCAGCTCTCTCGCGCGCGCTCTCATCGCGGCCTTTTCCTCGGCGGTAAATCCTTGGCTCTTTTGCTGCTTGCGCTTCTTCGCAGTAGTGCTCATCGTGCTCCTTTCGTCCGTTCGACGACCTGGGCGAAGCGGTCGAGCCGCTGCAGCCACGTGCTTATGCCCTCGAAGGCCTAGGGCGCTAACGTGCATCTGCGCGCACGGCCGACCGCTTCTCGTCGCGTTTCGCACCTCCGTGCGACCCTGGTGCGACCTCGTCCGTCAACCGCTGAGTTTTCGAGCGAGAAGGGCAGTCGCCCAGGGGAGCACAGGGCCCGGTTCGTCTGACTGGTAACTAGCTGACGTTAGCGGCCAACTCTTGATAGGCAGGGAAGAGCTCGTCGAACCGGGCGGTCGCATCGCAGCGTTTACGCCCGGCCACGTAGGCGGCTAGATCTTCGACATGAACCTGTACCCCGGCCCCGTAGGCGGCAAGCAGGTCCACGGGCATCCCCCGTTCCTCCCAGACCAGGATGGTCTGGTCGCGGTCGGCGGTCAGCGCAGCCTCGATGACTTGCTCTTCTGACGCGTTCGCGTGCTTGGTCACAACGAGCAGCCGCTGTGGGGGCTCGCACGCTTCCACGCGCCCCGTGCCTTCCCATCCGCTGGCGAAGAAGTGTGCGCGGAACTCACCGCCGAGGCGCAGGTCGCCTTGCACCTCGCCAAGCCAGCCGGCGAGACGGCGCGGATCCGTGAGTGCCGACCAAAGGTCGTCGATATGGGTGTCGAAGCGGTCCTCCATGCGCACGACGCCCTTGCCATCGGCTGATCGGAGGCTGCCCAGGATACGTTCGCCTCCACCTGCGTTGCCGGTCATCCGGTGCTCCTTCCTGTCCGTTTTTTCTCAGGCCACCTCGGTCGGGAGGGACACCGCCTTCAGGAGGCCAGGTGCCAGCCCTCCTCGCCCTCCGACCACGGGACGGCGGTGGCGCGCTTGAAGATCAGCTCGTCAGGCTCGTTGCGAGCTGCAGGGCGAGATGCTGCACGCTCGGCGAGCGTTAGAGGCTGTGCTGTCGAATGGATCGCCGCGGCAGCGCCGTGTAGGCAAGCCGACGCCGTGAAGGTCGTACGTGCGCTTGCGGCCCGAGGAGGGAGCTGCCTTGCCTGACGGCCGTCACCGATGATCTCGATGCTACTCCGAGTCATAGCTGGCGAAAGCCCGACCCCGACCAGGAGGCTGCCGTGAAGTTCATGCTCTTCATCTATCCCGACCTCAGCGTCGAGCTCAGCCCTGAGCAGCGAGCGCAGATTCCGGCGGCCGTGGGCGCCTGGATCGAGGAGATGGACGGACGCGGCGTACGGTTGCAGGGGCACGTGCTCAAACCCGCGGGCGAAGCCACCACGGTGCGCGTAAGGAACAGGCAGCTATCACGGGAGACCGGCCCAGTCGCGGATGCGGATGTTCAGGTCAGCGGCTTCAACATCCTCGAGTGCGCTGGTCTCGACGAGGCTGTGGAGGTGGCCGCGAAGCACCCCGTCGCTGCCTTCGGCACGCTCGAGCTCCGGGCCTTCGCCGACTCGTGAAGATCCCTGCCTGCACGAAACGCAGGCGCTTCGTCCGCCGGGTTGGCCGTGAGGCACTGGAGAGAAGGCGGGGGCCAGAGGCTCGGGCGGGTTTGTAGGTTGTCCGATCAGAACCGCGAATCCACGGGTCGCGCAGCCGCTGGTCTCGACGAAGTGGGCGCCCGTGCGACCTTGGTGCGACCTCGGGCCCTCGCGTTGGGCCCGTCACCAACGGTTCCGGCCTCGCGCACGTTCGTGCTTGGATTGCGAGCGATGCGGTGACGTCGCGCCGGCTCGAGGCGATGAGCCATGCGCCTGTCTGCGCCCTCGCAGCGAACGGTTTACCGGTGGTGAGCGGAGCGGCGGTGCGACGTTTGCTGCCCGATTGGCTGCTCAGGGTGGTCCACTACCGGCGTAATCCGCCTACACAGGAAATCGGACGCCCTGCCCTGCGTCTGAGAGCAGTGGATGAGGTCAGGGCTCCACGGGGAGGTAGAGGGTGAAGCTGGCTCCGTTCGGTGTGGGGTCGTAGGTGAGGTCGCCTTGGTGTTGTTGGGCGATGCGGCGGGCGATGGCGAGGCCGAGGCCGTGGCCGGGTTTGCTGGGGTCGAGTCGGACGAAGCGTTCGAAGATGCGTTGGCGTTGGTGTTCGGGTACGCCGGGTCCGTCATCCGCGACTCGCGCCTGGACGTATCCGTTGAGCCCTCGGAGGTGGACGTCGATTCGGCCGGTGGGTTGGATGGCGGCGAGGGCGTTGTCGATGAGGTTGCGGAGGATGCGTTCGAGGGCGTCGGGGTCGCCGCGCACCATGGTGTCGTTGTCGGCGCTGAGGGTGATGGTCGCGTGCGGTGCGCGTGTGTGTGCGTCTTCGACGAGTGGGCGTGCGATCGTGGCGAGGTCGACCGGTGTTCGGGTTGGGTGTGCTTCGAGGCGGGCGATTCCGAGGAGGTCGTTGACGAGGCGGCCGAGTCGTTCGCTGTCGCGGGCGATGGCTGCTTCGAGGCGGTCGCGCTCGGGTCGTTCGGGTTGTTCGCGCAGGAGGGTTTCGGCGCTTGCTTGCAGGGCGGCGATGGGGGTGCGAAGTTCGTGGGAGGCGTCGGCGAGGAAGCGGCGGGTTGCGGCGTCGCTGGCGCGTGCGTCCTCGACGGCTGTTTCGAGGGCGTCGACCATCTGGTCGAATGCTTGGGCGAGGCTGCCGAGCTCGGTGTCGGTGCGGCTGGGCGTGAGGCGGAGCTTGGAGTCGCCCTGGGCGATGCGTGTTGCGGTCTCGATGACGGCGGAGAGGGGGCGGAGAGCAGTGCGGGTGCCCTGGAGGACGAGCAGGGTGGCGAGCACGAGCGCGGCGGCCGCGACCAGGAGCTCGACGAGAAGCAGGTTGGTGACGGCGTGGTCGATGCTCGTGCGGCTGGCGCTGAAGATGACGCGCGTTCCGTCGGGGAGGACCTCGTCGAGAATGAGCAGCGATCCGCGTGCCTGGATCGTCGAGCCGGTCTGGGCCGGTGCGGTCGCGGGAGCTCCGGTGCCGGCGGGAGGCTTGATGCGGATGGCGATCCCCTCGAGCGCGAGGCCCGGTAGGAGTCGCTTTGCCTGGCCCGCGGAGCCGCCGCGCTCGACAGCGGCGCCCGCCTTGGCGAGTCGGCTGCGGAGGTCGCCGTCGAGCTTGGCGCGGTAGGCGAGGGTGACCGCGGTCACGACGCCGGCGAGGACGATCGCGAGCAGGGCGAGGGTGGTGAGGCTGACGCGGGCGCGGAGCGAGCCGGTCTTCATCGCGGATCGAGGCGGTAGCCGAGGCCGCGGACGGTGTGGAGGATGCGCAGGCCGTGTGCTTCGAGCTTGCGGCGCAGGGCGCTGACGTGGACCTCGACGACGTTTGGGTCGTAGGCGTCGTAGCCCCAGACCTGGGTGAGCAGCTGGTGCTTGGAGAGCACCAGGCCGCGCTGGCGGACGAGGTAGGCAAGCAGTCGCAGCTCGGTCGGGGTCAGCTCGAGCGGCGAACCTGCGCGCGTGGCGAGGCCGGCCTGCTCGTCGACGACGACGTCGCCGGCTTCGATCGCCGCGCCGAGCCGGCCGGTTCGCCGCAGCACGGCGCGCACGCGGGCGAGCAGCTCTTCGAGCGCGAACGGCTTGACCAGGTAGTCGTCGGCGCCGAGCTCGAAGCCGTCCAGCCGATCCTCGACCGCGTCGCGGGCCGTTAGGAACACGATCGGCAGATCACGGGCGGCGCGCAGCTCCCGCGCCAGCTCGAAGCCGTCGCCACTCGGAAGGAGCACATCGAGCACGGCCAGATCCGGGGCGGCGGCGAGGACTAGGTCGGGGTCGGGGTAGTCGGAGAAGCCGGTGACGGCGATCCCTTCGTGCCGGAGTGCGCGCTCGACCGCGTGGCGTACCGGTTCCTCGTCCTCGACGAGCACCACCCGTGGCGAGTGCGCGCTCACAGACGCAGTATCGCCGCCCGATCCTGAGCGTTAGCTGAAGACCGCCCCGTCTTCAGCTTCAGCACAGGAACGGTTGCGACGCTGGCGGCGAGCACGATGAGCCGACCTGAGGGGACCGTGATGACCGACAACACCCGCGTCATGTGCCGGCGGCGGCCATGGTCGCCCGCGACGCGATCTGCGGCCGCTGTCATCGCCACGGCCGTCGTGGCCCTGCCAGCGGCGGCATGCGGCGGCTCGTCGGGCGATCGCGTGGCGCAGCTCGGCTCAACGGCTACGCAGAGCGCGTCGTCGCCGCGCTCCCCAGCGCAGCACGCGCAGTTGGAGAGCGAGTATCTGAGTTTCGCGAGGTGCATGCGCTCACATGGGGTGAGCGACTTCCCCGACCCGGTCACCGGGAGCGGCGGCCATCCCGGCTTCCACCTGCAGGGTGGTTCGAACAGCGATCTGAACCAGAACAAGCTGGCCTTCCAGCGAGGGGTCGAGGCCTGCGAGCACATCCTGGGCCACCAGTTCAGATTCGTGTTCACGCCGAGCGGCGTCGGCAAGGGCGCGTGACACGCGCGCGCGAATACCAGATCGGCTCGTGCCTCCGTCGCGGTCACTCGAGCGCTGTGCGTCATCTCGAGGCCTGCATCGAGGTGGGTGCGGGCAGGAGTGCCTAGGTGCGTTAACGGCGGAACGATCTTCGACTCCAGCTACAGACGTGGACCTCGATCGCGTGAAGTGACAGTCGGCGACGGTGATGTACGCCAGCCCTAGCCCGATGAGGTAATGCTGCCGGGCCGTGTCGAGGGGTCAGCGCCGGCGGCGGGACGCGGCATCCGCCTGGTATGCGTGGAAGCGACGCTCGCCGTTGCCGCGTTCGCGGCGCTGTGCGTCGTGGTCCTGTCCGTCGCGCCTCAGAGCGCAGAGCCTGATGACGGCGCCTACCGCGCATCGATTGTGGCGATGACCGAAGGGCATTTCCTGACGTTGTCAACCGCTCAGGCAGAAACCCTGGCAAGGAAGCTGGGCGACAACCCGGCCGCCCCCCCGAACCAGTGGATTGAGCTGAGCGACGGGCGGTATATCAGCGAGAAGGACCCCGGCTACCCGTTCCTCGCGTCGCCGTTCCAGGCGGCCGGCATCATCCGGTGGGCGCCGTTGTTCTATGGGGCACTGGCCTGCCTTGGGCTGTTCGTTGGCGCCCGGCGCTGGCTCGGGCGCTTCGGCGGCCTGGCAGCGGTGGGCCTGTACTGCTCATCCGGAGCCGCGCTGGCGTTCGCCTGGCGCGATTACATGCCGACGTTCACGGACGCCTCGCTGATCGCGGCGGGTTCCGGGGCGCTGCTGTGGGCGGTGCTGGCAACCGAGGCCAGTTCGCGGCGGCGCACCTGGGTTGGCCTCGCCGGGTTCGCAGCGATCGAGATCGCGACCTTCGTCCGCTACACCAATATCGTGATCCTCGGTTGCGCCGTCGTGGCCGTGGTCGCGGCGTGGCGGCTGCGAGCCGCAAGGCTGCCCCTCCGCACGCTGTGCTGGTGGCTTGCCTCGGTGGCCGTCTTCGGCGCCGGCGTGGCCATCTTCGACGACCTCGTCTACGGTGGCCCGCTGACAACCGGGTATCAGCCGGGTGAGGTCACCTTCGCCCTCGGCGCGATCGGGCCGAATCTGCGGATAATGCCCGCGCACCTGATGCAAGCGATGCCGATGCTGGTGTTCGGACTGATAGCGCTGGCGTGGATCATCGTGCGGTGGCTGGTGCTGCGCCGGATCGGCGGCCAGGCCGGCGCGGTGGCCCGTCGCGATCTAGCGGTCGGCGCCGCCCTCGCCGCGTCGTGGTTCGCAATCTGGGGGCTGTACTCCGCGTACACTTGGACGACCGACCGACCTC
>VAWR01000009.1 GCA_005885245.1 Actinomycetota bacterium | reverse complement strand
GCATTTCGTTCGTGCGCGCGCTCGACGGCCAGATCACGCTGGGCCTGCGTGGGGGCCTCGAAATCCAGCTCGGCGTTCCGGTCGACCTCCGTTTGAAGATCGCGATCGCACGCGGGATCCTCCCGTTGCTCGCTCTTCCGAGAAAAGGGGGTCCCGATTACCTCGACCTCACCGTGCCGGAGCGCCCAGTCGCGGGGCGCAACCCTCAACCCTCAGGTTGAGCTTGATGGTGGTCGCGTTGACACCCCGGTTCGAGCAGCGTACCCTGCTGCGCAGGAGGGCCCCCGGCCGCCCCAACGGTTTAGTCCAGCTTGAGGTCGGGGCACCTTCAGCATCATGAGCCAGACAGGTAACTATCTCGCTGTGATCAAGGTCGTCGGAGTCGGCGGCGGCGGCACCAACGCGGTCAACCGCATGGTCGACGCTGGACTGTCGGGTGTCGAGTTCATCGCCGTGAACACGGACGCGCAGGCGCTCATGATGACGGACGCCGACGTGAAGATTCAGATCGGCGCAGAGGCCACGCGAGGTCTCGGCGCGGGTGCCGATCCGGAGATCGGACTGGCCGCCGCGCAGGAGAGCCGCGACGAATTGAAGGAAGCGCTGAAGGGCGCGGACATGGTGTTCATCACCGCCGGTGAGGGCGGCGGCACCGGGACCGGGGGTGCGCCGATCGTCGCAGAGCTCGGTCAGGAGATCGGTGCACTTACCGTCGGCGTCGTCACGAGACCTTTCGCCTTCGAGGGTCGCAAGCGCGCCGACCAGGCCGAGCGCGGCATCGACCAGCTTCGTGACCGCGTCGACACGCTGATCGTGATCGAGAACGACCGGCTGCTCCAGGTCGTCGAGCGTCAGACCTCAGTCGTCGAAGCGTTTCGGATGGCGGACGACATCCTGCGCCAAGGCGTCCAGGGCATCACGGATCTGATCACCGAGCCCGGCCTCGTCAACCTCGACTTCGCCGACGTTCGCACGATCATGCGTGACGCGGGCTCGGCCCTGATGGGCATCGGCAGCGCGTCGGGCGAGAACCGTGCCGCCGAGGCCGCGCGCACCGCCGTCTCCTCGCCTTTGCTCGAGGCCTCGATCGAGGGCGCAACCGGCATCCTCCTGAACGTCACGGGCGGCTCGGACATCGGCCTGTTCGAGGTCAACGAGGCCGCCGAGGTCGTCACCGGCGCCGCGGATCAGAACGCGAACGTCATCTTCGGGGCGGTCATCGACGATTCGATCGGCCAAGAGGTACAGGTGACCGTGATCGCGACCGGCTTCGGGGGACAGGGCGGCCGCCGCCGGCGTCGCGAGGCCACGCCGCTCGAGCCGCCGATCCCGGCGGGGGCGGCGGAGGGCTTCGACGTCTCGCGAGAAATCCTGGACGTTCCTTCGTTCCTCCGGGACGAATAGCTCCCATCGGATCGGGTTTGGGATTCCGCGGGTGCGGTATCTGAGCTACGCCCTCTTGGGGTTCATCCTCCCCGGTTGACCCCACGACCCGGTCCGCCGCTCCGGTTGCGCCTCTCAGGAGACACAGCCGGAGCGGCACCTTTCTGGCGCTCGTTAGCATCGTCTGCCATGGCCCAGACGCTTCTGCGGACACCGCTTCACGACCGGCACGTCGCTCTTGGCGCGCGCATGGTGCCCTTCGCCGGCTGGGAGATGCCTGTTCAGTACGAGGGCGTCATTCCCGAGCACAAGGCGGTCCGGAGCGACTGCGGCGTCTTCGACGTCTCGCACATGGGTGAGTTCGAGGTGGAAGGGCCGCGCGCGACGGAGCTGCTGCAGGCCACACTCTCGAACGACCTCGAGAAGATCGGCCCCGGCCAGGCGCAGTACACGCTCCTGACCAACGAGCGTGGCGGGATCATCGACGACCTGATCGTCTACCGGCTCGACGAGTTCCGGTACCTGCTGATCGTCAACGCGGCCAACCGCGAGCCGGACGGGCGTTGGCTGAAGGAGCGCGAGATTCCCGGCTCTGACGTGAGAGATGTGTCGGACGAGTATGCCCTGCTCGCAGTGCAGGGTCCGCGCGCGATCGAACGGCTCGGTCTGCCCAAGGCCGACCAGTTCACGTTCGAAGAGGGACAGATCGGCGGCGTCCAGTGCATGGTCAACCGCACGGGCTACACCGGCGAGGACGGTTGCGAGCTGCTCGTCATGGCCGAGGACGCCGAAGCGCTCTGGGATCACGTCCTCGAGTGCGGTGCCGTCCCCTGTGGGCTCGGCGCTCGTGACACGCTGCGCCTCGAGGTCTGTTATCCGTTGCACGGAAACGACATCACGCCTGAGACGGATGCAATCTCTGCCGGTCTCGGTTGGTGCTGTGCGCTCGACAAAGAGTTCTCCGGTGCGCAGGAGCTCCGCGAGATCAAGGCACTCGGGCCCGTCCAGAGGCTCGTTCCGTTCGTGATGGAGGAGAAGGCGATTCCGCGCCAGAGGATGGCAATCGAGGGCGGCGGCGAGGTCACGTCCGGCACTCACTCGCCGATGCTCGACCGTGGAATCGGGCTCGGTTACGTCCCGGCCGATGCTGCTGCGCCGGATACTCCTTTGACGATCGACGTTCGCGGCAAGCCGCGGCGCGCGCGGGTCGTGAAGCGACCGATCTACAAGCGAGAGGAGAGTTAGTGCCCGCGGGCGAGACCTACCCGGACGATCTCAGGTACCACAAGGAGCATGACTGGGCTCGCATCGAAGGCGAAGAGGCGGTCCTCGGTATCACGTGGTTCGCACAGGACGCCCTCGGAGAGCTCGTGCACTACGAGTCCCCGAACGAGGGGGACACGATCTCCAAAGATGCGCCGTACGGCGAGGTGGAGTCGGTGAAGGCGGTCTCGGACGTGATCGCGCCATTGTCCGGTGAGGTTCTCCAGGTGAATCAGAAGGTGGTGGCTGAGCCGGAGACGGTGAACGACGATCCGTATGGAGAGGGCTGGCTCATTCGGATCCGACTGACGGATGCCGGCGAGGCGGAGTCTCTCCTCGACGCCGACGCCTACAAGCAAGTGGTCGCAGAAGCCTGAGCTGAATTGGGCTATCTCTCGCTGACCGGGCGGGATCGCGAGGAGATGCTCGCCGTGATCGGCGTCGCCTCGGTCGAGGAGCTCTTCCGAGACATTCCGGAGGGCGTGCGCTTCGGCCGGGAGCTCGACCTGGAGCCGGCGCTGGCGGAGCAGGAGCTGTCACGTCAGCTCGAGGAGCTGGCAGCTCGCAATGTCGACACTTCCAAGGAGCTCTCGTTTCTCGGCGCGGGCATGTACGACCATTACGTGCCCGCCGTTGTCGACACGGTGCTCCAACGCGGCGAGCTCCTCACCGCGTACACGCCGTATCAGCCCGAGATGAGCCAGGGCGTGCTCCAGGCGATTTTCGAGTACCAGACGGCGATCTGCGAGCTGACGGGCATGGATGTCTCGAACGCCTCCGGCTACGACGGGACGACTGTCGCAGCCGACGCCTGCTACGTCGCGAAGCATGCGACGGGTAGGACGAACGTGGTCATCACCGAGGCGACGAACCCGCAGGTGCGTCAGGTCGTGAAGACATACGCACCCGGCTTCGGGCTCGAGATCGTCGAGGTTCCTCATCGCGGGGGCATGACCGACCCGGGCGAGCTCCGTCGCGCTGCCGCCGAAGCCGCCTGCGTGATCTTCCAGCAGCCCAACTTCTTCGGATGCCTCGAGCCGGCCCCGGACCTCGCGGCCGTTGCGAACGACGCCGGTGCGATAGCCGTCGCACACGTGGACCCGATCTCGCTGGGGGTACTCGAGGCTCCGGGAGCGTACGGCTGTGGCATAGCGATCGGCGAGGGCCAGAGCGCGGGCAACTACCAATCGTTCGCCGGGCCGCACTATGGATTCCTCGCGGCGAGGAACGAGTTCATTCGTCGCATGCCGGGCCGGATCGTCGGAGAGACGGTAGACACCGCGGGCGAGCGCGGCTATGTCCTCACATTGCAGACGCGAGAGCAGCACATCCGCCGCGAAAAGGCGACCTCCAACATCACCACGAACCAAACGCTGCTTGCGCTGGCCGGGCTCGTACACCTCTCCTGGCTCGGTCCGCAGGGCCTCAAGGAGGTGGGGGAGACCTGCATGAGCCTCGGCGAGTATGCGAAGGGTCGCCTGGTGGACGCCGGACTCGAGCTGCTGTTTCCTGAACGGACAACGTTCAAGGAGTTTGCCGTTCGCGTCGGACGGAACGCGAAGGAGGCGATCCACGACGCTCGCGCACAGGGAGTTCACCCCGGGTACGCCCTGGGGCGGGACTACGAAGGCCTCGACGACGCGGTGCTCGTTGCTGTCACCGAGCGCCGGACTCCGGGCGACATCGACCGGCTCGCGGAAGTCCTGGCGCGCCGATGAAGCTGATCTTCGAGAAGTCACAGGCCGGGAGGCGAGCCGGCGAGCTCCCGCGCTACGAACTGCCCTCCGCCGGGGTCCCGGAAGAGCTGCGACGGCGAGAGGCGCCCCGCTTGCCCGAGATTGCCGAGCCGGAGATCGTTCGCCATTTCACCGAGCTCTCGAGCCGGAACTTCGGCATCGACACGGGTTTCTATCCGCTGGGCTCCTGCACGATGAAGTACAACCCGCGCGTCAACGAGCGCCTCGCGATGCTGCCGGGCTTCCGTGACCTCCATCCTCACCAGGAGGAGGACGCGATCCAGGGCGCGCTCGAGCTGATGTGGCGGCTGCAGGAAGCGCTGATCGAAGTGTCCGGCCTTCACGCGTGCTCGCTTCAGCCGGCCGCCGGCTCGCAGGGTGAGCTCACCGGCCTGATGCTCATGCGAGCGTACTTCGCCGATCGGGGCGAGGCGGATCGGCGGGACACGATCATCACGGCCGACACCGCCCACGGAACGAATCCGGCCAGCGTCACGATGGCGGGCTACAAGCTCGCCAAGGTCGACACGGACGCCCGCGGCAACATCAACCTCGACCACCTCCGCGAGTTGGTGGACGAGCGGACCGCCGGGCTGATGCTCACGAACCCCTCGACGCTCGGGCTGTTCGACGAGCACATCGAGGAAATCGCAGGGATCTTCCACAAGGCCGGGGCGCTTCTGTACTACGACGGAGCGAACCTGAACGCGGTCTGCGGCATCTCGCGACCTGGTGACATGGGTTTCGACATCGTCCACATCAACCTGCACAAGACGTTCTCCCAGCCGCACGGCGGAGGTGGGCCTGGCGGCGGACCGATTGTCGTCCGGGACCGGCTCGAGCCATTTCTACCGGTGCCGGCGGTCGTGCAGGAGGGCGAGCGATTCCGCCTCGACTATGACCGCCCGAAGTCGATCGGGAAAGTGCGCGGATTCACCGGTCCCTTTGGGGTCTTCGTCCGCTCCTATGCGTACATCCGCTCGTACGGGCCGCGGCTTCGTGAGATGTCGGAGACGGCCGTCCTGAACGCCAATTACCTGCTCGCCCGGCTCAGGGAGGTCTACGACCTACCGTACGACCGTCTCTGCATGCACGAGTTCGTGCTCAGCGCTCGGACGCTCAAGCGCGAGCACGGGATCTCCGCTTTGGACGTCGCGAAGCGGCTGATGGACTACGGCTTCCATCCGCCGACGATCTACTTTCCCCTCGTGGTCGCCGAGGCCCTGATGATCGAGCCGACGGAGACGGAAGCCAAGGAGACGCTCGACGCCTTCGCCGAAGCGATGATTGCGATCGCGCGGGAGGCGCGGGAAGACCCGGAAGTGCTTCGCGACGCGCCGCACAACCGGCCGGTGCGCAGGCTCGACGAGGTCAAGGCCGCGAAACGCGCGATCGTCAAGTACGGGTTCGAGGAGCATCTCGACCTTGGCGATGAGCCGGCGCAGTCGCGGCAGCTCGAAACGCAACGCGGCGCCTAGGCCGCGAGCGGCAGTCTCAGCTGCCTGAGCCCGAGTCGCGCGAAGACGAGGTCCACCTCGAGCGCGACCGGAGCGAATTGCTCCGCCGGCCACACATGTGCGTCGTCTTCGGCCTGCAGCTTCTCGAGCCGACGCTGGAGCACGCGGTCATCGGATCTGAGCAACACGGTCTGCGCGTACGAACGCGCCCAGAGCTCGTGCACCGATTGGAAGTATCGCTGCCGCGAGTGCCCACCGGGCAGGCGCCGCCTCTCGAGCAGCGCAGCCGCGGTACGCCATGCGGTGAAGGCGGGATGCGCAGCTGACGCCCACGTGCGCGTCTTGCGATCGTAAAAGACCTGGTGGTCGACGAGGTGTCCAAGCTCGTGCAGAAAACCGAGCGTGGACCGACCGCCCACACGCGAGACGCGCAGATCGATCGGATCCTTCTTGCGAAAGCGATAGGCGCCCGCCTCGCTGATCGTCGTGGTCGCGCGAACCGGAACAGGCTCGAGATCAGACCGCAGCCCGTGGAGTTGCGACGCCGCTGTGAGCGCTCGCTGCAGCTCGGGCGTGAGGGAGCTGCGGCGCGGCAACGCGACCACGTCTTCGAGCGCACGTAGCCGAGGCTTGCCTTCGCGCGCGACGCAATCTGGGTAACGGCGTTGTCCCACGAGTAAATCCTCGGTTGTGCACCGGACGGACTTGAGAGCGTGCAATGCTCCGCATGGTGAATCTGCGTCGTGCACTTCTCGTTGCGACCGCCGTCTCCTTCGCGACCGTGGACCTCGTGCACAAGTCGGTGACCGCCACCGATTACCATCACGCACGCACTCCATTCACCACGCTGGTGATGGTCGGAGTGATCGCGGCACTGGTCGTGCTCGTGCCGCGGATTTCGTCGAACGTCGCCGCGATCGGCGCGGGAGTCGCGTGCGGTGGCGCCCTCGGGAACCTCGTCTCGTTGCTCGCGTGGTCGCAGGGCGTTCCCGACCCGCTCGTGATCGGCAGGACGTCGGGCGTTGCCTTCAACCTCGCCGATCTGTTTGCCCTTTCCGGTGACATGCTGCTGCTCAGCGCGGTGGCAGTGCACGGTGTACGGCACCGCCACGAGCTCGGACAGCGCGTCTAGCTAGTACAGATCTTCGAGGTCGTCGACGCTGACGGTCTCTTCTTCGCGACGGCGCCGGGCGAGCTCCGAGATCACGAGCAGCAGGGGGACGGCGACGGCGAAACCGAGACTCGTCCACGCGACCGCGAGCCACGCGACGACGAGGACGGCCACGCCGAAGCGCTGACCCACCGGGTCGTGCCGCAGAAACCGCATGAGTTCAACGGTTTCCTTCATATCTGGCTCCTCCTCTCCCCGCAGGCATCGGCCGGCCGGGCTGCTCCCTCCATCCCTCGGTCGCGTAACGGATAGTCGCTTCGCCAGACTGTAGGAAGGAACCCAAACGAGGGAGCTTTGATGACGAAAGTCCAAAAGACCGAGGGGGAGTGGCGCGCGGAGCTCGATCCCGAGCAGTACCGGGTGCTGCGGGAGAAGGGCACCGAGGCGCCGTTCTCGGGTGAGTACGACCACGTTTTCGAGCCCGGCACGTACCGGTGCGCAGGCTGCGGCGCGGAGCTCTTCCGGTCCGAGACGAAGTACGACTCTGGTTGCGGCTGGCCGGCGTTCTACGCCCCGGCCGACACGGACGCGATCGACGAGGAGAGGGACACGAGTCACGGCATGGTCCGCACCGAAGTCATGTGCTCGAACTGTGGCGGCCACCTGGGCCACCTCTTCCCGGACGGCCCCGCGCCGACGGGCATTCGTTACTGCATCAATTCGGCTGCACTTCAACTGGAGGAGGAGTAGTGGAGAAGAAGGCAACTTTCGGCGCCGGCTGTTTCTGGGGCGTTGAGGCGGCGTTCCGTCAGCTCGACGGGGTGACGCGGACCCGTGTCGGCTATTCGGGCGGCCGCACCGAGAATCCGACGTACGAGGACGTCTGCTCGCATACGACCGGTCACGCGGAGGTCGTCGAGGTGACCTACGAGCCCGAGCGCGTCTCATACGAACAGCTCCTTGACGTCTTCTGGCACAAGCACGATCCGACGCAGCTCAACCGCCAGGGGTGGGACATCGGAGACCAGTACCGCTCGGTGGTGTTCGCTCACGACGAGGAGCAGCGGGAGGCCGCACTACGCTCGAAGGCGCGCGAGCAGACGAATTTGTCGGCGCCGATCGTCACTCAGGTCGAGCCGGCAGGGACGTTCTACGAGGCGGAGGACTATCACCAGCAATATCTCGAGAAGCGGGGACGTTCGACCTGCACACCGGCTCTAGCACGGGTGAGCTGACTCTACGAACGCGTGTAACTCGTCACGCGTTCGGCACAGACACAGCTTCCTCTTCGCCATACTGTGTCGGTGGGCGGGGGTGGTGGGCCCCAAGTTCCGTGCGTGTACATCAAGAGGTTCGGTGGAGAAGTTCGTCGGGCGTGGTGGGAGCCGGCCCGGACGTGACTTAGCGGCAATGCCGTCCCAAACCGAATCGCACGGTGGCGCGCCGCCGACCCACTTGGAACGTCAGCGGTAGGCAGGCGCCGGGATGCCGACGTTAGAACCCGCCCGGTATGCAAGCCCCCGGCTCGGCAGCGCACTGCAGCCGGCGAAGCGGAGTGAGCTGAAGACACCCTGGTTTCCGGAATCCCAGGCAACGGCAGCGCGGTCCCGCCAACCCGCCGGCACGGTCACGACGACCGATTGGCCACTTGCACGAATGACGAGCCCTGCCTTCGAGAAATAGAGCCACGGCCCGGTTCTGTTGCGGACGACTTGCTTGCGCTTTTCGGGTCATTGCTCCCAGCGTAGGGAAACCTCGTACCGTCGACGCTCTCGCTACACGGGACCGTTCGGCTCTTCGGCGGCGTGGATCGGCTCGCCCGGACCGTCGCGCCACCGTGAACGGCCATCGCCGCTGCGAGTATGAACAGCATGAAGTCGATCGGTACCACGTCGGCTCTACACGGCAGACCGCTCGGAGGTTCCCGCAACCCGAGAACCCGTGCTCAACCTCGGACTAGCGGCTGAGCGCGGCGAGTTGGCCGCAAGCGGCCTCGATATCTCGACCGCGAGTGAGTCGCACCGTCGCGGGTAACCGAGCACGATCGAGCACGTCCTTGAACGCCGCGATGGCCTTGCGAGTCGAGCCCTTGTAGAACCCTGTTGGGTTGTACGGGATGAGGTTCACCTTGAAGACCCTTGGGTCGAGGAGGCTCGCGAGCGCTTGCGCCTGTTCGAACCTGTCGTTGACGCCGCCGAGCATCACGTACTCGACGAATACCTGACGCCGGCGCAGCGCGAAGTAGCGTTCACACTCCGCGAGCACGTCGGCGAGCGGATACCGGGCGTTGACCGGCATCAGCTGGCTGCGCAGCTCGTCCGTGGGCGCATGAAGCGAGAGGGCGAGCCGAATCGGTTCTTCGACCTCGTCGACGAAACGCCGCAGGCCCGGCAGCCAACCGACCGTGGAGATCGTGGTGCGGCGCCACGTGATCCCGAGATCGGGCAGGCCGCGCGCCGCTTCGAGTACGGAGTCGAGGTTGAGCATCGGCTCGCCCATGCCCATGAAGACCGCGTGATCGATTGACTCGGCGCGCCTGAAATGCAGAGCCTGGTCGAGGATCTCCGACGGCGTCAGGTTTCGGCCGAACCGCATCTGACCTGTGGCGCAGAACGTGCAGGTGAGCGGACAACCGGACTGCGACGAGAGGCAGAGGGACCTCCGGCCGTCCCGGTAGTGCATGAGGACTGCCTCTACGGGATGGGCGTCGTGGGTGCGAAACAACGCTTTCCTGGTGCCGTCGCGCGCAGTCGCTTCTCGCTCGAGCTCGAGCGTCGAGAACGGCACCTCGTGCTCGAGCTCGCCGCGCAGCTCGCCGGGAATGTTGGTCATCTCCGAGTAGCCGGTGACGCCGCGGGCTGCCCACGCCCACACCTGGCCGGCGCGATAGGCCGGCTCCCGCCGCTCGTTCAGACGTCGTTGCAACAACACCCGATCCACGGCCGCCAGGGTAGCGTTGCGCATGGCCCGGCCTCGTCAGCCCTGGTGGAAAGGGGCGCTCCTCTATCAGATCTACCCGCGCTCCTTCGCCGACTCGAACGACGATGGCATCGGCGACCTGCCAGGCGTCCGAGCGCGCCTCGACTACCTGCAGTGGCTCGGAGTGGACGGCATCTGGCTCAATCCGACGTTCCCCTCGCCGAACAGGGACTGGGGCTACGACGTAGCCGACTACTGCGGCGTCCATCCCGACCTGGGGACGCTCACGGACCTCGACGAGCTGACTGCCGCGGCCGCCGAGCGAGACATCCAGGTCGTGCTCGACCTCGTACCCGCACACACCAGCGACCGACACGCCTGGTTCCGGGAGTCACGCTCCGCCCGGGAGTCGCCGCGTCGCGACTGGTACATCTGGCGTGACGAAGCCGACGAACAGCAGAGCGTCTTCGGTGGTAACGCCTGGACGCACGACGAGGCGACGAATCAGTACTACCACCACCTGTTCTTGCCCGAACAACCGGACCTCAACTGGCTGAACCGCGAGGTCCGAGACGCCTTCGAAGACATCTTGCGGTTTTGGTTCGACCGAGGGATCGCCGGCTTTCGCATCGACGTCGTGCACGAGATCGTCAAGGATCCGCCCGCTAGGCCGAACCCTCCGCAGATCCATGACCTCCTGCGCCGGTGGCGGACGCTGGCGAACGACTACGAGCCTGAGCGACTCCTCCTCGGTGAGACCTGGCTATTGGACCTGCACGAGCTCGTGACCTTCTACGGGTCCGGCGCGGACGAGCTTCACCTCGCCCTCAACTTTCCGTTCATGTTCGCCGGCCTCGAGGCTGCCGCGCTGGTGGACGTCGTGAAACGAACCGAGGAGCTGTTGCCCGCGGGAGCGACGCCGGTCTGGGCGCTCTCGAATCACGATGTCGTCCGCTTTCCGACCCGGATCTGCGACGAGAACGACGCCAAGGCGCGCTGCGCGCTGCTGCTCTTGCTCGGTCTTCGCGGGACCTCCGTCCTGTACTACGGAGACGAGCTCGCGATGCGTCAGGTCGCGATTCCACAAGAGCGGGTGCTCGACGTGGACGGTCGGGACGGCGCGCGTACGCCGATGCCCTGGGGTGACGTCGAGTGGCGTGATCCCTGGCTGCCCCTCGGCGACAACGTCGCCGGAGTGGCGGAGCAGCGAGCCGACCCGGACTCGGTGCTGACGTTTTGCAGAGAGCTCGTCGCGCTACGCCGGTCCCGCGAGGATCTGACGACCGGCGGCTACGCGAGCATCGACGCAGGTCCCGGAGTGTGGTGCTGGCGTCGAGGAAACGAGACGGCAATCGCGCTGAACCTGTCCGACACGCCGGCGTCCCTCGAGCTGGGCGGCGAGATGCTGCTTTCGACCGCCGGTCGCGACGACCCCTCGAGTCTCGAGCCCTGGGAGGGGATCGTCCTCGCGCTTACGTAGCGCAGGACGGCGTGTAGCGCCAGGCGTCCTGAATGGCGGAGCGCTCGCCGACGACGAGCTCGACACTTCGGCCCAGTACGCGCTCGAGCCCTTCCTGGTCTGCGTCGGCCGGGTCCGCCACTGCGACTTCGATGCGGCCGTCGTCGGTGAAGCGGACGGGAACGGCGAACATCCGCCGTGCAACCTCGAGCGGAAGCAGCCGAGCGACCTTCGGGTCGAGTGGGTGACGGACGAGATCCACGTACCTGAGGCTCGCCTGCTCCGCGAGAGCGCTGGCCAGTTCCGGCTCGAACAGCCACCCCCGCGCCAGCAAGGTCTCGCCCAGCCTCATGCCGGTCAGGCGTGCCTGCTCGAGCGCCGCGTCGAGACGCTCGTGGGTGACCCAGCCCTTCTCCACCAGGATCGACCCCAGCATGGGGCGGACCTCTTTCTCGAAGTAGCCGTGATCGAGACGAAGGGGCGCGGACGAGCCCGAGGCGATCCTCAGGCCCCCACCGACGAACTGCTTGTCCGACGAATTCATCTCCACACCTTCCAGGTCAGTCATCGGCTTTCCCGGGTTCCTGGACGATCACCCAACGGGTTGACGGGTTGAAAGCTGCAAAATGAGCCAATGATCGACCTGCGCTCCGACACGCTCACCCAGCCGACGCCCGCCATGCGGGAGGCGATCGCTCGGGCGGCGGTCGGCGACGAGCAAAAACGGGAGGACCCGACCGTCAACGAGCTCGAGCGAAGGGGGGCCGAGTTCCTCGGGCAGGAGGAGGCGGTCTTCCTGCCGACCGCGACGATGGCGAATCAAATCGCCCTGAACATCCTCGGCAATCCCGGGGACGCGCTCCTCGTCGAGCGCCACGCGCACATCATGCTGTCGGAGCTCGGAGGACCGGCCGCTCATTCCGGTCTGCTGACGATCGGGCTACCGGGGACGAACGGGCGGTTCTCGCCCGACCAGGTCGTCTCCGAGCTCCGCGACCGGACGAGCGTGCACGTGGCGCCGACGCGCCTCGTCGCCGTCGAGAACACACACAACAGCTCGGGCGGTCGCGTCTGGCCGCTCGCAGAGATCGATGCAATCGTCGCCGTCTGCCGCGAGCACGACCTGCGGATCCATCTGGACGGCGCAAGGCTCGCGAACGCTGCGACCGGCAGCGGCGTCGAGGCCGCGCGCATCGGCCGGGGCTTCGACACGGTCACGCTCTGCTTCTCGAAGGGTCTCGGCTGTCCGCTCGGCGCCTTGATCGCCGGCTCGGCCGAGCTGATGGCACGCGCGCGCCGGGGCAAGCACTACTTCGGGGGCGCGATGCGACAGGCGGGAATCGTCGCGGCGGCTGCGCTCTACGCGCTCGACCACCACGTCGATCGGATCGGCGACGACCACGCCCGGGCGCGGCGTCTCGCCGCCGGTCTTGCCGCCGCCGGCCTCGGCGTCGACCTAGACCAGGTCGAGACGAATTTCGTCCAGATCGACGTGGGCGCCGACCGCGCTGGGGCGATCGAGCAGATAAAGGAGCGCGGCGTGTTGGTTTCGACCACCGTTCATCCGACCGTCGTCCGCGCCGTGATCCACCTCGATATCTCGGACGAGGACGTCGACGCCGCGGTCGAGGCGATCCCCGCCGCACTCGGTGCTACTCGTACTGGAGCGCTTCGAGCACGTTGAGCCGTGCCGCGCGCCGCGCGGGGAAGATCGCGGCGATGATTCCGACCACGATCGCGGCGAGGGCGAACACAAGGAGCTGTCCGATCGGGACGGAGAGGATGATGAAGTCCACCCGCGCGATCAAGAGGCCGGCGAGCACGATTCCGAGTGCGATGCCGATCGCCGCGCCGATGAGCGCGGTGATCACGCTCTCGTGGCGGATCATCCGCCGCACCTGTCGACGCGTCATCCCGATTGCCCGCAGCATCCCGATCTCCCGCGTCCGCTCGAAGACCGTCAGGACGAGTGTGTTCACGATCCCGAAGAGACTGACGACGACGGACAGGGCGAGCAGCACGTAGAGGATGTTGAGCACAGAGCTGAGACCCGAGATCTGGTTGTCGATGAACTTCTGCCGCGTCGCGGCCTTGGCGTTCGGGAAGTCCTTCAGGGCTCCGTCCAGCGCTGCCTTGTTCGCGTCGGTCTGGCCACCCTGCATGCGGACGAACGAGTAGAGGTTGTGCGGATCCTGGACGAACCGATCGAAGGTCGCGGTCGAGATCGTCACCCGGCCGAAGGGCGAGCCGCCGGTCGGCGGGTCGAAGATCCCCTTGATGGCGAACGTCTTCTGCTTGCCGTTCGGGAAGGTCAGCTGGACCGGCGAGCCGAGTGTCAGTTTGTGGTCCTTGGCATACCCCTTGTCCACGAACGCGCCGTCGGCTCCGAGGTTGGCGAGCACGTCCGGCGAGCCCTGTTTCCAGTTGAGATCGAACATGCCACGTGTCGCCGGATCGACGGCCGTCGTGTTGATCTTGTGGCCGAAGGCGAGCGACTCGCCCGCGCGCACATCTCCAACCGCGACCACGCCCGGCGCCTTAGCCACCGCCTCCGAGACGGCGATCGGGAAGGGAGAGAAGTTGTTCTGCGCCGTGATCGCGTAATCCGCGTTCTTCCAGATCCCGTTGACCGCTCCCCGGAAGCTGGAGACGATTCCCGCCGCAAGCATCGAGACCAGCGTCACGAGCGCCAGTCCGATCATGAGAGCCGACGCAGTGGACGCGGTCCGTTGCGGGTTACGCCGTGAGTTGTCGCGTGCGAGCGAGCCTGCAGCGCCGCCGATCCTGGTCGCAGGCCAGCCGAGCGTCCAGGCGAACGGGCCGACGAGTCGCACCGATAGGAGCGCGATCCCGAAGAAGACCACGAGCGCTCCGCCGAGCATGAGCAGCAGGATCTGTGCGGTGCTGAGATTCGGGACGAAGAGACCGAGGAGGAGGCTGCCGAAGCCGAGCGCAGTGAGGAGTATGGCTGCCGGCAGGCGGTACCGTGCGAACCTCGACTCTGGCAACGTCGCCCCCTCGCGCACGGCGGCGATCGGTGGCACGCGCGTCGCGCGCAGCGCAGGCCGCAGGCTGGCGAGCAGGGTGACGAGGATTCCGACCAGGAGCGAGACGAGAACGGTGCGCGTCTCGAGCGTCAGGCCGTTGTTCGGCAGCGTGAACCCGACGGCGTCGAAGAGCGAGAACAGGCCTTTCGCGAGGCCGAGGCCGGCGAAGAGCCCGACGATCGAGGCGAGGGTGCCGACGACGAGAGCCTCGAGGACGATCGACCGAAGCACCTGCCGGCGAGATGCGCCGAGTGTGCGCAGCGTCCCGAATTCGCGCGTGCGCTGGGCGATCGTGATCGAGAGCGAATTGGCGATCACGAAGCTGCCGACGAAGAGCGCGACACCGCCGAAGCCGAGCAGGAACTTCTGCAGGAACGAGATGAAGGAATCAGTCTCCTTGGCGTCCTCACGCGCCTGTCCCTGGTTCGTCCGGGCCTGGGTACCTGATGGGAGGATCGTGCGGATCTCCTCCATCAGCCTCTGGTCGGAGACACCCGACTTCGCGGACACTGCGATCTCGTCGAGCTTCGCGGGCTTGCCGAACAGCTGCTGTGCAGTCGGGAGGGCGAAGCCGGCGAGGGTGGCGCCGCCGATCGTGGACACGGAGCCGAACTTGACGATGCCGGAGAGTCGCAGTCGCTTGACCGGGCCGATGGCCTGCACGCCGATCTGCTGACCGATCTCGAAGTGCTCCTTCCCTGCTGTCGCCTTGTCGATCACGACCTCGCCGGCCTTCGGCCAGGACCCTTCGACGAGTGTGAGCGGATTGAACGGGGAATTGCCTCTCGCGATGCTGAAGCCGAGGTTCGGTGCTCCGCCGTAGACGATCGCCTTGCCCTTCTTCGAGATCAGCTGTGCCTGGCCGTTGACGCTGCCGTCAGCCTGGGCGACGTCGGTGAGGGCTCGGACCTGCCCGAGCAAGGACTCGTCGAACGCAGGAGCAGTCACTCCGCTGTCACCGCTCAGCTTGAACGCCGACTTCCCACTGATGACGACGTCGGAACCGTTGCGGCTCTCGTTGAAGATCGAGTGGAACGCCTTGTTGATCGAGTCTGTGAGCACGTACGTGCCGCTCACCGTGGCGACTCCGAGCACGATCGCGAGCGCGGTCAGGACCGTGCGCAGCTTGCGACTGAACAGGCCGCGGAGCGCGAACGCGGTCACGACTCGCCGAGCTCCTCCATCGCGGCCACGATCTCGTGAGCTGAGATATCCCGAGCTTCCCGGACGATGAGTCCGTCGTCGAGAAAGAGAATTCGATCGGCAATGGCCGCGGCGCGCGCCTCGTGCGTCACCATCACGATCGTCTGTCCGAGCTCGCGTACCGAGCGGTTGAGGAGCTCGAGGATCTCGCCGCTCGTCTTCGAATCGAGGTTTCCGGTCGGCTCGTCGGCGAAGATGATCGTCGGTCTGCTCACGAGTGCGCGTCCGATTGCAACCCGCTGTTGCTGGCCGCCGGACAGCTCTGAAGGACGGTGGTCGCGGCGCTGCGCGAGCCCGATCTCCCCGAGCAGCTCGTCGATCCAGCCCTTGTCGGGCTTCTCTCCGGCAATGGAAAGGGGTAGGACGACATTCTCCTCGGCGTTCAGCATCGGGAGCAGGTTGAAGAACTGGAAGACGAAGCCGATGTGCCGGCGGCGGAGCTTCGTCAGGTCAGTGTCGCTCAGCTCCGTGATGTTCGTGCCGGCGATGGTCACGGTGCCGGTCGTCGGCTTGTCGAGTCCGGCGAGGATGTGCATCAGCGTCGACTTGCCCGAGCCCGACGGGCCCATCACTGCGGTCAGCTGTCCCTTCGGCACGTCGAGGGAGACGCCGCGGAGAGCGTCCACTGCGGTTTCGCCCTCGCCGTAGCGCCGAGTCAGGTCGTTCGCCGAGACGACGGGGCCCGCGCTCGGCGCCTCCGCGGTCCCCGCGGCGGGAGCTGCAACTGCTTCGCTCATGTCTTCCTCCACATTCGGTCGGTTCGAGTGTTCCAAGACCCAGCTCGAGGGACAAGGCGGCTGCCCCGTGGCCCCAGGGTACGGTTAACCGCCCCGGTCAGCGATCGCCTGCCGCCAGGAACCAGATGACGAAGGCTCCATAGACGGCGATCAGGAGTGCGCCTTCCCAACGCCTGGAACGGCCGTCCCGGATCACGAACGCGACGAAGAGCGCTGCCCCGCCCATCGCCGTCAGCTCGATCGGGCGGAACGCCAGGGCCAAGGGATGGGCGAACGCAAAGGAGACGAGCGCGACGACCGGGATGACGAGCAATCCGACCTGCGCGCTCGAGGAGATCGCGATCTCGGTCGCGAGTTCCATCTTGCCGCGCCGCGCGATGATCACCGCGCCGCCGTGCTCCGCCGCGTTGCCGACGATCGCGACGATCACGACGGCGATGAAGAACTGCGAGAGGTTGGCGGCCTCCGCAAACGCCTGCAGCGAGTGCACCAGGATCTCGCTCACGACCGCGGTGGCCGCCGTCGCCGCCCCGAGCGCCGCGAGCGAAGCGGGCAGGCTCCAGCCTTCGTCGCTCGAACGCTCGTGCGGCGTCCGCCGGCGAAGATCCACGACCGTGATCACGAGGTAGATCGCCAGAAGCGCCACCGCCGGCCCGATGCTGAGAAGCGCGAGCGAGTGGCGGTCGGGGTCCCCGTGCCAACCAGGAATCGAGGGGATCAGCAGTAGCAGCACGGCCACGAACACGAGACCGAGTTGCATCAGTAGCGACTGGCGATTGAGCCGGGCATTGTCCGGGCCGAGGACCAACGCGGCGCCGAGGACGAGCAGGATGTTCGACACGACGCTTCCGGCCATCGAGCCGCGCACCACGTTCGGAAGGTTGTCGGCGATCGCGATCAGGGCGATGATCACCTCGGGCGCGTTGCCGAAGGACGCGTTGAGCAGGCCGCCGATCCGCGGGCCCGTGTGCTCGCCGGCGTGCTCGGTCGCCTCCCCGATCAGCCACGCGAGAGGTACGAGCGAGACAGCCGACAGGATGAAGAGGGGGACCTTGCCCGGATGCGAGGCCAGGTCGACGACAAAGGTGATCGGCGCAAGCGCGAGCGATGCCCAGAGGAGTCGTCGCGCCACGACGGCCTAGCCTAACGCCCTAGCGGATTCCTCCTGTTCATGTCAAGTCTTGCGGCGCGGGCTCGCGGACGGGACAATTCCGGCATGCAACCTCAGACGCAGCGGCCCGCCGCCGTGACGGTCACTGAGCTGCCGCTCCGGCCGCAGGACGAGCTCGAGTGCCGGCGCTGCGATGTGCACTGCGACAAGGTCGTCTATCCCTCCGCCTGTGTCGAGCGTGCGTGTCCGTTTCTGTACGCGTTCGAGGAATTCGGTCACACGTACATCGGCTGCATGCAGCGCGTCTATGGCGCCGAGATCGACCTGGAGATGTTGCACGAGGCCGAGGCCAAGCGGGAGGGGTTCGGGGCGATGCGGACGACGCGCGCGCCGCTGCCGATGTGCCGCGTCGAGGTGGAGGAGTGCTACGGGTCGGAGCGCTTCGGCGAGCTGGGCTGCGTCAATCCGGAGTTCCACGAGCTCCCGGTCGGAAGACCCACCTTCAAGGTCTTCGCTCAGCTAGCGGACTGAGCAGCGCGTAGCCGGCGAGCGGGCTGAGGGCTGCCAGCACGAAGGCGGACCGCCACGACCAGTGGTGGACGACTGCAGCGAAGGCGATCGGCGCGACGATCGATCCCGCGGAGAGGAAGGTCTGTTGTAACCCGATCGCCGCGCCGCTGCGGGCTCGGCCGGCCGCCTCGGCGGTAGCGGTGAAGGAGAGGCCGTTCCAGGAGAGGGCAAACGTTCCTGCGAGGACGAGCGCCGGGATGACGATCCACGGCGACGCGTCCAGCAGGGCCGTGGTGAGCCCGACGGTAACCGCGAGGCAGAGGGCGATCCAACGGAGCAGGACGATTCGCAGTCTCAGCCGATCCGAGAGGCGGCCCAGGACGACGCGGGCTACGCCGCCGAGAACCTGGGTGGCAGCGAGTCCGCCCGCCGCGACGGCGGTCGAGACACCACGGCGGTCATGAAGGAAGAGGACGAAAAATCCGATCAGACTGAGCTGCGTCGTCGCATAGAAGGTGCTCGCGATGCAGATCCGCCAGACGCGCGGGTCGCGTAACGGCCGCGCGACGAGCGAGTGATCATCGGCGCGTTCTGTCCGAAGCAAGATCGCGCCGACGATCGCCGCCATTCCGCAGCCGGTCGCCAGCCCGTCGAAGGCGGCACGCAAGCTGATGTGCGCGTTCAGCAACGGCAGGGCAATCGCGGCAACTGCACCACCGAGCGGAACCGCCATCTGCCGGATCCCGAGTGCAAAGCCCCGTTCCTCCTCGTCGAACCACGCCATGACGGCACGTCCGCTGGCAGCGTTCACTCCTGCCCCCACAGCTCCGGTCACGCTCAGCGCCGCGACGAGTAACGCGAAGCTCGGGGCCCGCCCCGCCCACACGAGGCCGGTGGCGGCGCCCACCTGGCCGAGAGCGATCACGGCGCGCTCGCCGATCCTGTCGGCGACGATCCCCCAGAGCAGGAGCGTTCCGACCGATCCGAAGTTCATGGCTGCGAGGACGACGCCGACCTGGGTCAGCGTCAGCCCGTAGTGCTGGCGAAGCGCCGGCGCAATCGCGGGCAAGCCGAGCAGGATCGCCGAGTTGGCTGCTTGCGCAACAACGCCGGCAGAGAGGATCGTCCAGCGATATCTACGAGCCGGCGCGGGCGTGAAGGTCACGAAGCTTCCGGAGCTCCTCGGCGTTCGGCCCCTTGCCGTCCCGGCCAGGAACTTCGAGCACGACAGGGAGATGCTGCACGTCGGGATGGGCCAGGAAGACTCCGAGTCCGTCGGCGATCAGGCCGTCGCCGATGTTGTCGTGCCGGTCGAGGTTCGAGCCGAGTGGGGCTTTGGCGTCGTTCGCATGCAGCGCGCGTAGACGGTCGAGGCCGATGCGATCGTCGACCTCTTTCAGCAGCGCGGCCCAGGCCGGCGCGTTGCCGACGTCGATCCCGGAGACGTACAGGTGGCACGAATCGAGGCAGAGGCCAAGTCGCTCGTGCCGGCCGAGCGCCTCGAAGATCACCGCGAGCTCCTCCACCGACCGGCCGATCGTGCCGCCCGCTCCCGCCGAGTTCTCCATCAGCAGCCACGTTCTCTCGTTGCACCGGTCGAGAACCTGCGCAAGCGCCGGCACGACTCGTTCCAGCCCTGCCTCGAAGCCCGCGCCGAGATGGGAGCCGACGTGGAAGACGACTCCGTCGGCGTCGATCGAGCAGGCCGCCTCGACCGTGGCGCGCATCGTCTCGACGCTCTTGGCGTAGACGGCCTCGTCGGGAGCGGCGAGGTTCACGAGGTACAGCGCGTGGACGAGGACGGGTAGACCGAGCTCGTCGCGACGCGTCCTGAAGGCGGCGAGATCCGCCGGCGCATGATCCGGGAAGCGCCACGTGCGCGGGCTCTGGGCGAAGAGCTGCACGGCTTCCGCGCCCATCTCGGCGCCCCTGTCGAGCGCCTTCTTGATCCCTCCTGAGCAGTGGGCCCCGAACAGCACGCCAGTAACCTAACGACGTGTCCGTTCGCGTCCGCATGGCGCCGAGCCCCACCGGGTTCCTTCACATCGGCAACGTCCGCACCGCGCTCTTCAACTGGCTCTTCGCGCGACACGAGGGCGGCGAGTTCCGGCTGCGGATCGAGAACACCGACACGAGTCGCGAAGTCGCCGAGGCGACCCAGCAGATCCAGGACTCGCTGCGCTGGCTCGGACTCGACTGGGACGGCGACGTGAGCTTCCAGCTGGATCGGCTCGCCGACTGCGCCGACGTCGCCCGCCGGCTCGTCGAGGAAGGAAAGGCCTACGAGGACGAGGGCGCGATTCGTTTTCGGATGCCCGACGAGGGCGTCACCGCGTGGGAGGATGCCGTGCGCGGACGCATCGAGTTTCCGAATGAGCAGCTCGAGGATCTCGTGCTCGTGCGATCCGACGGCCGCCCGACCTACAACTTCGCGTCGCCGATGGAAGACGTCTGGGATGCCATCACGCACGTCATTCGCGGCGAGGATCACATCTCGAACACGCCGAAGCAGATCAATCTCATCCGCGCCGTCGGAGCGGAGCCGCCTAGCTACGCACACGTGTCACACGTACTCGGGGCAGACGGGAAGAGCCTTTCGAAACGGCACGGCTCCGTGACCGTCGACGAGTTTCGCCATGCCGGGTACTACGCACCGGCGCTGATGAACTTTCTCGTGTTGCTCGGCTGGAGCTACGACGACAAGACGACCATCATGTCCCGCGACGAGCTGATCGAGCGGTTCACGCTCGACCGCGTCGTTCCGAGCCCCGCAACGTTCGACTACGAGAAGCTCGACTGGCTGAACGGCGTCTACCTGCGGGCGTTGCCGGCCGCAGCGTATGCCGACGAGCTCGTCCGCTTCTTGCGCGAGGAGGGGTACGGCTGGGACGAGGCTTTGATTCGCCGGGCGGCACCGATCGTGCAGGAGAAGATCGAGCGGTTCGGACAGTTTCCGGACTTCGCCGGCTTCCTCTTTCGCGACGTCGAGCCCGATCCGGCCCTGCTCGACGGACGTGGGCCGGTGGTCGCCGCAGCGCATGACGAGCTCGAACGGGTCGATCCTTTCGCGGCGCCGGAGATCGAAGCGGCGCTCCGTGGGCTGGCCGAACGGCTGGAGCTCTCGCCGCGCAAGGCGTTCGAGCCGATCCGCATCGCGGTCACCGGCTCCAAGGTCTCGCCGGGGCTCTTCGAGAGCATCGAGCTGCTGGGGAAAGAGGAGACGCTCAGGCGGCTCAACGCCGCCGTCGCGCGCAGCATCGCCTAGTCTTTTCGCCCGCGCAGCGGTCTGGGTGGTGCGAGCGGGTCGAGGGCCCGCTGGAAGACCAACCAGGAGCGGCGTCGGAACTGCGGTGAGGGGCGGGGAATGCGCCTGCGCGCTCGCGCGACCTCGCGTTCCACGCCGGCGGCCTCGTGCGTGGACTCATTTCTCATTTTCAATTGGTAAACGGAGCCTGCGCCGATCTGGATACGCGTACACTGCGCCCCGCGGTGGACTCGCCCAGCCACACCGTTCTCGTCGTCGACGACGACGCGGCGATCCGATTTCTCTGTCGGGTCAACCTCGAGCTGGACGGTTGGACCGTCTGCGAAGCCGCGAGCGTATCGGAGGCGCGGACGGCGGTGTCGGAAGCGGACGTCGATGTCGTCCTGCTCGACGTGCACCTCGGTGCCGAGAGCAGTCTCGACTTTCTCGCGGAGCTCCGCGCGGAGCATCCCCGGTTGCCGGTGGCGATGCTGACCGGCTCGGTCGGCACGCCGACGCTCGAGGGCGTCACAGTCGACGCGGTCATCTCGAAGCCCTTCAGGCCCGAGAAGCTGACGGCGACGGTTCGCAGCCTGGCCATGCGCCTGGCGCCGAACGCTCGATAGAGTTCTCTCGATGTCGACCACCGCGGTGCGCAGCCCCGCTGAGTTCGAGGAACAACTGCAGCGGTACCTCTTCGAGCGGTCCGAGGAAGGGCGCGCCGTTCGCGTCGGCGAAAAGGAGATCTCGGAACAGGCGGCGATCGTCGCCCGGTACGAGGATCTGTTCAGCCGCGATCAGCTCAGCGCGCTGCGGGGCGAGGAGGAACAGGCCGAAGGAGACCGGCGCGAGTGGCTGTACCGCCTGCGCAAGACCTGCGAGAGCGGGCTTGTCGCCGCCGAGCTTGCGGAGCGAGACGACGAGCTCGAGAATTCGATCCTGGCCGCGCGTCTGTCGTTCCAGGGCGAGGAGCTGCCGCTCAGGTCGGCCGTGGCGCAACTGGCTGTCCTGCCGGGCTACCGGGATCGCGACGTGCTCGGCGAGCTGCACCGCGAGGCTTCCGCCGCGTTCAACGAACAGCGCCTCGAACTGCTGCGCGCCTACGAAGAGCTCGAAGCCGAGCTGAGCGAACAGCCCGATGCGGTCGCACGGAATGAAGAGGAGAAGCAGATCTCGCTGCACGAGCTGGAATCCGTGCTGAAGGCAGCTAGCGACGAGATCGAGGGGTCCTTCATCGAGATGCGCGAACGCTGGTTCGCCCTCCTCCTCGGTCCGGACCGCGACGAGCAACCATCCTCGGCGCACATGGGCTACGTGCGCAGGCTGTCGCCGCTCGATTCGACGTACACGAAGGAACGCGCAACCGAGGTGTGCCTCGCGACGCTCACCGCGCTCGGCTTCGACCTCGCCTCGGACCGAAACATCCGTCTCGACCTCGACGATCGTCCGCAGAAATCGCCGCGCGCTTGCGTGATCGCGTCAGATCCACCCAGGGTCGTGCACCTGATCACGCGTGCACAGGGCGGGCTGCACGACTACCAGGCCTTCCTGCACGAGGCGGGTCACGCGCTGCACTACGCGGGCTGCGATCCGAATCTGCCGTACACGTTCCGCAGGCTCTCGCGCGATCACGCGCTTACGGAGATCTACTCCTACATCTGCGAGGCGATCACGCGCGAACCTGCCTGGCATACCGAGTACTTCGGGCTGTCGGAGGACGAAGCGCGCAAGAATGCCGAGGCGACCGCCTTTCTGGAGGCGCTGCTCTTCCGTCGCTACACGGCGAAGCTGCAATTCGAGCTGGGCTTCTGGTCGAACCTCGAAGCTGCAGCGGTCACGAGCGACGACTACGCAGAGCGGCTGACGGCTGCCACCGGCATCCGTTATCCGCGTGACGGCCACCTGGCCGACATGGATGCGGGGTTCTACTCGGCCGACTACCTGCGCGCGTGGATCCGCCACGCTCAGCTGCGGGCCTACCTGATCGCCGAGGTCGGAGCGGACTGGTGGCGGAGCACACAGACCGGGGAGATCCTCCGTGACCTGTTTGCCGAAGGCACGAGGCCGTCGAGTGAGGAGATCGCGGCGCGGCTCGGGTTCGAGCCCCACGACACAGCGCCGCTCGTCGCCGAACTCAGCTCGTAAGTGTCCGTGCAGCCCGTCGCGTACGACCATTTCTACGCATACGACGAGCTGAGCGACATGCTGCGGACGTGGGCGGAAGAGGCGCCCAGGCTTTGCACCCTGGAATCGATCGGCGGATCGTACGAGGGGCGCGAGATCTGGCTCCTGACCCTGACCAACCGGGAGACCGGTGACCATCTCGACAAGCCGGCGCTCCTGATCGAGGCGAACATCCACTCGATGGAATGGACCGGCTGCACGGCCGCACTCCATCTCGTTCACAAGCTGCTGATCGGGCATGGAGACGACGAGCTGGTCACCCGCGCCCTCGATACACGCGTCTTCTACGTCATCCCGCGCTTGAACCCCGACGGCGCCGAGCACGGGCTCGAAGAGCGGCGCCCCTACCCGCACGAGGAGCAGGGCGACGGCTTGCGGGTCGAGGATCTCGACGGCGACGGACGCGTGCTCGACATGCGACTCGAGGACCCGAATGGACCCTGGCGGCGGCATCCCGACGAGCAGAAGCTGCTCGTGCGGCGCGAGCCAGTAGACGGTCCCGACGACGCGCCCTTCTACCGCCTGCTCCCCGAAGGGCGGATCGAGAACTACGACGGGGTGACCATCAAGATCCCGCCGCCGCTGGAAGGGCTCGACCTGAACCGCAACTTTCCCGCGGAGTGGGCGCCGGAACACGAACAGCGCGGGGCCGGCCCGTACCCGACGTCCGAGCCGGAGGTGCGGGCGATGGTGCAAGCCGTCACCGCGCGTCCGAACATCACGGGACACATCGCGTACCACACATTCAGCGGCGTACACCTTCGCCCGTACGCAGGTCGGCCGGACGAGGACTTCCCCACACCTGACCTGCGCGCGTACCAGCTGATCGGAGCGCGCGGAACCGAGCTCACCGGTTACCCCGCCGTCTCTGTCTTCCACGACTTCAAGTACGAGCCGAAGCAGACGATCAAGGGGGGCGCGCACGACTGGATGTACGACCACCTCGGCGTCTTCTCCTGGACCACGGAGTTCTGGAGCCCGCAGCGGCAAGCCGGTCTGTCCGGCTACCACTTCACGGACTGGATCAGAGACCATCCGATCGAGGACGACGTCGCGCTGGTGAAATGGGCGGACAAGAACTATCCGGGCGCGTATGTCGACTGGTACGAGTTCGAGCATCCGGAGCTCGGCAGGGTGGAGCTCGGAGGCTGGGACACCATCAACTACTGGTTCAACATCCCGTTCGACAGGTTGGAGGACGAGGTCGCGCCGCACTCCGACTGGGCGCTCTTCCACCTGCTCATCTCGCCGTTGCTCGAAGCGCGCTCGCTCGACGTCGAACGGTTGGGAGAGACCTCTTTCCTCGTACGTCTCGGCCTGCAGAACTCGGGCTGGCTGCCGACGAACGTGACCGAGAAGGCCGTCGAGCGTAAGGCCGTGCGGGGGCTCGAGGTGAAGCTCGACCTCCCTGAAGGCGTGCGGCTCGTGGGCGGCGAGCTCAAGACGGAAGCGGGGCAGCTCAAGGGTCGCTTCGACAAACGGTCGACAACGTGGTGGGGAAACGACGAGTCGACCGGCGATCTCCTCAAGCTCGAATGGGTCCTCGAGGCGCCCCAGAACACTGAGATCGGCATCGAGGCGCAGCACCCGCGTGCGGGCACCGTCCGCCGGCGCGTCACCCTTCGCTAGGCGCCACTACCTCGAACGAGGGATTCGACGCCGTGTACCTCTGGTGAGGGAGGTCGCCGGTGCAAAGCCAGCCTACGTTGCTAGCGGTTCGGAGGCTCAGTCCTCCGTAATGCGGCAACTGCGGCCCCGCGTGCCCCGCGGGACAAAGGAGTTCAATCAGCATGCGAGATACAGGCGGTTTCAGGAACGGCGTCCGCACGAACGCGCTCTGGGGCTCTGGCTCAGGCAAGCGCGGAAACGCACTGTGGGGACGTGGAGGCCGCGGTATCGCGTTGACGGCTCTCGCACTCGTCACGCTCGCTCTTCCACTCGCGGCGGGTGCCAAAGGCGGTCGTCCCGGCATCGGCGACGCGACCTATGTCGCTCCCGGACTGCTCGACAAGGCTGCGCAGGATCCGGGCCACAAGCTTCACCTCATCATTCAGAGCGCGGCCGGAGCGAGCGACGCCGGTACGAAGCTCGTCGGCCTCGGCGCGGATGTCCGCAGGCGTTTGGACCTGATCGGAGCGGTCGCCGTCGACATCACCGCCGGAAAGCTCGCGGCCCTCGCGAAGCAGCCTGGCCTCACCATCACGCCTGACGCCTCGGTCCAGCTCGCGGGCACCCCGAGCTCGAACCAGATGTGGCCGTACGAGACCGGCGTGGCGAAGCTCTGGGGAACGGCCGCCAGTCCGGGCCCGCAGGCGCCGACGATTGCGATCGTGGATTCCGGGATCGACGCGAACCGCGCCGACTTCGGCAACGGCTCCCGCGTGGTCGGCAACGTCACGATGACCACGGGGACCACGCCCAACTCGCCCGGTGACGGCCGTGGCCACGGCACCTTCGTCGCGGGCATCGCGGCCGGGTCTGCGGACGGATACGCGGGTGCAGCCCCGAACGCCGGGATTCTCTCCATCGACGTGATGGACGACACCGGCACGGCTCGCACGAGCGATGTGATCGCCGCATGCGGCTACATCCTCGACAACAAGGGCAAGTACAACATCCGCGTCGCGAACTTCTCGCTCCACTCGGGCGCGCGGAACCACTTCTACAACGACCCGCTCGATTCAGCGGTGGAGAAGCTCTGGTTCAACGGCATCTTCGTCGTGGCTGCCGCGGGCAACTACGGCAGCGCGTCCGGACCCAGCGGCGTCTGGTACGCGCCCGGCAACGACCCGTTCGTCATGACCGTCGGTGCTGTCGACATCGGAAACAAGGTGGCTGTCGGCGATGACGCGAATGCGCCGTGGTCGGCCTACGGGCACACCGAGGACGGCTTCTCGAAGCCCGAGCTCGGTGCTCCCGGTCGGTACATGATCGGGCCGGTGCCGCAGGGCGCGACGCTCGTGGCGCAGAAGCCGGGCAACGTCGTGGCGCCCGGCTACATCCAGCTTTCGGGCACGTCCTTTGCTGCCCCGGTCGTCGCGGGTGTCGCAGCGCAGCTCCTTGCGCGTCACCCGGACTGGACGCCCGACCAGGTGAAGGGTGCGTTGATGTTGACGGCCAAGCCTGCGCCGCAGGCGATGGCAGGCTCGGTTGGAGTCGGTCAGCTCAATGCTGGTCGTGCCGCCGACTTCAAGGGCACTCCGCCGAATCCCAACATTGCTCTGCGGAAGTTCCTCGTCTCGTCCGGAACCGGAGGTGCGAGCTTCGACTCCGCGAGCTGGGCGGCCACCGTGAGCGCCGATGCATCGTGGGCAGCTGCCTCGTGGGCCGATGCCTCCTGGGCGGACGCCTCCTGGAGCGCAGCCTCGTGGGCGGATGCCTCGTGGGCAGCGGCCTCCTGGGCGGACGCGTCATGGGCCGATGCCTCGTGGGCGGAAGCGTCATGGGCCGACTCGGCCACGGAAGACGCAGCCGAGGGCGATCCAGCAGGATCCGTCCCCGAGATGTCCGCGAGCGACTTCGCCGACCTGCAGGGCGATCCGACTCTTGCCCTGCCGCCGGCGCTCGTTCCAACAGCTCCGTAACACACCTGCGACCGGAGGGCCGGGCTCTTCCCTTGGAGCCCGGCCACTCCGTTAGAAGCGCTCGAGCAGCCACTCCTGAATCGACGGAGCCACGCGGACGAACAGCGTCAAGTGGCCCTCGTCTTCGCGGAGCCATGGCTCGGCAGATGGAACGTTGCGGGCGAGCCACTCGCCGTGGCTCCACGGAACCATCAGGTCCTGGCGACCCTGAACGACGAGGACGGGGGTGGTGACGGCTTCGAGGTCGAAGCCCCACGGGCGCACGAACGCGAGATCGTCGTCGACCCAGCCGTCGACGCTGCGGGCGAGGCTGCAGCGGAAGCCGTCGAGCATGTACGTACCGAACTCCCCGTCGAGCGCAACGGCGTCCACGTCGGAGAGAAAGGGCCGCATCGCCTCGACGAAGCCGGGGACGTCAACGTCTTCGAGGCCGGCGGCCTCGCGCTCCAGAGCCGGACGGAGCGCATCCTCACCTTCTCGCGCCAGGCCGAACTCGATGATGTTTCCCTCGCCCATGCCCTCGGTGAGGTCCACGCCGGGGCGGTCCGGGGGTGCGATCGATGCCGCGGTCGCGACTGCGACGACGCGATCCTGGAGGCCGGCCGCAGTAGCGAGTGCATGGGGACCGCCGCCGGACACGCCCCACGTGGCGAAGCGTTCGAGCCCGAGTGCGTCGGCGATCGCCTCGACGTCCTGCACGACGTCGACGACTTCTCGTCCTGCATGTCGGGTCGATGCTCCGTAGCCGGCACGGTCGTAGGAGACCAAGCGGATGCCGCGCTCGTGTGCCAGCGTGATGTGCGGATCGAAAGGCTTGCCGGAGGCGGGCGTGCCGTGGTGGAAGACGATGGGACGACCGTCTGGATCACCGGCGTCGTAGACCGTAAGTAAACGGTCGTCCACCGTTCCAATCGTCAGCTCGGGCACCGAAGCGAGGCTATAGGTCAGGCTGCGGGGCAAGGACTCGAACCTTGACTACCTGATCCAGAGTCAGGCGTCCTACCATTAGACGACCCCGCAACGGGTTCGCCATTGTAGCCGCGCTAGGTGCCGTCTTCTGCGCGCACAGCACGCGGGGATCTCCTTCGGCGAGCGTGGCACCATGAGGGCGACTCTTCCCGGCCGCCGCTAGACTGAACGCTTCGCTCGGCCCATTCGTCTAGTGGCCTAGGACACCGCCCTCTCACGGCGGCGGCACGGGTTCGAATCCCGTATGGGCCTTCCTCTTTAGGTCTCGAGCCGGTAGATCGGCACCAGGCGCTTCTCGGCCTCGGTGTCGATGTGCGCGACAACTTCGACGTAAGGCTCGAGGCCGGATCCCTGCAGCTTCGCCTTCAGGAGACCGTCCACCTGGTAGATCCCCGAGGAGTTGTTCATCGTGATCTCGATCAGGATCGGGCGTTCCTCACCGTCTTTGATCGCCACGTCCTCGATCGCCGCCGCGCTCAATGAATGGATCGAGATCGAGCCGCGGGCAAAGGGGATTCTCGAGCGTCCCTGCTCCATGTCGAGGGCGTCCGCGACGCGCACGATTCCCGCCTCGAGGGTCAGCGGCTTGCCGTAGTCGCGATGGCTCGTGATCGCCTGCAGGACCTCCGAGACGATCACGGTCAGATCGGGCTCGTCGTAGACGCCCTCGAGCAACTGACGCAGCTTCGGCTCGGCGAGGAAGAGGCTGAAGTCCTCGTGCCCCTCCCGGTGCACGGCCATGCCGATGCAATGGGTCAGGGCGGCGAGCAGGACGACCACCTCGGAATCGTCGTTCTCGTACCCATAGTCGCCCACCAGCGACGGCTGCACGTGATGCTTCTCGAGCTGACGGAGGAGCTTCAGTCCGATGTTGGCGACGATCTGGATGTGCACCCACGAGTGGTCGTTGATGTGCATTCGGGCCACCGCGTTCACGTTGGACGCGTGCCACCACGCTTTCAGCTGCGTGTCCGCGTTGACCCGCTCGAGGATGCGCCGCAGCTTCCGATTCCCCCGCACGGGAACGTTGATCTTCATCTGCGCGACGGCCTGGGTGGGGGTGAGGCGTGTCTCGCGTTCCGCCTCTTCCGAGACGGGCTGGTCGATGCGTTCCTCGGTCTCGGGGTCGAGTGTCACCGCCGACGAGTTTAGAGCGGTCAGCCCGCCTTGTCGTCGCGGCGCAGGTCGTGCTCCTGCCAGACGGACTGCCACGTCTGCCTCTTTGCGGCGATCACGGGCAGATCCGGCTGCGTGAGGCGGTAATAGACGACGCTCAGAGCATGCCCGGCATAGGGCGTGACGACCGCGCTCGCGAGCGCGCCGCCGATCCAGAACGACAGCAGTGGATGCCCCATCGTCCCGGAAAGGTGCACGATGATGCGGTCGAGTAGGAACCACGCGATCGCGACGCGGACCCAGACGTTGAGCAACACCCGGAAGACGGCGCCTCGATGGCCCCGGACGAGCTCGCCCGAGCGTCGCATCGCGTCGCGCGCGCCGAGTCCTTCGAGCATCACCACCGGCGCGGCGAGCGCCCACCGGACGGCGAGCAGCACTCCCGGAACGACGAACAGAAACAGTGCGAACGCGACCGCGAAGCCGGTTCGCAGAGAGAGCTCGACGAGAGCCCCGAGACGCGCCCACGAGCGCCGGTACAGATCGCCCACGAGCGGAACCGCGACCCCTCGGTGCTCGCTGTCGACGGCGTCCACTAGTGCTCCCTGGACGAACGTCGTGCCGACGAAGGCCGCCGTCGTGGCGACGATGCCGACGGCGGTCAGAGTCCAGTCGCCGTGCGTGCGAGCGCCGACGAGGTCGATGGTCCCGAGGACGGCGAAGACCGTGAAGCCCGTCAGGAACGAGCGCGCGAACAGACTCCGGTACACAGGCGTCGTGTCGCGCAGAACGCCCTTGATCTCGAGCGGCGGGCTTGCGGGCTCAGGTGAGGCGGCAACGATCCCCATCCGCGGCGAGCATCGGCGGCCCCCGCGGCTCGCACCATCCCCCGTTCAGGCCACGTCCGCGGCCCAGTCTCCATAGAGAGAGGTGTAGAGGCCCCGCCTGGACAGAAGCTCCTCGTGGGTTCCCTGCTCCACGATGCGGCCGTGCTCGAGCACGACGATCAGGTCGGCGTCGCGAATCGTCGACAGCCGGTGCGCGATGATGAACGCGGTGCGGCCCGCGAGTAGCAGCCGCAGTGCGCGCTCGATCTTCCGTTCGGTGCCGATGTCGACGGACGAGGTCGCCTCGTCGAGGATCAGGATGCGGGGATCGGCGAGCAGGGCGCGCGCCAATGCGATCAGCTGCCGCTGGCCCAGCGAGAGCCGCGAGCCGCGTTCCTGCAGCTCCGTCTCGTAGCCGTCCTCGAGCCGCAGGATGAAGTCGTGAGCCCCGACCGTCTGCGCGGCCTGGACGACCTGCTCTGAGGTCGCGTCCGGCCGGCCGAACGCGATGTTGTCGGTCACCGTGCCCGCGAACAGGAAGCCTTCCTGCGGGACGATGCCGAGCTGGTGGCGGAGCGACGCCTGTGTCACGTCCCGCAAGTCGTGGCCGTCGATCGTGATCCGGCCCTCGCGCGGATCGTAGAAGCGCGCCAGGAGCTTCGCGATCGTCGACTTGCCGGCTCCCGTGTGACCGACCAGGGCGACGGTCGTCCCCGCGGGCACGTCGAGGTCGAGCTCGTGCAGCACCTCGGGTCCGTCGCCGTAGCCGAACCGCACGTCCTCGAAGCGCACGTGGCCGTCGACCAGCGGGAGCGGCTGCGCTCCCGGCCGGTCGTGCACCTCCGGGGTTTCGTCCATGACGTCCATGATCTTGTCCAGCGCTGCCGTCGCCGAGAGGAACGTGTTGTACAACTGCGAGAGCTGCTGCACCGGATCGAAGAAGTTCTGTACGTAGAGCATGAACGCGAACAGCGTTCCCAGCGTTACGTCGCCGTTGAAGTAGAGATGGCCGCCGTAGCCCAGGACGACCGCGAGGGCAATCGAGGAGAGCAGGTCGACAAACGGGAAGTAGAGCCCGTTCAGGACGACCGTCTCCATGTTCGAGTCGCGGTAGCGCTCGCTCACGTTCCTGAAGTTCTGCGTGTTGGCCTCCTCGCGCGTGAAAGCCTGCACCACGCGCATTCCGGCGATGTCCTCGGCGAGGGTTGCCGTGACCAGGCCCAGACGCTCGCGTACGGCGCGGTATGCACGCGTCGAGCGAACGCGGAAGATGACCGTTGCGACACTCATCAGCGGGATCACGGCCAGCGTGGCGAGTGCGAGGCGCCAGTCGAGGACGAACAGCAGGATCGCCGTGCCGACCAGCGTGAGCGTGTTCTGGACGAGGCTCGTGACCCCGTCGGTGACGAGCTGGTCGATCGCCTCGACGTCGTTTGTGAGCCGGCTGATGATCACCCCGGCGCGCGTGCGCTCGTAGAACCCGAGCGAGAGCCGCTGGAGATGGCGGAAGAGACCGACCCTCAGGTCGGCGAGGATGCGCTCCCCGACCCAACCGGTGAGGTAGGTCTGGACGTAGCTCATCCCCCAGTTCAGGAAGCCGGCCAGCACGAAGGCGCCGACGATCCACCACAGCTTGCCGAGGTCGTGCCGGCGGATGCCGTCGTCGACCGCGTACTTGGCGAGGAACGGGGGGGCGAGCGCCGTAGCGGTGGCGGCCAGCAAGGAGACGACGGAGAGGGCCGTGCGTCCCTTGTAGGGGCGCGTGAGCCGAGCGAGCGCCGCGATCCGCCGTCGCGTCCGCCGCCACGACCAGTCGTCGACCTCGACCTTGTTGATCGAGCTCAGGTGGCTTCCCGGCTGCCAGACCCTCACAGCCCGCCGCCCCCGCCCTTCTTAGGTACATGCGCGCGCGTCCCCACCCGGGAGGGGAGTGTTGCCACCCGCCACCCGCGGTCGACGCTACCCCACCAGGTCTCGCGCGTCTGTGTCGATTTGGCGCCGAGTTGGAACGTCATGACGCGGCTTCCAGCGCATCGGTTTCGGCGCGGGCCTCGACCGCATCCGCGAACTGACGCTCCAGCAGGCCGTGGTCGTAGATGTCGCGGTAGACCGAGCTCGTCTCGAGGAGCTCGTCGTGCGTGCCGCGTGCCGCGATCCGGCCGTCATCCAGCACGACGATCTCGTCGGCAAGCGCGATCGTCGAGAGGCGGTGGGCGATGATCAGCGTCGTCCGGTTGCGCATCGCCTCGCGTAAGCCGAGGCGGATGCGCGCTTCCGTCGAGGCGTCCACCGACGCAGTCGCGTCGTCGAGGATCAGCACGCGCGGGTCGACGGCGAGCGCGCGGGCAATGGCAAGCCGCTGGCGCTGCCCTCCGGAGAGCGTGATCCCGCGCTCGCCGATCACGGTGTCGTATCCCTCGGGCAGGCGCTCGACGAATTCGTGCGCTTGCGCCAGACGTGCGATTCGCTCCACCTCGGCGTCGTCGAGGCCTGGAGCGCCGAACGTGATGTTTTCGCGCACCGTGGCCGAGAAGAGGAACGGATCCTGTGAGATGACGCCGATGGCGTGACGGAGAGACGTGAGCTTCACGTCGCGCACGTCGGCATCGTCGAGCGTAATCCGCCCGGAGGTCACGTCGTAGAAGCGCGGCACCAGCGAGGTCAGTGTCGTCTTGCCCGAACCCGTGTGGCCGATCAGGGCGAACGTCCTGCCCGCCTCGAGCTCCAGGTCGATGTCTTGCAGCACCGGGTGTCCCTTCAGGTACTCGAAGCCGACCGACTCGAAGCGCAGGCGGCCTCCGCCCTCCGGCAGCTCGACGGCGCCGGGCCGGTCCGCGATCTCCTCGGGCTCGTCCATCACCTGGAAGATCCGCTCGCCCGACGCCGTTGCGCGCTGTGCCTGACCGACCCACATACCGAGCGAGCGCAACGGCATGATCAGCATGCCCAGGTAGAGGTTGAACGCGACGAAGCCGCCGACGCTCAGCTGGCCGCTCGTCACCATGCGCGCGCCGGCAAGCAGGACCGCGCCCTGCGCAAGCATCGGCACCCAGGAGATGAACGGAACGTAGAGCGCACGTTGGCGGTTCGCGCGCAGCGTTTGCTGGAATACCGCCTCTGAGCGACCCCTGAACTTCTCCTCTTCCTGGGGCTCCTGTGCGAATGACTTGACGACGTGGACGCCGACGATGTTCTCTTCGGCGACGGTCGCGACGTCTGCCAGCTTTTGCTGCACGTCCCGGAGCGTCGGATGCGCCACGTGGCTGTACCTGTACGCGACCACGACGAGCACCGGCGTAATTGCGAGCGCGATCAACGCCAGCTTCCACTCGAAGAAGAAGAGGACGGCGGTCACCGACAGAACAGTGAGGACGTTCTGGAAGAAGAAGATCAACCCATAGCCGAGGAAGAAGCGGACACCCTGTAGGTCCACCGTCGCGCGTGACATCAGCTGCCCGGTCTGGTGACGGTCGTAGAAACCGAACGACAGACGCACGAGGTGCGCGTAGAGGCCCTGGCGCATGTCCATCTCGACGGCGAGCGCCTGTTTCCCCGAGATGAGCCTTCGAGCCGCCATGAGCGCCGCCCGCAGCACGCCGAGGCCGACGATCGCCCAGACGTACATCCAGAGCTTGCCCGCGTCGTGCGGAGCGATCGCGTCGTCGATCACGTGCTTCGTCACCCAGACGAGCGCGATCTGCGCTCCCTGGGACGCGACTGCTAGCACGATCGAGACGACGAGCGAGACCTTGTAGGGACGGAGGAAGCCCAGCAGGCGGGCAAAGATCAGCCGATACGGCGCTCCGCTGTGCTCCTTCACCCTTGAAATCTAGCCGCGGGCGTTGTCCTCACAGGCGCGCCAGCTCGACTCGAACGAGGCGCGCAGCGGCCGCAGCGAGCTCTCTGTTCGCGGGCGCGTTCAACCAGCTGCTGGCCCCGGACGGATGTGGCAGAGGGACGACGACGGCGCCTTCGTGTTCAAAGGTCCGCCCGATGCAGTCGGCGAGACCGCTGAGCCCTAGCAGACGTCGGATCGCAAGGCCGCCGACAGGCACGATCAGCTCCGGCCGCAGGAGGTTCAGCTCCCAGTGCCGCCAGAAGGAGCAGAGCTCTTGTTCGCGCAGGGTCGGTGTGCGGTCGCCCCGTCCCGACGGTGCGCGCCCCGGGTAGCAGCGGGTGACGGACGCGCAGTAGAACGTGCCGTAGAACTCCTCCTCGTCCAGCTCGAGCCACCGCCTGAGCGTCTTGCCCGCGCGGCCGCGCCACGGACGCCGCTCATTGCCTTCGACCACGCCGGGCGCCTGGCCGTACATGTATGCGCGCTGGCCGACATAGTCGTTCAGGACTGGCCGTGACTCGAGGTGGAAGCCGGCTTCGGTGCAGGCACGACAGACGCGCAGGTCGCGCTCCAGCGAGGCGAACGACCGATACGAGGAGCGGCGACGCGTCAAGCGCGAACGACGACGAACCACCGCCCCTTGAAGAGGATCTCGCCGCCGAGCTCGTGCGCCAGGTCTGCGCCTTCGAACACCCGCTTGTAGACCGTCCAGCGGGAGCCGTCCTTCAGCAACCGGTCGTCCCAGCGCACGGGGAGGTCGTCCTCGCGCCGAATAGACGCGACGACGACGAGCTCTGAGCCGACTCGCCGGGCTTCGGCGAGGAAGCGCTCGCGGTTACCTTCTTCCAGATGGCAATAGAAGTAGCTCGTGAAGACCCGGTCGAATGCGCCGGCGTCGAACGGCAACGAGAGCGCGTCGCCCTGCACGACCGTCGCGCCAGCGGCCTGCGCCCGAGCCAGCTCGAGCATGCGTTCGCTCGCATCGAGGCCGACCACCTCTCCTCGAAGGTGTCTCGTCAAGAAACCGGTGCCACAGGCGACATCGAGCGTTCGCAGCGGCGGCAGGTCCGCGAGGACCACGGCGAGCTGACTGCGCTCCTCGTCCCACCCGGGTCGGTCGCGATCGGCAAACAGGCCTTCGCCGAGCCACCAGTCGTCGTACTCCGGAGCGCGTCGGTCGTAGTACGCCTTCACGGTTCGTAGAGTACGCGTGGTGGACCTGCCGCTCGAGTCCGTGCCGAACTTCTCAGAGGGGCGGGACCGAGGCACCATTGCAGCGCTTCGTGATGCGCTCGCGCGGTCCGGTGACGTGCTCGACGTACACACAGACGTCGACCACAACCGGTCGGTC
>VAWR01000008.1 GCA_005885245.1 Actinomycetota bacterium | reverse complement strand
TCGGTCCGACGAGGACCACGAACTCGCCGTCGCCGATCTCGAGGTCGAGCTCCGAGACCGCGCGGGTCCCATCCCCGTAGACCTTCGTCAGCCGCTCGAGCCTGATCTCGGCCATGTTTGCAACCGCAAACCATAAGGGTAGGAGCCCGGTGGGTGGAGGCCCTCGCTGCTGCACGGCCCCGCAGTAGGCGCTGGACGGATGTCTTCGAGCGCCCGGGTGTGCTTGCGTCCGTTCTCATCTCTCCGGCGGTTGTATTCGTCACCGCGCTCGTCGGCGGCCCGCTGGCACTCGCCGTCTGGCTGAGCTTCACGAACGCGACCACGGGGCTGCACGGCAAATGGGTCGGCCTCGAGAACTTCAGACGCGAGTGGGGGAACCCCGCGTTCCAGCATGCCGTCTGGCACACCTTCCTGTTCACCGTCATCTCGCAGGCGATCGTTCTCGTCGGCGCCGGGCTGATCGCGCACGCGCTGCTGAAGGACTTTCCGGGCAAGTGGATCCTGCGGTTCTTGATCCTGCTGCCCTGGGCGGCCCCGATTGCGCTCAGCCTCATGGCGTGGAAGTGGATGTTCGACACGAGCTACTCGATCCTGAACTGGACCCTCGTCCACGCCCACCTCTACAAGCCGCTCGACGTTCCGCAATACCTCGCGCAGCCGAAGCTCGCGATGGGATCGGTGATCGCCGTGCACACATGGCGGATCCTGCCCTTCGCCGTTGTCATCTTCCTCGCCGGGCTGTCCTCGATCCCAAAGGAGGTCCACGACGCCGCGGCAATCGACGGCGCCACCGGGTTCCGCAAGTTCTGGTCAGTGACGCTGCCGCTGCAACTGCCGATCGCGACGGTTGCATTGCTGTTCGGGATCGTCTTCACGGCGACGGACATGGCCGTCGTCTACATCCTCACGCAGGGCGGTCCACCGCCCTCCTTCAGCACGGAGATGGTCACAACGTGGGCCTATAAGACCGGCGTCGAATCCGGATCCCTTGGGGCGGGGGCTTCGATCTCGCTCGTCTTGCTGCCGGTGCTCGCTCTGGTGAGCATCGGCATGCTCTGGTTCGCCCGCCGGACGGAGGTTTCCTGATGGCCCAGGCGTTCCGCGAGAAGGGTCTCTCGTATCTGATCGTCGGCCCCTTCGCGATCGTGCTCGCCTTTCCGTTCTACGTGATGGTGATCACGGCGTTCAAGAACCAGACGGAGTTCTACGACACGTCCGTCACGCCGTACTGGTTCGGCAAGCACAGCCCCACCTGGGCGAACGCGTCGTACCTCTTCCACCACACCGAGTACCCGACGTGGCTCGCCAACACGGCGATCGTCGGGGCCTGCGTCGTCGCGATCACGCTCTTGCTCGCGGTTCCGGCCGGCTACGCCCTCGCGCGGCTCGCCGGGCGAGTCGGCCAAAGCCTGGGCGTCGGAATCTTCCTCACCTACCTGATTCCGCCGACGCTCCTCTTCATCCCATTCTTCGCCGTGATCAGGCAGGCGCACTTGACCGACTCGATGTGGTCGCTCGTTCTCGTCTATCCGTCCTTCACGGTCCCCTTCTCGACGTGGCTGTTGATGGGCTTCTTCAAGACGATTCCGCAGGAGCTCGAGGACGCCGCGCGGGTTGACGGCGCATCGCGCCTGAAGACGCTCACGCGCGTGGTCTTTCCGATCTCGATTCCCGGCATCCTCACGGTCGTGATCTTCTCGTTCTCCCTGGTGGTGAACGAGTTCGTCTACGCATTCACCTTCATCTCGCCCTCGGACCAGAAGATGGTCTCGACGGGCGTCTACACGGATCTCATTCGCGGCGACCTGCCGGAGTGGGGCGCGATCATGGTCGCCGCGCTCATTCCCAGCATTCCGCTCGCGCTCCTCTACAACACGTTTCTCGACCGGTTCATCGCGGGATTTACCGGTGGGGCATTCCGCTGACGAAGCGGAGGAAAGGAGGCTCGAATGGCAAGTTCAGACGATCCGAGCCGTAGAGAAGGGAGGTATGACCGTCGTGAGCTGCTCCGCCGTGCCGGCGTGGGAGCGGTCTCGGTCGGTGTCGCCGGCTCGGGCTTGGGCCAGGCGTTCTACGGGCCGCTGCGGTTCAAAGGCCGCTGGCTCAAGGGCGACCTGTCGCTCATCACATGGGCGCACTTCGTCCCGTCATTCGACGTCTGGCTCGACAAGACATGGGCGCCGCAATGGGGAGAGCAGAACGATGTTCAGGTGAAGGTCGACCACATCCTCAACACCTTGCTCCCCGCGCGTGCGCAGGCGGAGGTCGCGGCGAACAGCGGACACGACATTTTCTTCGACCTCGCGCCGCGCGCGCAGTACGAGGACAACGTCATCAATCACAACGAAATCGTGCAGGAGGTCCAACGCAAGGTCGGCAAGATCGGCCGGGTCGCCCACAGGGCGACCTACAACCCGAAGACGAAGAAATACTTCGCGTTCTCGGACAACTACGTGCCCGATCCGGTGGTCTGGCGGCACGACATCTGGAACGGCATTGGGATGTCACCGAATACCTGGGAGAACGTCCGAAAGGCAGCGCCGAAGCTGAAGGCAGCCGGCCATCCGCTCGGGATCGGACAGTCGGCGGAGCTCGACTCGAACATGGCTCTGATGGGCTTCCTGATGTGCTTCGGCTCGTTCGTCCAGAACGAGAAGCATCAAGTCACGATCAAGAACAAGCGCACGGTCGAGGCTGTGAAGTTCATGGCCGACATCTACCAGCGCGGCGAAACGGATGAGATCTTCGGCTGGGATCCGTCCGGGAACAACAACTTCCTCTACTCGGGCAAGGGCTCGCTGATCCTTAACGCGATCTCGGCCACGCGTACACCGGAGGACCGTGGCCTGCCCTTTGCGAATGACCTCTGGATCTGGCCGATCCCGAGGGGCCCACACGGTCGAAAGGGTTACGAGCACGTGATGGGCTGCTGGTGGATCTGGAAGTTCTCGGCGAACAAGGCAGCCGCGAAGAAGTTCCTCGCAGACCTCGAGATCAACTACAGGCAAGCCTTCGTCGCGTCGAAGTTCTACAACTTCCCGAGCTTCCCCGGTGCGGTCCCGTTCAAGCAGATCCGCAAGCTCGTCGCCCAGGACAAGCACAAGCCGCTCGGCAAGTACGGCGTCCTGACGACGATCGCACAGAACTACACGACGAATCCTGGATATCCCGGATACACGAACGCGGCGTTCGGCGAGATGTTCAGCAAGTTCGTCATCCCACAGATGTTCGCGCAGGTCTCGCAGAAGAAGATGTCCGCGCAGGACGCGGTCAACGCTGCCGACCACGACATCAAGCAGATCTACGCCAAGTGGAGGAAGCTCGGAAAGATCTAGTAGCGGCGTGGGGGAGCCTCCGCTCCCCCACCGTCCTCCCTAGGCGCGGCGTCCGGCCGGGACACGTCCCGGTGCCAGGCACCGGTACGAAACCGTCACGAAGGCGTGACGGAATCGGCCGTTCCGAATAACCTAACGCCGGTGACATCGAACCCGCACCGCTGGCGGATCCTCGCCGTCGTCGCGACGGCCTTCTTCATGACGATTCTCGACGTCTCGATCGTGAACGTCGCCCTGCCTTCCATCGGGCGCTCGCTCCACTTCACCCGCGAGAACCTGCAATGGGTGATCACCGCCTACGCGATCGCGTTCGGGGGCTTCCTGCTCCTGGGCGGGCGCGCCGCCGACCTGCTCGGACGAAGGCGCGTGTTCGTCGTGGGTGTCGCGGTCTTCACGATCGCCTCGCTCGTCTGCGGCCTCTCCCAGTCGGAGGGGATGCTCATCGCCAGCCGTGCCGTGCAGGGTCTCGGCGGCGCGATCATCTCGCCGGCGGCGCTCTCCATCGTGATGACGAGCTTCGAGGAGGGTGCGGAGCGGAACAAGGCACTCGGGATCTGGGGAGCACTCGGCGGGTCCGGCGCAGCCGTCGGCGTGCTGGCCGGCGGTGTCCTCACGAAGTACCTGGGCTGGGAGTGGATCTTCTTCGTCAACGTTCCCGTGGGCGCAGTCGTGCTCGCCCTGACCCCGCGAATCGTCCCCGAGAGCCGGCGCGAAGGGCCGGAGCGGCACTACGACGTCCTCGGCGCCGTGCTCGTCAGCGGTGGGCTGGCGCTGCTCGTCTACACGATCTCCAAGGCGCCCGACGTCGGCTGGGCGACGGCGAGGACGATCCTGCTGTTGATCGCGTCGGGCGCGCTGCTCGTCGGCTTCCTCGTGAACGAGCGCCGGCTTCCGGACCCGTTGATGCCGTTCCACATCTTCCGGGTGCGGACCGTCGCCGGCGCGAACACCGTCGGTGCGCTGCTCGGTGCGGTCCTCTTCGCGAACTTCTTCCTGCTGACGTTGTATGTCCAGAACGTGCTGGGCTACTCGGCGCTGAAGACGGGCGTGACCTTCGTCGCCACCGCCGGTACTGCAGTGGTGTCCGCGGGCGTGGCCCAGGCCCTCACGACGAAGCTCGGCGCCAAGCCGATCATCGCGGTGGGGCTCGTGCTGCTGATCGGGGGCATGATCTGGTACTCGCAGATTCCGGTCAACGGGAGTTACGCGTCCGACCTCCTACCCGGATACCTGATGGTCGGGGTCGGGATCGCCTTCGCCTACGTGCCCGTTTCGATCGCGGCCCTCGCGGGAGTGGCGGACCGCGAGGCCGGGCTCGCATCCGGTCTGATCAACACGGCGCAACAGATCGGCGGCGCGATCGGCGTCGCCGTCGCGTCAACCGTGTTCACCAGCCATTTCAAGACCCTGGCTCGTGAAGGGAATCCGCTCCCGGTTGCGCTCACCGGCGGCTATGCGTGGGCGTTCTGGGCTCTGGCGGTGTGTGGAGTTCTGGCCCTGGTCGCCGCCCTCACGCTGATCAGGCGCGAAGAGATGGCGGAAGCACCGGCGGCCGCACCGACCGCCGGCTAGACCTTCGCGACCAGCGCCTCGGGCACGGTGTCGAGCACCGAGAAGTGACGGTCCAGACCGGAGATCTGCAGCGCGCGGCGCGTCTCGAGCGCCGGTGCGGCGAGGAAAAAGCCGCGCGGGTTCTCCAGCTTGGTGCGGGCTTCGATCAGGACGCCGAGCGCGGTCGAGTCGATGAACTCCACCTCGCTCAGGTCGACCACCACTCGCTCCGGGGAAGCGGCACACGCATTTGCGAGCGCCGTGCGTACCTGTTCTGCGTTGTAGAGGTCGAGCTCCCCGCCGAGCATGATCACGCAGGCCGTGCCGACCGCCTCGATGCGGAGCACTGGGTCCTTGCGCAGACCATCCCCACCAGCTTGCAGATCGGACACTCGCCCTCCTCGTTCGCCTGACACACGAGCGCCACGGCAGGGTCTGGGCGAAACAGGCGCGTCACGATTAGACCACCTGCAGTGCACCCAGCGCAAACCGAGCCGTTTGACTCGGCCGCGCCGAGCAAGTCAACCTTCAGTGATGGACGTCGCCTCCGTGGCCCGCCGCGCCCGAACCGAGAACTTTCCGGTTGCCTCGATCCTCTTCCCCCGCCGGCTGCGGCCCCATCTCCGTGCGGTCTACGGTTTCGCCCGCCTCGTCGACATCCTCGGCGATGAGCTCGACGAAAACCGGCTCGCCGCGCTCGACGAGCTCGAGCGGGAGGTCGCAGCCTGCTACGAGGGCAAGCCGGAATGGCCGGTCCTGCAGGCGCTGCAGCCGACGATTCGCGAGTTCGGGCTGCCGCGCGAGCCGTTCCTGCGGCTGATCGACGCCAATCGGATGGATCAGCGCAAGTTCGAGTACGAGACCTGGGACGACCTCCGCGAGTACTGTCGGCATTCCGCCGATCCTGTCGGGCGGCTCGTCCTCGGTCTATTGGGTCTGGACTCCGAGCCCGAGCTCGTCGCGGCGAGCGACGACGTGTGCACCGGCCTCCAGCTCGTGAACTTCCTGCAGGACGTGCCGCGGGACCTCGAGCTCGGCCGCATCTACCTGCCTCTCGAAGACCGCCTCCGCTTCGGCGTGACCGAGCTCGACCGCCCGAGCCCGCAGCTGCTCGAGTTGCTTCGGTTCGAAGCCGCGCGGGCGCGAGGGCTGCTTGCCGCCGGCCGTCCCTTGCAGGCGCGAATCGGCGGACGCATCGGCCGGGGAGTCGGCCTGTTCGCGCGAGGCGGGCTGGCGGCGCTCGATGCGCTCGAAGCGGCGCACTGGGATGTCTTCACCCAGCGACCGCGCCCATCCCGCACGCGACTCGCGCTGGCCGCGCTCACACGATGACGATTGGGCAGGCCTACGCGGAAGTCGAGCGCCTGACTCGCCGCCGCGCGCGCAACTTCGCCTACGGGATCATGGTGCTGCCGCGGGAGAAGCGGCGCGCGATCGCCGCGATCTATGCGTTCGCACGCCGGGTCGACGACATCGCGGACGGTGACCTTCCGCTCGAGCAGAAGAGGGCGCAGCTCGAAGCCCTCAGTGCGGGGCTCGACGCCGCGCCCGGCAACGATGCGATGTCGGTCGCGCTTGCCGACGCCCGTCTGCGCTTCCCGATTCCGGAGCAGGCGCTGCACGCCCTCGTGGCGGGCGGACTCCAGGACCTGGAGCAGACGCGCTACGCGCACTTCGAAGAGCTGCGGGACTACTGCACGAAGGTTGCGGGCGCGGTCGGAGTGGCCTGTGTCGCCGTGTATGGGTCGGACGATGTCCATCGGGCCGAGACGCTCGGGATCGCGCTCCAGCTGATCAACATCATCCGAGACGTCCGCGAGGACTGGGAGCTCGGGCGCGTCTATCTGCCGCAGGACGAGCTTGCCTCGTTCGGCGTGGTGGAAGAGGACATTGCTGCGGGCGTGGCCACCTCCACCTGGCGCGCCCTCATGACCTTCCAGGCCGAGCGCGCCCGCTCGTTTCTGCGGGACGGGCTGGGGCTCTTGACGACGCTCGACGGACGAAGCGCTCTGTGCGTGTCGACCTTCGCCGGCCTCTACCGCGCGACGCTCGAGCGGATCGAGGCCCGCGACTTCGACGTCTTCGCAGGTCCGCCGCATCTCTCCGCGCTCACCAAGCTCCGGATCGTCGGTGGAGGTTTGCGCCGGTGAGGGTGGCCGTCGTCGGCGGCGGGCTCGCCGGGCTCAGCGCCGCGCTCGAGCTCGTCGACGCAGGTCAGGAGGTCATCGTCCTCGAGGCACGTCCGACCTTCGGCGGCAAGGTGCAGACGCTGCCTCGCCGTGAGGGCGATCCGGATCCACCGCCGGACAACGGGCAGCACGTCGCACTCGGCTGCTTCGAGCACTACCTCGCCTTTCTCGATCGGATCGGGAGCGCGGGTTCGATCGTCCGCGTCCCGCTCGACCTGCCCGTGATCGACGAGCACGGCCGCGTGGCGACGATCGGCTACGGCCTCGGCCCGCTGCTGCGCTACCGACACCTCTCCTTGCGCGATCGGCTCCGCATCGCCGCGCTCGTTACCAGGCTGCCGCGGCTTGCAGCCGGTCGAGAGACGTTCGGCGACTTCCTGCGCCGGCATGGCCAGACGCAGGCGGCGATCGACCGCTTCTGGGATGTCTTCATCCGGCCTGCGCTCAACCTCCGCACTGACGAGGCCGACGCGCGAGCGGCTGTCTTCACCGTGCTCACAGCGATGCGCTCCGGCCGCCGGGCGAGCGACTTGATGCTGCCGGCGGCGCCCCTCGGAGACATGCACGGAGGGGCGGCTCGACGAGCCCTCGAGGAAGCGGGCGCGCACCTGCGGACGGACGCGCGCGTTGCCGACCTGAACGAGGTCGAGGCGGATGCGATCGTGCTCGCCGTTCCTCCCGACGAAGCCTCGCGCCTGCTCGACGAGGACTGGAGCTTCGAGCCCTCGCCGATCGTCAGCGTGCACCTGCTCGTCGATCGTCGTCTGCTCGAGCACGACGCCGCTCTCCTGAGGTCCCCCGTGCAGTGGATCTTCGATCGCGGCAGGCTGACCGGCCACGAGCCGGAGCGGGGCCAGTACCTGACGGTCATCTCCAGCGGTGTCCCGGAGCTGATGGAGCTCCGCGGACGAGAGCTCCTCGATGGCATTGTTGGTGAGGTGAGAAAGCGGTTCGGAGAGGCCGAGGTGCTCTGGTCGCGCGTGAGCCGTGAGCCGGAGGCGACCATCGCCCTTCGGCCCGGCGTCGAACGCCCCGCACCGGGCCTCGTTCGCGAGGGAGTCGCCCTTGCGGGCGCGTGGACCGGCACCGGCTGGCCGGCGACGATGGAGGGCGCGGTGCGGTCGGGCCGATCAGCGGTGCAGTCGCTGTTGTCGGATGTGACAACGACGGTGGCTGCGTGACCGTCGTTCAAGAGTTGACGGCCCTCGACACGGCCGTGGAGCGGGGAGCCGAACGCCTGCTCTCGCTCCAGCATCCGGACGGCTGGTGGAAGGGCGAGCTCGAGTCGAACGCGACGATGATCGCCGAGCACCTCTTCCTGTTCCACTTCCTCGGACTCCGCGACGCCGAGACCGACCGGTTGCTCGCCAACGAGTTGCTCGCACGCAGGCGTGCAGATGGGACGTGGTCGATCTGGTTCGAGGGCCCGCCGGATCTCTCGGTGACGGTCGAGGCCTACACCGCGCTCAAGCTCGCGGGCGTGGATCCGGGTGAGCAGACGCGCGAGTACATCCGGCAGGCCGGCGGCGTGGCGCGCACGCGGATCTTCACCCGGGCGTTTCTCGCCTTGATCGGCCAATGGCCCTGGCGCCGGCTCGCGCACGTTCCCGTCGAGCTGATCCTGCTGCCCCCCGCCGGACCGTTGTCGGTCTACGACTTCGCGTGCTGGGCGCGCCAGACGATGGTGTCGCTGTCGGTGGTCGAGGCGCTGCGGCCCGTGCGCCCGAGCTCGATCGACCTCGGCGAGATCGGCGCCAGGAAGACCGAGCCGGATGGGAGGCCGCACCTGACGAGGGTGCGCCGCCACGCACTGGCCGTTGCGGAGCGCTGGGTCCGGGAGCGACAGGAGGCGGACGGATCGTGGGGCGGGATCCAGCCTCCGTGGGTCTGGTCGCTGATCATGCTCGCCGCACTCGGGTACGGCCCCGAGGACGAGATCTTTGCGCGCGGGCTGGCCGGTTGGGAACGGTTCATGGTCCGAGACGGTGACCGACTCCGTCCCGAGGCGTGCCAGTCGCCGATCTGGGACACGGCGCTCGCCGTCCTCGCCCTGCGCGTCGCCGGCTTCTCGGCCGACGATTCGCGGCTGCAGGCTGCCGGCGCGTGGCTGCTCCGCGAGGAGGTCACCGTTCGGGGCGACTGGTCGATCCGTCGCCCTGACGTCGCTCCCGGCGGCTGGTCGTTCGAGTTCGACAACGATCTCTATCCCGACGTCGACGACACGGCGGTCGTCGTTCTGGCGCTACGGGAGCTGGGAATCGGCGATGCCGCGGTTCGCCGCGGGCTCGACTGGCTGGTCGGTATGCAGTCCCGCAGCGGCGGCTGGGGCGCGTTCGACGTCGACAATGAGGCGCTCTGGCTCTACAAGCTCCCGATCTGCGACTTCGGCAAGGTGACGGACGAGCCGACCGCCGACGTCACAGGCCATGCGCTCGAGGCGCTCGGGCACGAGGAGGGCGTCGGCTCGTCCCTGGGCTCCGGGCTCGACTGGCTGCTCGCCGAGCAGGAGCACGACGGCTCGTGGTTCGGCCGCTGGGGCGTGAATCACGTCTACGGCACGGGCGCAGCGGTGCCGGCCCTGGAGGCCTGCGGCCTGCCGCCCGGGCACCCGGCGATCCGGCGGGCGCTCCGGTGGCTCGACTCCGTCCAGCAACCGACGGGCGCCTTCGGTGAGGACATCCGCTCGTACTCGGATCCGGCTCGGCGAGGGCAAGGCCCTGCGACTCCGTCGCAGACGGCCTGGGCCCTGATGGCGTACGTCTCCGGCGGGGCCGCGACAGGCTTGTCCACGCGGCGTGCAGCCGAGTATCTTTGCGAGTTCCAGCGTCCAGACGGCGACTGGGACGAGCAGCACTACACGGGAACCGGTTTTCCCCTTGACTTCATGATTCGCTACCACCTCTACCGCCTGACGTTTCCCGTTCTCGCCCTCGGGCGCCTGAGAGAAAGGCTCAACCGATGAAGTTCCCGCTTCGCTCAACCGTGCAGATCGGCCGCTACGTGGCCAGCCAGCAGCGCAGGGGGGAGCGGTATCCGCTCGTCCTCATGCTCGAGCCGACGCTCGCCTGCAACATCGCGTGCATCGGCTGCGGGAAGATCCGCGAATACGAGTCGAACAAGGCGCGGCTCACCGTCGACGAATGCATCGACGCCGGCGTCCAGTGTCCGGCGCCCGTCGTGTCGATCTGCGGCGGCGAACCGCTCGTGTACAAGGGGATCGAAGACGTCGTCGCCGGCGTGCTCGAGCTCGGCAAGAACATCGACCTGTGCACGAACGCGCTGCGTCTCGAGCAGTACCTCGACGTCTTCGAGCCGAGTCACCGGCTCACCTTCGTCGTCCATCTCGACGGGATGCGCGAGATCCACGATTACATCTGCGACTACCCCGGTCTCTGGGATGTCGCGGTCGACGCGATCAAGAAAGCGCGCGAGGCCGGCTTCCGTGTGACCACGAACACGACGATCTTCAAGGAGACATCGATCGAGGACGTCGTCGAGATGATGGGCTATCTGACCGACGTGGGGATCGACGGGATGCTGATCGCTCCCGGTTACCAGTACTCGCAGATCGACCCGGCGCTGACGATGACGCGGGCCGAGCACGAGGAGAAGTTCCGCGTGATCCGGAAGGTTGCGCACGATCGCGGCTACCGCTGGCTCGCGACCCCCATCTACCAGGAGTTCCTCACGGGCGAACGGAAGCTGAAGTGCGCCCCCTGGGGGTCGATCACCCGCAACCCGTACGGCTGGAAGGGGCCGTGTTACCTGCTGACCGACGGGATCTTTCCGACCTACGACGCACTGCTCGAGGGGATGGAGTGGGAGGAGTACGGTCCCGGCAACGATCCCCGCTGTGAGCACTGCGCGATTCACTCCGGCTTCGAGCCGTCCGCTGCCTACGAGGCGGCGGGTTCCCTCAAGGAGAGCGCCAGGAGCGTGGCTTGGACGCTGACGGGCTGACGTTCGCGTGCGCGCTGACGGTCGAAGAGCGCATCGCTCGGCGGCTGGGTCGGACTGCGATTGTCGGCCTCGGCGCGTCGAAGGGGGTTCCGGAGGGACGGCTGGTGTCGTTCGGAATCGCCGGAGCGCTGTCGGGCGAGTTGCCGGTCGGCACGGTGATCGACGCCACGCGCGTCGTCGACGAGTCAGGCGCGGTCCTGTGGGAGGGCGCGCCGCTCGGAGCTGCGCCCGCACGCACGGGGACCATTCTCGGCGCGAGCCGGATCGTCGACGACCCGGCCGAGCGCGCCCGTCTGCACGCACAGACCGGGGCCGATGCGGTCGACATGGAATCGGGCCCGCTCGCACGCAGCGGGCGCCTGGTCGGCTGCTTGCGCGCCATCAGTGACACGCCGACACGCCGGCTCGGCGGCGTCGCGGAGGGCGCGAAGCCGGGCGGCGAGGTCGACGTGCTCGGATTCGTGCGCGGATTTGCGCGTCAACCTCTGGTGACGCTGCGTGCTGCGCTCGGGGCGCGCCGCGCGCTCCGCAGTCTGGAGGCGCTGGCGTGACGCGCCGCGTCCTGCTGGCCGCCCCGCGTTCATTCTGTGCCGGGGTTGCTCGCCTGCGGCTCGCTCCCGTGAGGGAAACCATGTTTCCCTCACGAGCTCCCTTCTTTGGGTTACGCCTCGACCCACGCGCCGCTCAGATCGCCGCCTGGGCCGAGGAGATAGGAAGGGGAAACCGCACGGTTTCCCCTTCAGCCCCTTCCCTTGCCCGCGCGCTGGAGACGGGCTCGTGAGCAAACGCGTCCTTCTCGCTGCCCCGCGCTCATTCTGCGCGGGCGTCGATCGTGCAATCGAGATCGTCGAACGCCTGCTCGCGGAGCACGGGCCGCCGATCTACGTTCGACATCAGATCGTCCACAACGACCACGTCGTGCGCCGGCTCGAGCGGATGGGCGCGGTCTTCGTGGACGACGAGAGCGAGATTCCGCCCGGCGAGATCTGCGTGCTGTCGGCACACGGCGTCGCACCGGCGGTCCGCGAGAACTGCGAACGGCGGGGTCTGCGCGTCGTCGACGCCGTCTGCCCACTCGTCTCCAAGGTGCACGCCGAAGCACGCCGGTACGCGGACACGGGCCACCTCGTCGCACTCGTCGGCCACGCCGACCACGTCGAGGTCATCGGCACGCGCGGAGAGCGTCCCGACTCGACCGTCGTCGTCGAGTCCCCGGAGCAGGCGGCACGGCTCGACTCCCGGGGCAAACCGGTGGCCGTGATCAGCCAGACGACCCTCTCGCTCGACGACGTCCGCGCAACGGTCGATGCCCTCGAAGACCGGTTCGGTACCCTCACGCGGCCGGGTGCCGATGACATCTGTTACGCGACCCAGAATCGCCAGGACGCGGTCAAGCGTCTCGCGGAAGAGGCGACATTGATCCTGGTCATCGGCTCCGAGACGAGCTCGAACGCGCAGCGGCTGGTGGAGGTCGCGCGGCTCGCCGGTGCCGAGGCCGAGCTGATCGACGGCGAGAGCAAGCTTGCGTCGGAGCTCATCGAGGCTCACGAGGTCGTCGGTCTGACCGCGGGCGCCTCGACCCCGGGAGAGCTCGTCGACGCGACGATCGAGCAGCTGGTCAAGCGCGGTTACGAGGAGGTCGTCGAGGTGACGGTGGCGAGGGAGGACGTTCACTTCCGGCTGCCGCGGGAGGTCGCGTCCGCATGACCTCGGTCGAGATCCCCGTCTCGATCGCCGCAGCGCTTCCGAATCTGACGGTCCTCGACATCACGAACGACGTCAGGCACGAGGTCGAATCGACCGGCGGTAGCGGTATCGCGTACGTCTCGCCCAACGGCGATCCGTCGCTGATCCGCGTGCAGGAACGCGAGACGGGCTTCTTCGAAGACCTCGGGGGCCTGCTCGAGCGGCTCGTCCCGCTCGAGGCGGACGAGCGAGCACGGCTCGTCTCGATGTTGCTGGGGCCCCGGACCGAGCAGATCCCCTTCAGCGAGGGGTCGCTCTGCCTCGGCCAGTACCAGCGCATCTTCCTCGTCGGTTTCGAGGATCGCTGCAACGACGAGTGGATGCTCACGATCGTCGCGTAGCCCGGGACCGAACCTCTCCAGCACATCCGAGTTGACCTGCCGCCGTCGCAGGGCGCACACTTTCGTAGGGATGGAGCACGCCCGCCGTCACCAGCGACTCTTGGCGCGGCTCGCGTTGGGCCTCCTTGCGCTGGTCGCCGAGCTTGCGGGCCGCAGTCTCGCGCATCGTCTGGACTTCGGACGCCACGTCGAGACGCCCTACGCCGGCGCGCAGTACTACCCGGTCTTGCTGGCGGTCGTGAAGGTGGCTGTCGCGCTCATGCTCGCGCGGGTCGCGTGGCGGTTCGTGAAGGCGCGCGCGGTCGCGCGCGCGGCGAGACGGCTGGTCGACTCGCAGGGCTTTGCCGCGAAGCAGCGCGCACCGCGCGTGCGGATCGAGCTGTCGCCGAAGCTGTGGCTCGGTTCGTTCCTCGTCACCTCGTCGATCTACCTCATGCAGGTCGATGCCGAGGGAATCTCGGCGGGGCGCTGGCCGTTGCTCGCACCTTGGCTCCACACTGCTGCCCTGCCCGTCTTCGCAGTGCTTGCAGTCGTCGTCGCGCTGATCTACCGCGCGGTCGAGAACTGGCTCTCGGATTACGAGAGCTATGCCCGCGAAACCGTCGCTCGGGCCTCGCGTTCTGCGGCCGCCCTACTGCTGAAGCCACGAACGACGCTGGGCGAGCTCGTCGCCCCGCGCAGCCTCTTCGGGCTCGCGTTCGAGAGCAGGCCTCCTCCGGCGCCTGCATAGCGCCTGCGGACCGACGTCCGCGGGTCTGCCCCTGACCTCGAATGCGGGAGGACGTCGTGAACGCAGAACTCGTCACCGAACTCAAGGCACGCGCACACCTGACCGCCCGGGCGCGGATCGTCTCCGCGCTCGGGCCGATGACGGCGCTGGCGGGAATCGTCTGGGCGCTCGTCCAGCCCTACCGAATCACGTTCCTCCATCCGCGGGGCGAGACGTTCTGGTTCCTGGTCGTCGAGCCGCCGCTACTCGTGATCGCGGTTGGCTTGTTCTTCCACTTCGTCATCGTTCCCGGACTGCTCGAGGACCTGGAGGAAGAGCGTGCAACCGCCCTCTGAGCACGTTCACTGGTTGTTCGCGACCGGCTTCCTCCTGCTCGGCCTGTGCCTGCTCGCCGAGGCGGCTGTCGGCCCCGAGGTCTGGCGGCGTCGCGCCTGGCGCGCCTATCTCTGGCCCGGCCTCGCTTTCGCGCTCGGCGTCCTGTTATGGCCCGTGATGGTCTTCTACACCAACTCGACCCTGCACATGATCGCGCACGGCCTCTGGGCTCAGGTGCTGATGCTCGCAGGCGCAACCGAGCTTGCGCTCGTCCGCGGCAAGCTCCGCAGCCGGTGGTGGCGGCTCGGGATGACGAGCATGTATCTGGTGTCGGGCGTCGCGTTCCTCGTCCACGAGCAGAACGCCTGGTTCTTCCAGCGCTCGGCCTTCCTCCATCACCTGCTCGGGTGGACGCTGGTCGGCAGCGCGATCTTCCCGCTGGCACGGACGATCCGTCCTCGTTCGCAGGCAGCGGCGGCCGGCTTCGCGCTCACATTCGTCGTCGTTGCAGTGCTCCTCTACTGCGATCGCGACGTTGCCCCGGTCTTTGGCCATATCTCGCCGCTGGCAGGGCCGCCCCACCGATGAAGCGAGTTCTCCTCCTGGTAGTCACGGCGGCGCTCGTCTTCCCCGCGCACGCGTTCGCTCACGCGACGCTCGAGAAGACAATTCCCACGTTCCACGAGAGGCTGCCCGCATCGCCCCGGACCATCGCCCTCGGCTTCGACCAATACGTCGACGCACTTCCCGGATCGATCCAGCTGTACTCGGCGACGCGGCGTGTCGGCGTCCTCCGGATCTGGAGGGACGGCCGCTACCTGAAGGCATCGCTCCCGCGGCTGCCGCGAGGCCCGTACACGGTGCGCTGGCATGCGCTGTCGGGCGACGGCCACGTCGTCTCGGGTGTCTTCACGTTCGGAGTCCGCGCGCAGGCGCCCGCGTTGAGCGAGGCGTTCGGCTCGGCCGGCCCGACTCGCAGCGAGGACGTCGTGCGATGGCTCTACTTCCTCGCCCTCGCAATCCTTGTGGGCGGTCTCGGCTTTCGCGTGCTCGTGCTGCGCGGGCCGCTCTCGCCGCGCGCGGAGAAGCGCTTCTTCGTGCTTACCGGGATCGGGGTCGTCGCGACGATCGACATCGGCATCACGGCGTTCATCCTCCGTGCGGAGGACGCGCTGCAGCTTCCGTTCGGACGGCTGCTCTACGGCGACCTGTCGCCGCTTGCTCAGTCGCGATTCGGCGCGGCGTTCATCGCGATGACGCTCGGCTTCGCGCTGGTCTCGGCGCTGCTCTTTCTCGCCTGGCTCACCGACCGCACGGTGCTCCTGTGGCCGGCCTTCTTGCTCAGTCTCGCGTTCTCCTCGGGGCTCTCGCTCTCCGGGCATTCCGCTGCCGACGCGGGTTCGTCGTGGAAGTCCGAGCTCGCGGACTGGGCGCATCTCTCCGCCGCCTGCCTCTGGATCGGCGGACTCGTCCAGCTCACACTGGTCGTCTGGCCGCTGCTGCCGGACGCACGGCGTGCGGCCTTCCTCTCGTTCTCACGGCTCGCGACCGTCTGCGTGGGCGTGCTCCTCGTCGCCGGCGTCTACCTGAGCATCTTGCGGCTGCCGCGGCTACACGACCTCTGGACGACGGGCTACGGCCAGGTCCTGCTCGTGAAGATCGGACTCGTCTCGCTGGCGTTTGCCTGGGGCGGGCTGCACAAGGTCATCGCGGTGCCAGCGGTGAGCCGCGAGGGCGGCGGCGGCGGCGTCCTCGGCCGTCTGCGCGGAAGCTTGCTCGGCGAAAGCATGGTCGGGATGGCCGTGCTGCTCGCTGCCGCGGTGCTGGTGAACTCGAAGCCGCCCACCCGGGCGGAGCCCGCGCCACCGGCGGCCAGTAGCGTTCAGCCGTAGATGCTGTACTCACTCTCCGGCGGCGCAGGCTTCCTCGGCCTGCACCTCTCACGGCGGCTGCTCGCCGACGGGCACCAGGTCCGTACGCTCGACGTCGTCCCGCTCGACGATACGGAGCTCGAGGCCTCTGTCGAGGAGCTACGCGGTGATGTTCGCGACGCCGATCGGGTGCGCGCGCTCGTCGCCGGCGCCGACGTCGTCGTCCATGCGGCGGCTGCACTGCCGATCCAGGCGTCGCGCGCCTCGATCAGGTCGGTGAACGTGGGCGGGACGGAGAACGTCCTGCGGGCGGCGCGCGACGCCGGTGTCCGGCGCGTCGCGTTCATCTCCTCGACAGCGGTCTACGGCGTGCCGGAGAAGCATCCGATCGAGGAGGAAGACCCGCTCGTCGGAGTCGGCTCGTACGGTGAGTCGAAGATCGACGCCGAAGGCCTCTGTCGCGTCGCAGCAGTCGAGACGACCATCATTCGTCCGAAGACGTTCGTCGGGCCGGAGCGCCTCGGCGTGTTCGAGATCCTCTTCGACTGGATCCGGGAAGGCCGGCGGATCTACATCCTCGGCCAGGGTCACAACCGCTATCAGCTGCTCGCCGTCGAGGACCTCGTTGACGCGATCGTGCGTGCGGCGGAGGCCCCGGAGGCGGCCGGGGAGACGTTCAACGTCGGCGCGACCGACTTCGGCACGGTGCGGTCGGACCTACAGGCGTTGATCGACCACGCGGGATCCTCTTCGCACCTGCGTCCCGTCCCCGTAAAGCCTGCCGAGCTGGCGCTGCGCGCTCTGGAGCTGGCGCGGCTCTCTCCGCTCGCAGAGTGGCACTACAAGACGGCGCACAAGGACTCCTACGTCGACGTCTCAAAGGCGCAGCGGCTCCTCGGCTGGCAGCCGCGGCTGTCGAACAGCGCGACGCTGATCGAGACCTACGACTGGTATCTGGCCAATCGCGAGCGGGTCGGCCGGGCCGGCGTAACGCACCGGGTTCCCTGGAACCAGCAGGCTCTCGGCCTGCTCAAACGTCTCTCTTGATCGTCCTCACGCAAGCAGACGTGCGCGAGCTGCTCGATCTAGACGCGCTCGTCGATGCGCTTGCCTCCGCCCACGCGGAGCTCAGTGCGGGCAAGGCCTCGATGCCGCCGCGAATCGCCGCTTTGGCCAACCACGAAGGCCTGCTCGGCGCCATGCCGTCGTACCTGCCCTCGACCGGACTGGCCTGCAAGCTCGTGACCCTGTTTCCGCAGAACCGCGACCGCCACACGCACCAGGCGCTGATCTGCGTGTTCGACCCGGACAACGGCACGCCGGTCGCGTTGATGGACGGCACCTACATCACTGCGACGCGGACTGCGGCCGGCTCCGCGCTGGCAACGCGCTTGCTCGCGCGGCAGGACACGCGGGTGCTCGCAATCCTCGGCTCGGGCGTCCAGGCGCGGACGCACGCGGACGCGCTGCGCCGCGTTCGTCACTTCGAGGAGGTTCGTGTGGCCGGCCGCGACAGCGTCAAGGCGGCGGCTCTCGCGGAGGAGCTCGGCGCAACTGCAGTCGCGTCGTTCGAGGAGGCAGTTCGCGGCGCCGACGTCGTCGCGGCGACGACGCACGCGACCGAGCCGATCGTGCTCCGCGAATGGCTGGCGCCGGGCGGCCACGTCAACTCCGTCGGCGCGAATCCCGCGGGCCGCGGTGAGGTCGACCCTGCGATCGTGCGCGATGCGCTCGTCGCCGTCGAGTCTCGGGCTTCGACGCTTGCGCCGCCGCCGGCAGGCGCGCCCGAGTTCCGCGACGGCGCTCCCGCGAACACGGTGGAGCTCGGCGAGCTAGTGGCCGAGACGAAGCCAGGACGAACCTCAGAGGATCAGATCACCCTGTATAAGTCAGTCGGCGTTGCCGTCCAGGACGCCGCTGCCGCGTCGCTCGTGCTGGCAGCGGCGCGTGAGCGGTCGATCGGCCAGGAGATCCAGTTGGAGGACCGATGAGCAGCAACAACGATTTCAAGCCGGGGCTCGAAGGCGTCGTCGCGGTCGAGACGGAGATCGCCGAGCCCGATCGCGAAGGCGGCTCGCTTCGCTACCGCGGCGTTGACATCGAGGAGCTCGTCGGCCATTACCCCTACGAAAACGTCTGGGGTCTGCTCGTCGACAACGACCTCCACTCGAGCATGCCGGATCCGGAGCCGTACGAGCCCGCACGGCTCACGGGCGACGCGCCGGCTGACCTCCAGGCAGAGACGGCGCGGATCGCGGGCGAATGGAGGCTCGGCAAGCTGAACGAGATCTCCGACGAGCAGGCGCGCGAAGACCTCGGTCGTCTCTCGGCACAGATGATGTCCATCGTCGCGCGCTCGGCTCGGATCGCCGACGGCGAGACGGACGTTGTTCCCGACGACGTCGTCGCGCGCGGGAAGACGGCCGCCGAGAAGTTCCTCCTGCGCTGGCGCGGCGAGGCTGATCCTCGTCACGTCAAGGCGATCGACACGTATTGGATCTGCACCGCGGAACACGGGCTGAACGCGTCAACGTTCACCGCGCGCGTTGTCGCGTCGACGGGCGCCGACTGCGGCGCGGCGCTGTCGTCGGCGGTGGGCGCGCTCTCCGGGCCGTTGCACGGCGGGGCTCCCGCCTACGTGAAGCCGATGCTCGAGGAGGTCATGCGGATGGGCGATCCGGAGAAGTGGGTTCGCGACACCCTCGACAATGGGCAGCGGATCATGGGCTTCGGCCATCGCGTCTACCGGGCCGAGGATCCTCGTTCGCGCATCCTGAAGCGAACGGCGAAGGAGCTCGGCGCGCCGCAATACGAGGTCGCCGAGGAGCTCGAGCGCGTCGCCCTCGTGGCGCTGCAGGAGAAATCCCCGGACCGCGTGCTCGCGACGAACGTCGAGTACTACTCGGCGATCGTGCTCGACGTCGCCGAGATTCCACCGCCGCTGGCGCCTGCAATGTTCGCCTGCTCGCGCGTCGCCGGCTGGTCGGCGCACATCCTGGAGCAGAAGCGAACCGGCCGGCTCTTCCGACCGGCCGCACGCTACGTGGGCCCGAGCGAGCGCCATCTCGCCGAGCTGAACTAGCGTCGCCTCTTCCTGACCCTTCACTCCGGGTGATCTCCGGCCGCGTGTGGAAGGAAAGTCACACTCTCGTCACGGTGTCCGACACCGGGCCGTGACCACGTTGGACGATGGCAGACCGTCCTGACTGCGACATTCGCGTCCTTGCCGTGACGTTCTCGCCACTCCCACGGCACTGTGTCCGACACCAAGCCGTGGCCCCGCGAGCCGGCGCGCACCGGGACGGGTCCGAGCACGTCCCCGAGTAGGCTCCTCGCGATGGAGCTGACGGACTATCGCGAGCAGTTTCCGATCCTCCGCGACACGACATACCTGATCAACCACTCGCTCGGCGCGATGCCTGCCGCGACCGAGGAACACTTGCTCGAGTTCACGCGCACGTGGAGGGAGCGCGGCATCCGCGCGTGGGCGGAGGGTTGGTGGGAGCTGCCGCTCACGGTCGGCGACCAGATCGGCCGCATCATCGGCGCGCCACCCGGCTCGACGGTCATGCACCAGAACGTCGCGATCGCGGAAGCGATCGTCGTCTCCTGCTTCCGTCCGGTCGACCCCGGCCGGAACCGCGTCGTCTACGAGGAAGGAAACTTCCCGAGCGTTCGCTACCTCTACCAGGCGCAGCCCGAGCTCGACGTTGTCGTCGTGCCGGACGACGAAGCGATCGTCGAGGCGATCGACGAGCGCACTCTGCTCGTGCCGATCACGCACGTCCTCTTCAAGACCGCGGAGATCCAGGACGTCGCGGCCATCGTCCGGCGTGCGCACGAGTTCGGCGCGCACGTCGTCCTCGACGCCTACCAGTCCGCGGGCATCGTGCCGGTGGACGTGACGGCGCTGAACGTGGACTTCGCCGTCGGCGGCAGCGTCAAGTGGTTGTGCGGCGGGCCCGGGAACGGTTGGCTCTATGTCCGGCCGGACCTCGCCGAGGTGCTCGAGCCGACCTTCGTGGGCTGGCAGGCGCATGCCCGTCCGTTCGGCTTCGAGCCGGAGCTCGAATATGCGCAGGGCGTCGCCCGCTTCCTCACCGGCACGCCGAACGTCCCCGCTCTGCACGCCGGAACCGCCGGCTACGACCTGATCGAGGAGATCGGCGTCCACCGCATCCGTCAGAACTCCCTGCGGCAGACGCAGCTCCTGATCGACCTGCTCGACGAGGCGGGCTTCGAGCTCGGCAGCCCGCGCGATCCTGCGCGTCGCGGCGGCACCGTGACGGTACGAACTCCCGAGTTCGAAGCCGTGCACAAGGAGCTCGCCGAGCGGCAGATCCTCTGCGACTTTCGTCCCGACGCCGGCCTGCGGCTCGGCCCGCACTACTACAACACCGACGACGAACTGCGGTTCACGGTGGCCCAGATCGCGGAGATCGTCGAGACCGGCGCGTACGAACGCCATCTCGGCGCAACGGCGCGGTTCTGAGCTAACGCTGCGTGGGGCAGAACTTGTCGTTCGCGAGGAACTGCATGAACAACGTGTCCATGCGGTGCTCGTATTCGACATCGGAGCGGCTGTCGGGATCGAAGTCGTGGAGCCCGGCGCCTTCCCAGACGATGTCCGGGGTGACTCCCGGTCCTTCGACCGTGATCCGGTAACGCTTTCCGTTTCCCGCCGGCCGGGGATTGTTGGGATAGCCCGGCAGGGTCTTGTCGTGCGTCGGCCAGAAGCTGTAACAGAAGGCGCCGCTGCCCCTCCGGAACACGATCGAAGTCTCGCGCCTCCAAAGACCCGTACGCGGATTCGAAGGTATCGATGTAGAGACTGCGTCCGTAGCGGTCGTTGGGCGCCCCGTCCCGACCTGTGCCGAAGCCGTACACCGGGTTGCCGAGGTACGTCAGCCGACCGAACAGATCATGCGCTTGGCCTTTGAACGCCCAGTCCGGATACACCTCGAGCTTCGCAGTCGGCCCGACCCAGTGCGAGATGTGCAGCTCCCATTGCGTCTGCCGCGGAAGCCAGGGCGCATAACCTCGGTGAGGCAGGTACGGTTGCCACGCCTGCAGTGCCCAGTACGACCCGTCGGGCGCCTTACAGGCCGCGACGGCATCCGCGAGCGTCGGCCCGTCGTACGAGCCGCAGCGGTTCTTGAAGTGTTTCCAGACGAGCCTGTGCGCTGACCTCCAGCCGCCGCTCCAGTCGAATCGAAAGTGCACCTGCCGCACGGTCTGGCTCGGCGGCCGCGCGTTGACGGCGCCCCAGACGAGAGTGTGGAAGGCTCGCCCGCGCGCGCGATAGGTCACCAACGCAACCCCTCGCGGATTGACGGCAAGGCGCACACCAGTGGTGTTTACATCGACGCGTTCAGAAGCCCAGGCCGGCGATCCGCCGACCAGTAGTACTCCGGCCAGGCCGACGACCATGAGGTGGAGGATCACCCTCTTCAACCCGGCGAAGGTAGCGGACATTCCCTCGTTCGAGTGATACCTCTTACAATTTGCAAAACCGACTCACCATAGTGGGTGAGTCGCCGCCTCTTGTTTTCGCTCGCAGTCGGACTGGCGCTCGTGCAGGCGTCGTCTGCTTCGGCCTCGGAGATCATCGACCGCAATGCGCAGGACGTCAGGCTCAGCGTCGACGCCAGCGGGCGTGCGCTCGTCAGCTACCGAGCCCACGGCCGCGCGATGCACGTCATGGCGTGGGGCGCGGTCGATGCACGACAGCCGACGAGCGGCCGACCGCAAGTCGTGTTCCGCAAGGACTATTCCGGACGCCGGTGGACGTCCTTCCGGAACCAGTGCCGCACCTACGACGGACCGAAGCTCGCGTTCATGGTCGCTGCCTGCGCCGCACCAGATGGGTCGTACTGGGGTCTGCAATCGTGGCGGAGGACGCTGCCGAACTTCGACGGGAAGCCGCGACCAGGTCTGGGCGCCTGGGAGCTCCACCTCTCCCACTGGTCGGGGGCGATCGCAACCCTCGAGGCCTGGAGCGACTGGGTCTACGGCGGCCGCTACCACCACCTCTTCGGGCGGCTGTCGTACGACGGCAAGCCGGTGTACGGCTTCTCGGCGAACCGGGTCGGCTCGCCGCGGGACGCCTACGGCCGGAACATCTACGTCGACACGTTCGACTCGCGCTACGGCAAAGGCTGGCGGCGGGAGAGCGCCTTCCTCGCTCACCGGCCGACGGGCGTCTTCTGTTACGGCTTCTACCCGTTCACGTCGCGCGGACCCGGCAACGGCGCGAAGTACCGCCTGACGACGATCGGGCCCGGCGTCACACCCGACGTGAGCATCACCCTGCCGGGCCTGCACGACTACAACGCCAGGAACGCCGCGGATGTCGCGTACGAGCGCCAGCAGAACGCCTGGCAAGACTCCATCGCCTCAGGCGACAAGAAGTGCCACGTTCACTGAGCCAGCAACTCGAGCAGGCGCCCGGCGTACGCCGGCGCGGTCGGCTCGTCCTCGTGCCGGAAGTACGCGAAGAGCGGTACGTCCACGTCGCGTAGCCGACCAGCCCACGCCCGCAGCTGCTCGTCGTCGTAGGGCGGATCGCGGAAGCGGACGTAACGGAACGGCGCATCGTGCTCCAGGTCGTTGACGCGAACGGCACCAGCCGACGCGAGTCGCGGCTCGATCCCATCCCACGACGGGTGCTCGAGGTCGAACGCCACTGGAAACCGCGGATCCAGCGAGCCCAAAACGAGCTCGATCATGCCCTCGTCGCGGGCGCTGATCAGCTGCACCCGGGTGGGACCCAGCCGGTCGCCGAGCGCGCGCACGCGCGGGGCGAACTCCGCCAGCAACCACGGCCGGTTACCGGCGAGCTTCGGCGCGAAGCGAAAGCCGGGCGGCGTCTGCGCGGCCCAGCGCTCGAACTGCTCCTCACCCGGCAACCGGTAGCCGGTCGTGTTCAACTCGACGGTCGAGAACCGGTCCGCGTAGAAGCCGAGGAACGCCTTCGCGTCGGTGCCGGCAGGGTAGAAGCCGGGCTTCCAGGACGGGTACGACCAGCCCGAAGTGCCGACATGCACCCCGGCTAGACTCGCTTCACCGATGGCGTCCACGGACAGAGTGATAGCCGAGGACGCGATCCGCGTCCTCGATCACGGGTTCGTCCGCCTCGACGGCTCGATGGCGACCGACCTTTCCGTCGTGAACGCGGCGCGCGTCAGCTTCGCCCGGCGGAAGGAAGAGATGGACGAGTCGGATGAGGGCTTGATCCGGTTCCTCATGCGCGACAGGCACGGTTGCTACGACGATCACAGCGAAGTCTTGACGGACTCCGGTTGGAAGGCGTGGCCGGACGTTAGTGGCGATGAGCTTTTCGCAACCCGGACCATCGACGGTCGCCTCGAGTACCAACCGGCGCTGCGGCTCGTCCGCAAGGAGTACCGCGGACACATGATCGGATTCAAGGGGATGAGTTTGGATCTGATGGTCACACCCGATCATCGTGTCCTGGCCTCGGAGATGACGACCCTTGCCGGACGACGACGCCCTCTCTACCACCTACGTCCCGCACATAGCGTTCTCTGGCGATCGCATCGTCATGTGACGACCGCGAGCTGGAGCGGCGAGGCTCTGGAGTACTTCCAATTCGATGGGCAGCGATTCCGTCCAGATGCGTTGCTTCGCTTAGTCGGCTTCTTCATCGGCGATGGAAACCTGTCGCCCTCAAATCACATCGTTTTCAACCTGCGGAAGGCTCGTGAGATTCGCTTCCTCAACGGAATCGCTGCGGAGGCCGGCCTCGAGCTGAGGGAGTGGCGCAACCGGCACTTAGCCGTGCCGATCGGTCCGGGCCTACGCACTCTGTTTGCCGAGTGCTATTCAAATCGCCAGAAGGTGATTCCATCGAGGCTCCTCGGGCTTTCGGCGTCGCTCTTACAGGCGCTCTATGAGGGCCTCATGGAGTCGGACGGCTCGGTTCAGGTCCGGCCTGGGCGTGCGGACAAACATTCGTACTACACGACCAGCAAGCGTCTCGCTGACCAGGCTCAGGAGCTTGCGCTCAAGCTCGGACGCAGCGCGTCTTTACGTCCCCATGAAACAGTTCCCGGAGACGGCCATTACGGGAGTCTTCCGCGCTGGCGAGTGACGATCTATAACGAGCGCAACTCGAGGCCGGCTCTTTGCCGGACCCGGAGCGCAGCGAACGCGCAAATGGGCGTGGAGCTCTACGACGGCTTGATCCACTGTGTCGAGGTGCCAAACCACACGCTCTATGTGCGAAGAAACGGGTATCCAGTGTGGTCGGGCAACACTCCTTTCGAGCACAACTCGTTCCGCTTCCACGTCCGCGCGCCGATCTTCGTCACGCGCGAATGGCAGAGACACCGTATTTCCTCTTTCAATGAGTTCTCCATGCGCTATGCGAAGGCCACCGACGATTTCTACGTTCCGGAGGCCGAGGACGTCCGCTCGCAGGTCGGCAAGCCGGGCGCGTACTCGTTCGAACCCGTCGACGAGGAGTTGGCAGAGCGGACGCGGGAAGAACTGCGCGAGGTCTACGAGCACGCGTTCGAGACATACGAGCGGCTCGTGGAGGCGGGCGTCGCGCGCGAGCTCGCCCGCTCGGTGATGCCCGTCGGCGCATACACCGAGTTCTTCTGGACGGTCAACGCACGCGCGCTGATGAACTTCGTCTCGCTCCGCGCCGCCGACACCGCGCAGCGCGAGATCCGCCGTTACGCCGACGCGGTGGAGCAGTTCTTCGCGGCGAAGATGCCAGTCACGCACGCGGCCTTCGTGGCAGCGAACCGCGTCGCGCCGTAAGGACTCGACCTAGCTCGGCTGGAGGACGACGTCGGTCGGCTTGTGGTGGCCGGGCATCTGACGCGTGACGACCCAGCCGTTCGAGTCGAAGTGGCTGAGGTCGTATGCGGCCGTCAACCGGATCTCTGTCTGGCCGCGTCCGACGTTGAAGGTTCCGCAGAGGACGACCGGCCTGCCGCCCTTCGTCAGATAGAGGTCGTAATAGCCCCCTGACGGGAGCTCCTGCAGTCCCCTCACGCGCAGCACCATCGGCCAGTTCCCGTGGTCGTTCTTGCCGAGCTCGAGCGTCCCGCTCGCTTGCGGGCGCAGGCTCGTTCCCGCGAGCGTGACCACGCGTTCGGTGCTGATCGAGTTCGGGTTGGTCGAGTGCCCGAACATGAAACCGAGCGCAGCTGCGGTCGCGAGCGCGGCCGCGAGCAGGACCACACGGCGACCCACCCGCCGCTTGCCCTGGCGGAACCAGCGCGGCGTCTCCTCCATCCGAGGCGCCGTCTCGAGTGCCGGCGAGAGTTCTGGCGGCGGTCCGGCTTGCATGAGCAGCTCGTGCGCGCGGCGGAGGCGCTCGCGCTCCTGCGCCGGGACCTCCGCGCCGACGAGCTCGTCGAAGTCCGGCGGGCGAGTCATCGCAGCTCCCCTTCGAGCAGGTCGGCGAGCCGGCCGAGTCCGGCGCGCGTCCGGGTCTTGACCGTGCCGAGCGGAATGCCCAGGAAGTCGGCGACTTCGCTCTGCGACAGCCCGCCGTAGTAGGCGAGCTCGATCACGTCGCGCTCGTTGAGCGGCAGCTCCTCGAGGGCGCGATGCACGCGCCAGGAGATGTAGGACGCTTCCGCCCGCTCGTCCGGGCCCGGCTCGGTGGACGGGAGGTCCGGAGCTTCGCCCGGCGGCTCGGTGCGGTTGCGGCTGCGGTCGACGATCGCGTTTCGTGCCACCGCGTAGAGCCACGGCGCGCCGGCGCCGCGCTCGGGCCGGTACGTCCGCGCAGACCGCCAGATGGCGGCGAAGGTCTCCTGGACGGCGTCTTCTGCCCGCATCCGGTCGCCGAGCCGGCGCAGCGCGAGCCCGAACACCGGCCTCGCGTAGCGGTGGTAGAGCTCCTCGAAGGCGTTCGCGTCACGGCCGGCCACCAGCCGTATGAGGTCGCCGTCGCTCTGCCCGCGCTCGTCCGGCGGGTTCTGGTTGGTCGTTTCCCGGTCGGTGCCCTGGGGCATCGCAGCGGGCAAGGCAACGCTGATGCCCATCTTCTCGGGATCTCTACGGAATTCCACGCCTGTTGGATTGCAGCAGAGAAGGGGTACATCGCACAACTACGACCCATACGAAACGCTTAAAAACCCCTTACGGGGCATGTACGTCTGAGGGAAAGAAGAGTCCGGAAACCATCAGGGGGTTCCAGGATGCGCAGGTTCATACCTCACGCGGTTGCAGCGCTGGCCTTGGTGCTGGCGGCGCCCGCCTCGGCCGCGACGAGCGCGGTTCAGATCAAGAGCACGGGTTTCGCGCCGGCCACCGTGTCGATCAACCAGAACGACTCCGTCAAGTGGACGAACACGGACACCAAGAATCATCAGGTCGTCGCCAACAACGGCTCGTTCGTCTCCGGGATCTTGGCGCCCGGGAAGTCGTTCACGCATACCTTCAAGAGCGGCGGCACGTTCCGATACCACGACGGCCTCCACCCGACCTTGACGGGCACCGTCACGGTCAAGGGGGCGCCGGATCAGGTGACGCTCGCGGCGTCGGCGCCGGTCGTGAAGTTCGGGTCCCAGATCACGCTCACGGGAGCGGTGACCAGCAAGAAGGTGGGCGAGACCGTGACGCTCGTGGCGTTGCCGTACGGGCAGACGACGAAGCAGGTCGTTGCGACTTTGCAGACGACCACGAACGGAACGTTCTCCTTCACGCTCGCACCGCAGGTCAACACCACCTACCAGGCCCAGTGGAAGAGTCTCGAGAGCTCGGTGATCGTCCAGGTTCAGCCGATGATCAAGCTGCCGTTCGTCTCGCGGACCGGGTATTTCCACTTCTACGTCACGGCCGGGCAGTCGTTCGCCGGACGCTTCGTCTATCTCCAACGCTTCACGCTGGCCCGGACCTGGATCAACGTCCGCAGGCTTCAGCTCGGACAGAAGTCGGGCCGGATCATGTCCGTGAAGTTCGTGCGTCGGCTGATCCCGCGTGGCCGGTGGTCTGTCCGGATCTACATGCCGGCGACCGAGATGCCGGGCGGGTACATCGACTCCTGGAGCGGCACGCAGCCTGTCGTCAAGCGCTAGGTCTCTGAGAGCGCGGGTTCAGCCCGCGCTCTCGAACCTCTGCTGAACGGCTTCCCAGTTGACGACGTTCCACCAGGCCTCGAGATACTCCGGTCGCCTGTTCTGGTACTTGAGGTAGTAAGCGTGCTCCCAGACGTCGATTCCCAGGAGCGGCGTATCCGAGCTCGAGATCGGCGAGTCCTGGTTCGCGGTCGAGTAGACGGCGAGGCCGGTCCCGTCGTGGACGAGCCAGCTCCAGCCTGAGCCGAACCGCTTCACGCCCGTGTCGTTCACGAGCTTCTTCAGCTCGTCGACGCTGCCGAAGGTGTCGTTGATCGCGTTGGCCAGTGAGCCGCCGGGCTCTCCACCACCGTCCGGGCTCATGATCTCCCAGAACAGCGTGTGATTCGCATGGCCGCCGGCGTTGTTGCGGACGGCGGTCTGGATCTCGTCCGGCAGGATCTCCAGGTTGGCCAGCACCTGCTCCACGGAGTGGTTGGCCCACTCGGTGCCGTCGAGGGCCTTGTTGGCATTGTCGACGTAGGCCTGATGGTGCTTGTCGTGGTGGAGATGCATGGTCTGCTCGTCGATGTGCGGCTCGAGCGCGTTGTAGTCGTAAGGCAGCGGCGGGACTTCGAAGGCCATCGGTGGCTCCTTTCTGGGCTCTCTTGCGAGGATATGCTCCGCGCGCCTTCGCAGTCGAGAGAGGAGATTTTTTGGCCACGCTTGCGTTCAAGTTCGAGGAGATCACCGCCCGGGAGCTGAAGCCCGAGCTCTACGAGCTCGATGGCATCTCGCGCGCGACGATCGAGGCTCACTACAAGCTCTACGAGGGCTACGTGAACAAGCGGAACGAGATTCTGCAGAAGCTCGACGGCGTGGACGTGTCGAGCGCCAACCAGGCCTATTCGGAGCTGCGCGCGCTCAAGGTCGACCTGACCTTCGCGATCGGCGGGATCAAGAACCACGAGATCTACTTCGAGCACCTGGGCGGTGGCGGCGGCGATCCGAAGGGGTTGACGGGTGACCTGATCCGACGCGACTTCGGCTCGGTCGAAGCCTGGCGCGCGGATCTGAAGGCAACCGGCATGGCCGGTCGGGGCTGGGCCTGGACCGCGTACGACTGGGACGAGGGACGTCTGTTCAACTATGTCGGCGACGCGCAGAACACCTATCCGATCTGGAACGCGACGCCGCTGATCGCGCTCGACGTGTACGAGCACGCCTACTTCCTCGACTACCAGACCGATCGTGCGTCCTACATCGATGCGTTCTTCGACAATCTCGACTGGTCGACGATCGACGACTGGGTGTCGAAGTACCAGATTCAGAAGTAGGCATGACCGTTCGGCTCCGGCCGCTGCGCGATGACGAGGTCCGGGGGTTCATCGACGGGTTGTACGGCGAATACGTCCGGGGCCTGGTCGAGGACGCGAGCATGTCGAGGGAGAAGGCGGAGGACAAGGCTACGACCGATCACGCCTCCCTCTTTCCGGGGGGAAGCCCGCAGCCCGATCACCACATGTACATCGTGGAGGACGAGGCCGGCGAGGTTGTCGGACATCTCTTCTGGGCGAGGCGCCCTGCGGGCTCGACGACGCGCGCGTTCCTCTACCAGATCTACATCGAAGAGGCGTTTCGCGGCCGGGGTCTCGGGCGCCAGGCCATGGAGCTCCTCGAGGCCGAGGTGCGGGCCGACGGGTTGCCCGGGATCGATCTGAACGTCTGGGGCGGCAACGACCTCGCTCGCTCGCTCTACCGCTCGCTCGGCTTCGAGGAACGAGCGGTGTTCATGTCCAAGGAGCTCGCATGACCACCGTCCTGCTCATCGTCGCGGGTTACGTCTTGGGGTCGATGCCGTGGGGTTACTGGCTGACGCGGCTCCTCGAGCACGAGGACATCCGCGACCACGGCAGCGGCAACATCGGCGGGACGAACGTCTGGCGGGTCTACGGCTGGCGGCTCGGCCTCCCGGTCGTCCTCCTCGACACGGCGAAGGGGTTCGCGCCGGCCCTCGTGGCGACGCTCGTCGCGTCCCACCTCGTCGGCGTGCTGGCCGGCGGCGCGGCGATGCTCGGCCACTGGCGGCCGCTCTTCCTGCGCTGGCAGCGCGGCGGCAAGATGGTCGCCACCTGTGGCGGCGCCTTCCTCGGCGTTGCGCCCGTCGTGGGCGGCATCGGCGCCGCTGTCTGGATCGCGGTTTTCCTGCTCCTTCGCTACGCGTCTCTGGCATCGATCGTCGCCGCGCTTGCGCTTCCGGTTGTGGCCGTTCTGCTGGAGGAGCCGTGGCCCGTCGTGGTGTTCGCCGCCGCGGCGGGGGCCGGTGTCGTCGTACTCCACCGGGCGAACATCGCGAGGCTCCGCGCCGGGACGGAGAACCGCTTCCGCTTCAGGCGACTGGCCAAGGCAGCGGACTAGTCGGACGGTCTCGATCCAGAGGGCGGCAGTTCAGACGGTCGCCCGGGCAAAGCCCGTGCGACCTCTCTGCGGCGTCGCCGAGTCGACGCCTAGGAGGCGAGCCAGTCGCGTAGCTCGGTGTGTCGGGTGGCCGGCTCGCCGCTTTCGAGCTCGGCGCGCAACTCTCCGACCGTTCCGTAGCGCTCGGCGAGGACCTCGTGCGAATGGATCGTCTCGAAGTTGAGCTGCCTGGCGAGCAAGAAGTCGACGTCCTCGAGCTCGGCGTAGCGCTCGAGCGCGGACTGCAGCGAGATCCGCACCGAATCCTCGACGAAGCGTGGTTGCAGGTGCGCATGCTCGACGACGAAGAGCTCGTCGGGACGCTTCAGGAGCTCGTAGATCGGCGAGCTCATCGAGCCCTCGACGATCGTCGCCAGCTGCTCGGCATTCACGGGATGGTCGCTGCCGACGTAGAGCGTGCCCCGCCCTCGCTGATTGTGCGTCGCGATCGGGACGAGCTCCAGGATCCGCTCGACGTCCGGCTGATCGAAGCCGGCCTCCAGCAGGCGCTCCGTCCCCTGCGCGCACGGACACGCGTTGATGCCGGTGGCCTCGACGCCGACGACCCGCCTCACGTGCGCTGCTGAGGCTGCGGCGATGCCGATGATCGAGATCAGCTCCTGCGTCGCGAGCCCGGTCACGGGTGTGCGCCGCTCGAGCGGATAGCGAGCCACGATTCGCACCTCCGCGCGGCCGGCCGCCTGGCGCGCCACGATCTGGCGGGCGATGTGCTCGGCCAGCTCCTCGACGAGGAAGGCCTCTCCGATCACCACTTCGTCGATCGCCTCCTCGAACAGCTCGGGGAAGCGGGACATGTGCACCCCCTTCTGAGCCGGGTCGAGGTCGACTGTGCAGTCGATCTCGGCGGAGATCAGCTTCTCGGCTCCGCCCCAGCGCAGACGAATCGCCTTACCGACGCCCTGGACGCCCGCGCGCGACAGCCCGAGCCGCACCTCCGGAACGGAGGCCTGTAGATCGTCGAGAAGGTGCCGTGACTCGCCCATGCGTGAAAGGTTAGTGTCAGAACGCCCAGTGGTGAACGCGGACACATCCTTTCCGCGGCTCGTTTCGCTTGCCGCGCACGACCTGCGCACACCGCTGGCGACGATTCACGGGTTTGCGCAGACCCTCGTCCGCCTGGGCGACCTGGGTCAACCGAAACAGCGCTATCTCGAGATGATCGACCTCGCCGCCCTGCAGCTCGCCGAGCTGTTGGACGAGCTGGGCCTCGCCGCGCGCATCGAGGGCGGTCGCTACGAGCCGAACCTGCAGCCCGCCGACACCCGTGAGCTCGCCTCTGGAGCGGCCGAGCAGCTCGGCCACGAGCGGGTCCTCGTCGAGGGCGACGGTGCGAGCGTGCAGGTCGATCGTGAGGCCATGCAGCGCGGAGTGTCGGCCCTGGTGCAGGCGGCACTGCGACACGGCGGGCTGGAGCAGGTGAACGTTCGGGTCGACGGTCCCGCGATCTCGATCTCGCCCGTCACCGCGGCTTCGGGTCCCGTGCTGCTCGGAGAGGATCTGCGCGATCTCGGCGCTGCGGTCGCGGTGTTGCTCATCGGCGCGCACGGCGGCTCCGTCGGACTGGACGGCGACACGCTCTCCGTTCGCTTCGCCGAGTGAACCGGGCGGCACAGGTCAGTCTGCTCCGCTGGCTCAGGCGGCAGTTGCAGCAACCGACTCCCGGTCGCGAGCGTCTCGAGGCCGCCGTGGAGAACGACGATCCAGGCGAGGTCCGGCGGCTACTCGCGGATGTGCCCTTCACTGGTGAGCAGCGTCGTCACGTCGAGGGTCTCCTCGACGCCTGGGAGGAAGGCCGCTAACTCCGCGCCGAAAGCTGCGCTTTCGGCGCGAGGCGCCGTACCCAATCCCGGGCGAAAGCGTCAGCTTTCGCCCGGTGGGGAAGCGGCGCCGTGGTCGAGCAACAGCTGTTCGACGCGAGCGTCACCGTTCTGCCGGGCCGCGTCGATCGGGCGGAAGCCGCCGCCCTGCGGGAGGTTCGGATCGGCGCCGTGCTCGAGTGCGAGCTCGACCAGGTCGTATCGAGTTGCTTCGTCCACGTCCTGAGCGCCACAGGCGGCGTGGATCGCCGCGGTCTGGATGTGCTCGTTTCGCGAGAGGACGTTCACGTCGGCGCCGTGCTCCAGCAAGAGACGCGCGGCCTCCAGGTGTCCGAAGAAGCACGCCAGGCCCAACGGATGAAAGCCGTCGTCGCCGAACGCGTTGGCCAGTGAGGCATTTTCCTCCAAGAGGACTCGCAGGCGTGGAGTCCTGCCCAGGGCGGCGGCCTCGAAGACGTCGAGCAGCGGGTCGCCGGCCAGGAGCTCTCCAACTCGCTCGTCCTGTCCCTGGTACAGCGCTTCGAGCAGCTCGGACATCAGCGCAGCAAGCGTGAGAGCCGACGATCCTTGAGCACGCGGCCTCCGGTCTGACAGTCGGGGCAGTAGTAGATCGTGTGCTCCTCGAAGTCGACACGCGCGAGCGGCGTACCGCAGACGTAGCATGGCTGCCCGAGCTTGTCGTGGACGCGATACGTGCGCTTGTCGTTTGCGCCTCGCTCCCGCAGCTCGAGCCCACGCACGAGCTCCTGGTCGATCGCCTCCGCAAGCCGCATGATCTCCTCCGGCGCTAGATCGTGCGTCAGCGCGTAGGGCGACAGCTTGGCGTGATGCAGGATCTCGTTGGCCCACGCTCGTCCGATGCCGGCGATCACCCGCTGGTCGCGGAGCATCGAGTGCAGGCGACGCGATTCGTCGACGCAGATCTCCGCAAGACGCTCTTCGCCCAGCCCGAGCGCCTCGGGGCCCAGATGGGCGAGCTCCTGTTTTGCCTCCTCCGGATTCAGGAGCCAGACGCCTGCGCGCTTCTTGGCACCGGCCTCGGTCAGCACGAGGCGCGCCCCGCCCTCGAAGGCCAGCTGGAAGGCCGGGGTCTTCGGGCCGGCCTCACCTGCCTTCAGGTACTTGAGGCGTCCGGCCGTCATCAGATGCAGCAGGACGACGAGCTCGCCGTCCTCGGTCGGGAAGAGGAGGCGCTTCGCGCGCCGCTCCGCACCCGCCAGCCTCCGACCTTCGAGCGTGGACAGCGGCGGGTCGAAGGTCTTCAGGGTCGCGACGTGCGCGGGTCCTGCTTTCACGATCGGAAACGCGGAAACCGGATCGTCGAGAGCGCGCCGCCATGCTTCGATCTCGGGAAGCTCAGGCATCGGCGGTCTTTAGGCTCCGAACCATGGAACCAATCAGGGTATCCGTGTCACGTGGAGATGTGGTCGAGGCGGTCCATCGCGTGCACGCGGTCGCCGTACAGGACGGCGCAGTCGTCGCGGAGTCCGGCGATTCCGGCCTCGTCGCGTTCATGCGTTCGTCCTCCAAGCCGATCCAGGCCATCCCCCTCGCTCGAGCGAGAGCCGACCTCGACGATCGCGACCTCGCGATCGCCTCGGCCTCGCATCTCGCAGACATAGATCAGCTCGCAGCCGTGCGTGCGCTGCTTGCGAAAGTGCCCGCCGCCGAGAGCGAGCTCGAGTGCGGGCCTGCGGGAGATCCTCCTTCGCCGCTCAAGCACAACTGCTCGGGCAAGCACGCCGGCATGCTCGCCCTCTGCCGCGCCCACGGGTGGCGGAGCGAGGGCTATCGGCTCGAGGGGCACCGCGTGCAACGTGAGATGCTCGCGGTCCACGCGGAGGCCGCGGAGGTCGACGAGGACGAGATCCGCACCGGCCTCGACGGCTGCGGCGTCCTTACCTTCGCCTTGCCACTGGAACGAATGGCCTATGCGTTTTCCCGTTTGCCGCAACTGGATGGCGGCGACCGCGTGGCCGCCGCGATGCGGGCGCATCCAGCGCTGATCCGAGGACCGCTGGCCAGCGACACACGTTTGATGCAGGCGTTACCAGGTTGGATCGCCAAGGGCGGCGCCGAAGGCCTTCTCTGCGCCGCAGGAAACGGAATCGGTGTCGCACTCAAGGCGGAGGACGGCAACGGGCGCGGCCTCGGGCCTGCCGCCGCTTCGTTTTTCAGCCGGCTCGACCTCGACCTCTCGGACCTCGCGGTTGTTCCCCTGGAGAACAGTCGCGGAGAGGCGGTCGGCGAGATCAGAACCTAGAGCGGGTCGTTCAAAAAATCGCTCTTTGCTTTTTCCGCGACCTCTGTAATATCCCGACGGCGAGAGGGTGAGCCGGGGGAACAGGTCTCGGCTCTTTGCGTGTAAGAGGTAGATCGAGTCCCCGTCCACCTTCGCGAAGCCGGGAGGTAAGCCGCCGTTGCTCACCGTCGAAATCTCCCTTCCTGAAGTCGAGGAACTGCAGAAGCTCGTCCAGGAAGGTCTCGAGAAGGGCGTCCTCAATTACGACGAGATCGCCACCGGGCTCGAAGACGTGGAGCTCACGAAGGACCAGATCGAAGACTTCTACACCTACTTGATCGACCACGGGGTCGAGCTGATGGAAGGCGAGACGCACAAGCATCCGCCGCACGAGCAGCTCCCCACACCGGAAGAGGAGAAGGGCCCGAAGCTCGACCTGAGCGTCGAGCCGTCGCTCGACTCGCTGCGGCTCTACCTGCGCGAGATCGGCAAGGTGCCCTTGCTCACCGCCGACCAGGAGGTGTATCTGGCGAAGCGCATCGAGCGCGGCGACATGTCGGCGAAGAGGCAGATGATCGAGGCGAACCTGCGCCTCGTCGTCTCGATTGCCAAGTCGTATCTCGGTCGGGGCCTGAGCTTCCTCGACCTGATCCAGGAGGGCTCGCTCGGCCTCATCCGGGCGGTCGAGAAGTTCGACTACCGCAAGGGCTACAAGTTCTCGACGTACGCAACCTGGTGGATTCGGCAGGCCGTGACGCGTGCGATCGCGGACAAAGCGCGCACCATCCGCATCCCTGTTCACATGGTCGAGAAGCTCAACAAGGTCGTGCACATCGAGCGGCAGCTGGTGCAGCGGCTCGGCCGGGAGCCCCGTCCGGACGAGATCGCCGAGGAGCTCGAGATGACGACGGAAGAGGTGCGCGAGATCCTGCGCATGTCGCAGCTACCTGTCTCCCTCGAGAAGCCGATCGGCGAGGAGGAGGAGTCCGAGCTCGGCGACTTCGTCGAGGACGAGTCGGCCGAATCGCCGTTCGACACGGCAACGCTCTCCCTGCGTCGCGACGACGTGGAGCACGCGCTGTCCGCGCTGCCCGAGCGCGAGCGGCAGGTGATCGAGCTCCGCTTCGGCCTGTCGGGCGCGCAACCGTGCACGCTCGAAGAGGTAGGGCGAGCCTTCGGCGTCACGCGCGAGAGGATCCGGCAGATCGAAAACAACACGCTGAAAAAGCTCGAGTCCCTACCCGAGGCGCAAGGCCTCAAGGACTGCGTCTGACTTTGTGGCTCTGAGCCACTTGTTCGAGCGATCGCGTTAATCAGGCCGGGTCGCCGGTGGTGCGAGCGTGTTTGTGGCTCTGAGCCACTAAGTCGTCAGCGCGGGCGAAACGTGACTCTTTTGGCGATGACGCTGACGGCGCGGTCGCCGAGGTAGCCGGGCCTCGTCGTCCGGAAGTGCAGGTTCCAGGCGCCGCCGGCCGGGACCTGGAAGCTGAGCGTCAGGCGCTGGCCGGGGTGAACCCGGAGCGTGCGGACGGCGCCCCTGGCGGTGAACCGCATCGGCGTCACCTGCGTGCCGGCCTGCTGGGCGAGCACGAGCTCGAGCGTTCCGCCCGTCTTCGTCCAGACGGTGATCACGCCTCGCGGCGCGAGCCAGTCGTCGGCGTACCGCCCCGCGGCCACGAGCCGCAGGCGCGGCGTCCCGGTTGGGCGATACAGGTCGAAGATCAGCTGGTGCCGAACGCGCCGAACGCTGGTCAGCTGCACCGTGGACCCGTACGTCTGCACGAGTAGCGGCTTCCGGTCCGGGTGGCCGTCGACGAGCAATGTGCCGTCACCTCTGACCTGGACGACCTTCGCGTCGAATCGGTCGATTGGCGGGCTGCCGAGAAGCAGCAGCCGTTTGACGGATGTGTTCCAGAACAACTGCTCCCAGGACTGTTCCTTCCGCGCCCTGGGAGGTGCCAGGAGGTCGACGTCGCCGAGGTGGGCGTGGTCGACCCAGCGCAGGTCCGCGGGAAGCGTGCCACGCAGACTCTGGCTCGTACGCGAGTCGAAGGCGGACGCCCCGGCGGAGAGCGAGCAGCACGCCACGATCGCAGCGACGAAGGCGAGCGAGGCGGGAAGTCTCCGGAACGCGACGAGCGCCGCAAGGATCGACAGCGCCGCGGCGACGAGCGCCACGGCCAGCGCACCGTTCCCGACGGATACGAGTCCCTCGAGCCTGAGGACTGCCCAGAGCGTGGGCGAGTCATCCTTGTTGTGAGCCGCCGCGTAGCCGGAGAGCGGGACCCGAGCGGCGACCAGCAGCAGTGCTGCCGAAAGCAGGCCGACGGGGACGCGCCAGGGCAGTCCTCGTTTGAGGTAGAGGCCGAACGCCGTGGCGAGGAGCGGCACGAGCGTGAAGAGGTAGCGCTCCTGGAAACGCTGCGAGTCGGTGTGTGCGACCTGTGCCGATTCGAGCAGGAGTCCGCAGGCGAGCACGACCGTCGTGATCGCGAAGGCGAGCTCTGCCCGGCGCAGTGATCGGAAGAGCGCAAGCGCCAGGCCCGCGAGGGCGCCGGGAACGATCACCCAGCCGCCGGCGTACGTGAGGAGCATTCCCTCGAGGCCGATCCAGTGCAGGATCGCGCCCGGGTCAATTGCGCTGCTCGGGTGTGCGTAGACGCCCAGCACACGGTTCGAGCCGAGCATCACCAACAGGGTGACAGGAGGGCCGAGGAGGAGGACGAGCGCCACCCAGATCCGACGAATGGACCGATGCAAGCGGCCGCGATCGGCAACGAGCTCGGCGACGAGGACCGCCAACGGGACGATCGCGTACTGGATGCGCGCTGCTACCGCGAGTGCACTGAAGACGGCGAACGCGAGCTGGGCCCGCTTCGTCGGCTCGCTGACCATGCAGACGCCCGCGTAGACGGCGGCGAGCACGAGCGGGTACGCGAGCGGCTCCGCGAGCATGGTGGACGAGTAGACGCCATCCGGGACGGCGACAGTCAGCGCGGCGACGGCAACTCCGACCCAGAGCGAGAGCCCGAGGCGGCGGCAAAGGAGATAGGCGGGAATTGCGGCGAGCGAGAACAGGACTGCGTGCAAGCCCTGCGTGAGCCGGAAGGCGGTGACGGGATCGCTGGTGACCAGCCAGACCGGCGCAGTGACGATGGGATCGAGAAGCGCCGGGAAGTGAGCTCCGACCCCCCGGATCAGCGGGCGCCCGTGCTCGGCGAAGCCGCGCGCAAGCGACGGGTAGATGTACTCGTCCGGCAGGTAGTACGGCGCCGGTCGAGAGGCCGCCGCGAGGAAACGGCCGGCGAAGCTGGCCAGCATGATCCCGGACAGCCAGACCCAGCCCGGGAAGACGTGCGGATCCGCACGTGGGGAAGCAACGTCGACGGCAGCCACGCCAGCTTCATCGGCACGCTGACGCCCGAGCGAAAGCTTCGCTTTCGCTCGGCTCTAGGTACGGCGCTTCGCGCGTGACGTGCGCGGGCGGAGCCCGCGCACTCCAATTGGTGTTGGTGCTCGGCGGTTGTTCCCGAACCGTGCGGGCACGGGCGCTTCGCGGCCGCGCCCGCATCACTCCGCCGGAGGCTAAGCCCGGCTGCGCCTGGTCTTAGCCTCCGGCCTTCATGGTTCTGCCTGAGCCCGCGTTCACCACCCAACACCGAGGGCCGGAGCGTAGACCAGGCGCAGCCGGGCTACGAGGAGGCCGACCTCACACGGGCGGCGACGGCTCCGGCGCCGCCGCCCGTGGACCAATCCAAGCGGCAAGAACAAACCCCAAAAGGAGCGCACGGGCTTCGCCCGTGCGCGTTACGCGCGAAGCGCCGTACCCAAACCCCCGCGCGAAAGCGTAGCTTTCGCGCGGGCTAAGTCGCGCGGTCAACCGGGACGAAGAGCTTGCAGTGCGGGCACTTGAAGCCACGGTGACGCTCGGTCTGGCCGGCGATCAGCTCGGCCGTGAACGTCTTCTTGCAATGGGGGCACACGACTTCGTGGCCGGCACTCGCTGCGGGAAGGTCCGCCACTCCGTTCACGGTACCTGCTGCCGCTAGGGCAGGAAGAAGCGGTAGTCCTCGAGCGGCGCCCGCTCGCGCGGCGGGGGATCGCTTCGGGGCGTGCCGAGATGGATCAGGCCCAGGAAGCGCTCGCCATCAGGCAGTCCCACTGCGAGACGCCCGGCTTTCGTCCGCAGCACGGGTGGTGTCCGCCAGTAGCCGGCCAGCCCGCGCGCCTGCGCCGCGAGGAGGACCGCGTAGATGGCCGCAGCCGTCGCGCAGATGTCTTCCTCGTCTTGCACGAGGTCGCCGCCAAGCGCCGCCGATGCGACGATGAGCGTCGGCGCGCGGTCCAGCTTCGCGGCTTCTGCGGGGCCGGCCGCCTCCTTCAGCTTCTCGAGGGTCTCCGGGCCGATGACACGGAAACGCCAGGGATTCGTCCGGTGATGGTTCGGCGCCCAGCGTGCGAGCTCGAGCAGCTCGTCGAGTGCCTCGCTGGGAACGGCATCCGGACCGAACGATTTGTGCGTTCGCCGTGACCGAATGACGTCGGCGACGGTCAGAGCCCGCTCGGACATACCTACGTTACGAGGCCTGCGTCAGCAATGCACTGAGCTCCTGGGCGGCTTCCTCGAACACGGCAGTGTGCGTGTCGACGTCGGCATCGGTCGTCGCGGGAGACATCAGGGCCATGTTGTGAAACGGCGTCAGCAGGATGCCGCGGTTGAGTGCGTAGAGGTGAATCAGACGGTCGAGCTCCGGATCTCCGGCGGCCGCCGCCTCGCTGCCGCTTCGTGGGCGTTCGCGGCTGAAGAGGTACTCCACGCGGCAGCCGAGCCGTGTCACGTGCCACGGGAGCGCATGCCGCTCGATCACGGCGGCGACGCCGGCTTCGAAGCGCTCGCCGAGCTCGATCATGCGCACGAACGCCTCCTCGGTCAGCACCTCTGCAAGCGTCGCCCGCATGGCCGCGAGCGAGAGGACGTTCGCCGCCACCGTCCCGCCGATGCCACCGACATCGGCCCGCTCGTCACGGGGAAGGAGCGCCTCCAGTCGCTCGGCCACGTCGGCGGAGAAACCGTACGCAGCAGCGGGAATACCGCCGGCGACCGCCTTGCCAACCGTGAGCAGGTCGGGCTCGAGCCCGTGCGCGGCCGTGTAGCCACCGGGTCCGGCGCAGAGCGTGTGCGTCTCGTCGATGATCAGCAGCGTTTCTGTTCGGCGCGTGAGCTCGCGCAGCGCGTCGTGAAAGCCAGGTTCCGGCAGCACGATGCCGATGTTCGTGAGCGCGGGCTCCGCCAGCACGCAAGCGACGTCACGATGCTCGAGCTCGCGCTCGAGCCCCTCCAGATCGTTCCATTCGACGACACGGGTCGTCTCCGCCAGGGGAACAGGGGGGCCGACGTTCCCTTCGCGCGAGACGACGGAACCTCCCTCCAGTCCGGCGAACGTCTCGTCGACGGTGCCGTGGTAGCACCAGTTGAAGACGAGGATCTTTGGACGGCCGGTCAGCTCGCGGCCCAGCCTGATCGCGAATCGGTTCGCGTCGGTCGCCGTCAGTGCGAACTGCCAGCGAGGGAGTCCGAACCGGCGCGTCAGCTCCTGTCCGACCCAGAGCGCGTCCTCGCTCGGCAGCATGAGCGTGATGCCGCGGCCGGCCTGCTCCGACACGGCGCGCACCGTTGCCTCCGGTGAGTGTCCGGTCATCGCGCCGGTATCGCCGAGACAGAAGTCGATGTACTCGTGGCCGTCGACATCGCGAAAGCGCGCGCCCTCGGCAGTGGCGGCAAACACGGGAAAGCCGCCTGCCCAGCGGATCATCCACGGCATCGGGACGCCGGCGAGGAGTGACGTTTCGGCCTGCTTCGACAGTTCGCGCGAACGCGGGTGCTCCAGCTCGAAGCGTTCGAGCTCTCGGCCCAGCAGGTCGCCCAGCGCGCCTCCCATCGTTCTAGCCGGGATCGAGCTGCCGGCGCTTGCGGATCGATCTGATCAGCTCGCGATACGTGCCGGACATTCCGGGTGGTATTCGCCAGACGTCGCTCGTCCCGAACAGGGACCACACGCGGATCCGAACGAGCGGCGCTTGCGGTGCCGGGTCGGAGTCGTCGCCGTGCTCTCGACGATGCCCGAAGATCGTGAGGCCCCCGAGGTCGACTTCGACGCTTCTCGGCACGTAGAAATCGGCGTTGCCGAATAGAAGCAGGGCGTTGATCGTGATCGTCCCCGAGTGGATCTCCGCAGTGCGGAGGTCGATGTCGGCGTCCCCGAAGAGGACCGCGAGCCCGGCAAACCGCGGCACTCGCCAGCGTCCGCGACGCTCGACGCTTCCGAAGGCGACGCCCGTGAAGCGCTTGGGCCTCCGGCGCCTTTGCGGCAAGGATCCTTGCGAATCCTCGGGAAGGTCGTGTGTGAGTTCCTCGAGCTCCGGCCGCGTCCGCGCCTCATAGACCCTGTCGAGACGCTCCGCGAACTCCTCGAGCGTGAGGCGGCCCTCGACTACATGGGTGCGCAGGACTCCGACGGTTTGCTCGCGTTCCGCATCGGACGCTCGCAGGGCGGGGGTTCGGTCGCTCACGAATGGAGTATCGTCGACTCTGGCTGAAGGGCGCGTTGGCTCGCAGTCCTTTCTATTGTCAGAGACTGCCCCTGCAGCGTTTGGCGTCGGCACGACCCGAGCTCGGCTACATGGCCAAGGTCAAGCCGGATTTCGACCGAAGGGGCGTGAAGATCATCGGGTTGTCGGTCGAGCACAAGGTGGCGACGCCCGTGAACTGGCGGCAGGGCGAGGACGTGATCATCGCCGGCTCGGTGTCCGACGACGAGGCGAAGCAGACCTATCCGGACGGCTGGGAGTCCCCGCGGCCCTACATCCGGATCGTGCCGCAGCCTGACTGAGACCGTCGAACGAGCTGGTGCGCTAGCGCGGCTCAGGCTCTATGCTCGCGGAGTGCAGCGGACCCGCACCGGCGCTGTGACCCCGACGAAGTTCCTGCTCGAGGAATCGCAGCTTCCCCGGCGTTGGTACAACATCCGCTCGGACCTGCCCACGGCCCCGCAGCCGGTCCTACATCCGGGCACCGGGCAGCCGGTCGGGCCGGAAGATCTCGCCCCGCTCTTCCCGATGGAGCTGATCGGCCAGGAGGTCAGCGAGGACGCGGAGATCGCCATCCCGGAAGAGGTGCTCGAGCTGTACAGCCTCTGGAGGCCGACGCCGCTCTACCGTGCGCACCGGCTCGAGGAGGCGATCGGGACTCGGTCGCGCATCTTCTACAAGTACGAGGGCGTGAGTCCGCCGGGAAGCCACAAGCCGAACACGGCGGTTGCCCAGGCCTTCTACAACAAGCAGGAAGGGCGGACTCGGCTCTCGACGGAGACCGGCGCGGGCCAGTGGGGCAGCGCGCTCGCGTTCGCGTGCAAGCTGATCGGTCTCGAGTGCAAGGTGTACATGGTCAAGATCTCGTACGAGCAAAAGCCGAACCGGCGCTCGATGATCCAGGCGTGGGGTGCGGAGATCGTGCCGAGCCCCTCCGAGGACACCCAGTCGGGGCGAGCGATTCTAGAAGCGCATCCGGACTCGCCCGGGAGCCTCGGTATCGCCATCTCGGAGGCAGTCGAGGATGCAGCTGGACGCGACGACACGGCCTATTCGCTCGGGAGCGTTCTCAACCACGTGCTCTTGCATCAGACCGTGATCGGGCAGGAGGCGCTTGCGCAGATGGAGCTCGCGGGTGCCTTCCCGGATGTCGTCATCGGCTGCGTCGGGGGCGGCTCGAACTTCGCCGGCCTCGCCTTCCCATTCCTGCGCGAGAAAATCGCCGGTCGCGACATCGATGTGCTCGCCTGCGAGCCGGCAGCGTGCCCGACCCTGACGCGCGGCGTCTTCGCGTACGACTTCGGCGACACGAGCAAGCTCACACCGCTCGTCCCGATGCACACGCTCGGCCACGATTTCGTGCCGGCCCCGATCCACGCCGGCGGGCTCCGATACCACGGCGTCGCCCCGCTCATCTCGCAGCTCGTCCTCGACGGGCTGATCCGGGCTGAGGCGTACCTCCAGAACGACGTGTTCGCGTCCGCCGTTCTGTTCGCGGGCAGCGAGGGAATTCTTCCGGCGCCGGAAGCGGCACACGCGATTCACGGGACGCTTCAGGTCGCAAAGACTGCCGACGAGGCGGGGGAGGAGCGCACGATCCTGTTCAACCTCTCCGGCCACGGCCATTTCGACATGGGCGCCTACGACAACTACTTCGCCGGGAAGCTCGAGGACGTCGCCCTCGACGAAGGCGAGATGCGGCGCGCCCTGCAGGCGATCGAGGGCTTGCCGACCCCGGCCCTCGCGTAACGCCTAGTCGATGAGCTTTCGCGTCATCGCGTAGATCGCCACGCGCCAGGTGAGGAGCCCGTAGCCGACCAGGGCGGCGACACGTCCGAGGTCGGCCCAGCCGTCCGTACCGAAGGCGGCGTGGCGGACGAGCTCGACACAATGGTGCAGCGGATTGAAGTTGCCGAGGACCTGCGCCCACTCCGGCAGCTGGCTCAAGGGGAAGAACGTCCCGGCGACCAGGAAGAGTGGGGTGAGCACGGCGCTGACGACGTAGCTGAAGTTCTCGATCGACTTCGCGAAGCCGGCCACCGCGATGCCGAAGCAGGCCCAGCCGAAGCCGGAGAGGAACGCGATCCCCGGCACGGTAAGCATCCCCCACGCCGGATTGAGGCCGAAGAACAACGCGACGATGAGAGGGACGCAGCCGTACACGCCGGCGCGGCTGGCTACCCAGAGCGCCTCCGCCGTCACGAGCTCTTCGGTGTCGACCGGCGCCGCGAGGATCGCGTCGTAGGTGCGCTGGAACTGGTACTTGACGAACGTGCCGAACATCGCCGGGAAGGCGCTCGAGAAGAGAACCGCCGTCGCGACCGTCCCCGTCCCGACGAACTCGACATAGCGGTAGCCGCCGACTCGGCTGACCAGCGAGCCGAAGCCGAACCCGAAGGCGAGCAGGTAGATCGTCGGCTCGACCGTCGAGGAGAACGTCGCCGAACGCCAATACGAGGAGAAGTTGATGACCTCGCGCACGAGTACCCCCGTCAGCGCCGGCCGTTCGAGACGTCCGAGCCGCGGCGTGCGCTGCGTGGTCGCCGCCGCCGTCAGGAGATCTCCTCGCCGGTCAGCAGAACGAACACGTCCTCGAGGTTGGTCGGCCGTCGCTCTCCCTCAGGCGCGCGTCCATCGGCTCCCTCGACTCCGAGCACGGAGATGCTCGTCCCCGTGCGGCGTGTGCGCAGGCCCACTGCTTGCGCGGCGGCCTCGGCCTCGGCTAGCGCGGCCGGAGCCCCGTACACCTCGATCGCCTCGCGGCCGGCGTGCTCGGCCACGAGGTCGGACGGTGAGCCCGCTGCGACGGCGCTTCCGTGAGACATGATCAGCACGGTGTCGGCGAGACGCTGCGCCTCCTCGATGTAGTGGGTCGACATCAGGATCGTCGTACCCTCGGCGCGTAGCGCGTCGATGAGCGCCCAGAGCTCCTGCCGGACCTGCGGATCGAGACCGACCGTCGGCTCGTCGAGGAGGAGGAGTTGCGGCCGGTGCACGAGGGCGCGGGCGATCAGCAGGCGCCGGCGCATGCCGCCTGAGAGCTTGTCGACTCGCGAGTCGCGCCGCTCGACGAGGTTGGCGATCTGCAATGCACGCTCGATTGCGGCCTGCCGGTCGGCGCGCGCGATCCGGTAGAGGTGCGCAAAGACGCGCAGGTTCTGCTCGACCGTGAGTGTGACGTCGAGGTTGTCGAGCTGGGGAGTGACGCCGCACCGAGCTCGGGCCTGCTTCGATTCCGCCGGTAAGCGAAAGCCGAGCACCTCGAGCTCGCCTTCATCCGCGATCGCCTGGGCCGTCAGCAGGCGCATCGTCGTCGACTTGCCCGCCCCGTTCGGGCCGAGCAGGCCGACGCACGTGCCCTGAGGGACGTCGAGGTCGAGGCCGTTCACGGCGGTGATCGGTCCATACCGCTTGATGACGCCCCGCAGGCGAATGGCCAGCTGCCCGTCCATCCGTTCAGCATGCCAGCAGGCGCCGGCCGAACGCACGAGGCTCTCGTAATCTGCCCGTCGTGGCCAGACAGATCGTGCTCCTCCGCGGCATCAACCTCGGCGCTCGCAACCGGATCGGGATGCCGCAGCTTCGCGACCTGCTCACCAGCGCGGGATTCGAAGACGTGCGGACCTACCTGCAGAGTGGCAACGTCGTCCTCTCGGGGAACGGCTCGCCCGAACAGGTGGCGCGCGCATGCGAGCGACAGATCGCCGGCCATTTCGGGCTTGACATCCCGATCGTGGTGCGGACGCGCGCGCAGCTCGCGAAGGTCGTGCAGCGGAATCCGCTGGGCAAGGTGGCGGTGAATCCGAAGCGCTATCAGGTCACGTTCATGACGGGAACGCTCGAGGCCGAGGTCGTTCGCGAGCTCGAGGCCGCCGTCGCGCCCTCAGAGCGGTTGGTCGTGGCGGGTCGAGAGCTCTACGCCTGGCACCCCGAGGGCATCGCTCGCTCGCGGTTGTGGACGCTGCTGGCAGGACGCGGCTTGGGAGTGACCGCAACCGCACGGAACTGGACCACCGTCACGAATCTACTCGCGCTCGCCGATGACTAGGGTCGGCAGTGGTTATGCCCAGGGAAGTCGGCTCCAGTCGGCCGGCCGTCCCGGCGACCAGTGCGGGAACGGCCCGTACGCCTCGGCAGCCGAGCTCGTTTCGGCGTCGACGCCCGCGCCATGGCTTCGCGCGAGCTCCGAGTCGGGATAGACCATGGTCTTGTTCGGTGCGCGCGCGCCGGTCATGAAGATGACGCACGGTCCCGTTCCGGCTCCCACGAAGACGTGTTCGGTACCAGGCGGGCAGTGCACGAAGTCCCGGGCTCGCAGGCGGCGTTCCTCGCCCTCGACCAGCAGCACGCACTCGCCCGCGAGGACGAGGAAGTTCTCCTGATTCGACTCGGCGTGGTAGAGCCCGCTCGGCTTGCCCGGCTCGAGCACCGCGAGTGTGACGCCCAAATCGGCAAACCTCAGGGCCCGGAGCTCAGGGCGGTTGCGCACGACGGGGACGTCGGCTTCGAAGACGCAGCGGCCTCCGAACGCCTCGTTCGCCAGCCAGGCAGCCTCGCGGACGCTGACGACGAACCAGCCTTCGCTGGCGGGCGTCAAACCCGAGTCCGCGGCTTCGAGGCGCGCTTCTTCGACCGTCTCTGCTCCCTTCGTCTCTCTCAGTTCGGGCGAATGTCCAATCGATCTCAATGGAGTGACTCATGTCAGGTGCTTCTTGTCCAGGCGCATCTTCGGAGGGTTTGCCGATCCCACCTTTCTGTGGCAGCATGGCGTTGAATAGAGGGCCGAATATGCCACAAGGGGGTTGTCGATTCATGCGTTTACGCTTGATCTTGCTTGCGCTCGTCTGCGCCGTTTCGCTGATGGTGTTCGCCGGTTCGGCGGCTGCGATCATCGGTGGAACGCCCGATACAACGCATACCTACGTCGGGCTCGAGCACAACGGCGTCTTCGTTTGCTCAGGCACGCTCATCGGTCCGCGAGTCTTGGTCACGGCGGCGCACTGCTTTTCTGACACGACCTCAATCTTCGGCACGGACGGCCACGGCCATCCGCGCGTGGCGGTGACCTTTGATCAGCAGGGGTTGTTGACCCAACCTGCGCCCACTCAATACCTCGGCACGTACTACTTCGATCCCGGGTTCGGTTTCGGGGTGAACGGCGGCGGGCTCCCGGGTTTCGATACGCACGACGTCGCGATCATCGTGCTGGACGTGTCGCTGCCGAGCCTGGGGCATGCCAACCTGCCCGCGATCGGACTCGATGCGAGCCTGGCGACGGGTACGAAGCTCGACATCTCGGGCTACGGTGTGCAGCACTTCGGCAAGCCCGACCCCTGCGATCCAAACTGCAAGAAGCAACCGGACGCCTTCTTCACGCGCTTCGGCGCGACCTCGAATCTCCTCAGCGTTGGCAAGGGCAAGCTGGACGAGTTCGTGAAGATCTCCGGCAACGTGTCAAAGGGCAAGGGTGGCCAGTGCTTCGGCGACTCTGGCGGACCGATCTTCCTGGGCGGAACCCGCACGCTGATCGCTGAGACCTCCTTCGGGACGAACGGAAACTGCAGCGGTGTCGGCTACGACTTCCGCCTCGACACGGCAGAGGCCCAGAGCTTCATCTTCAGCACGCTAGCCTCACTCGGTCTGACGCTCTGACCCAATCCACTTAGGCGGTCGGGAAACTCATCCGGTATCCCACGCGGTGTGACCGTTGAGCAGCGTCGAGGTGCTGGGTCAGGTCGGGGAAGATGGAACACGAGTCCTGACGCCGGAGGCGGTCGGCTTCGTCACCGAGCTCCACCGGGAGTTCAACCCGACTCGGTTGAAGCTGCTCGCGGGACGACTGCAACGGCAAGCGCGGATCGCCGCGGGCGAGCTACCGGACTTTCTGACGGAGACGCGCGCGATTCGGGAAGACCCGGACTGGCGTGTCGCTCCGGCCCCGGGGGATCTGCTCGACCGCCGCGTCGAGATCACGGGACCGGTGGACCGCAAGATGGTGATCAACGCCCTGAACTCCGGTGCGCGGATGTTCATGGCCGACTTCGAGGACTCGAACTCCCCGACCTGGCGGAACTGCGTGGACGGCCAGGCCAATCTCGTCGATGCGGTCGACCGCACGATCTCGCTGGACACCGGCGGGAAGCGATACACCCTGCAGGACGAGATCGCGACCCTGCTCGTCCGGCCTCGTGGCTGGCACCTGGACGAGAAGCATCTGCTGGTCGACGGCGAGCCGATCTCCGCCAGCCTGTTCGACTTCGGCCTGTACCTGTTCCACTGCGGCCGGCGTCTGCTCGATGCCGGTTCGGGCCCCTACTTCTACCTGCCCAAGCTCGAGTCGCACCTCGAGGCGCGTCTCTGGAACGACGTCTTCGTCCATGCGCAGGAGCGACTCACGATTCCGCGCGGAACGATCCGGGCGACAGTCCTCATCGAGACGATCCTCGCCGCCTTCGAGATGGACGAGATCCTCTACGAGCTGAGAGAGCATTCCGCCGGGCTCAATGCGGGCCGCTGGGACTACATGTTCTCGATCATCAAGAAGTTCCGCGACCGGCCCGAGTTCGTCCTCCCGGATCGCCCACTCGTGACGATGAGCGTGCCGTTCATGTGCGCATACACAGATTTGCTCGTCAAGACGTGCCATCGCCGTGGCGCTCATGCGATCGGCGGGATGGCCGCGTTCATCCCGAGCCGGCGGGATCCCGAAGTCAACGAGGTCGCCCTGACGAAGGTGCGGGAGGACAAGGTGCGCGAAGCGGGCGACGGTTTCGACGGGACGTGGGTCGCGCACCCAGATCTCGTGCCTGTCGCCATGGCCGTGTTCGACGACCTGCTCGGGGAGCGACCGAATCAGGTCGACAGGCAGCGCGACGACGTCACGGTCGCGGCCGGCGACCTGCTGAACGTGGCCGCTACACCGGGCGCGATCAGCGAGGACGGAGTCCGCCTCAACGTCTCCGTCGGCATCCAGTACATCCGGTCCTGGCTCGACGGAATCGGTGCCGCGGCGATCAACAACCTGATGGAGGATGCTGCGACGGCGGAGATCAGCCGCTCGCAGATCTGGCAGTGGCTGCGGCACGGCCGCGTGACCCGTGACCGGGTACTCGAGCTCGAGCGCGAGGAGCTCGACAAGCTCGGCCCCGGCTACGAGACGGCAGCGTCGGTGTTCGCAGAGGTGGCGCACGCCGAGGACTTTCCGGAATTCCTGACGCTTTCAGCGTACGACCGGCTGACCGCAGACGAGTCAGCCTGACGCAGGTCGCCGCACAAGATCAGCGCTTCCAGCTCGGAAAGGCGACGTCTCCGTCCGCGAGCACTTGGCGGCGAGCAGCCGGCAAGTTGGATCAAGCAGGTGATACCCCCTACGGGTATAGTCCTCCCGGATGTACGGGTACTCCGAGAACAAGGACGCTCTGGTCAAGCGACTGCACCGGATCGAGGGCCAGGTGCGAGGGATCGAGCGCATGCTCGAGGACGATCGGTACTGCATCGACATCCTCACGCAGATCGGCGCGGTGTCGACGGCGCTCGAGAGCTTTGCGTTCGAGATCCTCGACAATCACGTGAACCATTGCGTTGCGGAGGCCATCGCCTCCGGTAACAGGAAAGAGGCGACGACGAAAACCGCCGAGCTGCTCGCCGCCGTGCGACGGTTCGCGAAGACGCGCTAGACGAGATGATCGTCGCGGTTGCCGTCGGGCACGAGTTGTGGCTGGCGCTCAGCTTCGCCCTCGGGATGACCTGGGAGGTGCTCTGGGCACTGATCCTCGGATTCGCCCTCTCGGGCATGATCCAGGCTGTCGTCTCCAAGCGCGAGCTGCGCCGCTTGCTGCCGGACGATTCGCCGAAATCGCTCGCGGTCGCCAGCGGCCTCGGCGCCGCTTCGTCCTCGTGCTCCTACGCCTCGGTCGCGTTGGCGCGCTCGCTCTTTCGCAAGGGTGCGAACTTCACGGCCGCGATGGCGTTCGAGATCGCGTCGACCAACCTGGTGATCGAGCTCGGGATCATCATTGCGCTCTTGCTCGGCTGGCAATTCGTGGTCGGAGAGTTCGCCGGCGGCCTCCTGATGATCGTCCTCCTCGCGGTCCTCTTCCGGCTCTTCCTCACGCAGCGCCTGGTCGAGGAGGCGCGCAAGGAGGCGGAGAAGGGTCGCCGGGGCTCGATGGAGGGCCACGCCGAGATGGAGATGTCCGTCGAGAGCAATGGCTCGATCTGGCAACGGCTGAGCTCTCCCGACGGCTTCACGGCCACGGCCAACAACTTCGTGATGGACTGGGCGGCGGTCGCGCGAGACGTCTTCGGCGGGCTGCTGATCGCCGGCATGCTCGCCGCCTGGGTCCCGGACTCCTTCTGGCAGGGCTTCTTCTTCGAGCACCACCACACGCTCGCGAAGGTCTGGGGACCGCTCGTCGGCCCCGCGGTGGCGATCCTCAGCTTCGTCTGTTCGATCGGCAATGTGCCGCTCGCCGCGGTGCTCTGGAACGGCGGCATCAGCTTTGGCGGCGTGCTGAGCTTCATCTTCGCCGACCTGATCATCTTGCCGATCCTGCACATCTATCGCCGCTACTACGGCTGGAGGATGGCCGGCTTCCTGCTCGGCACGTTCTACGCGACGATGGTCGCGGCCGGACTCGCAGTCGAGTTTCTGTTCCAGGGTTTGGGCATCGAGCGTCACGCCCGCAACGCCAAGGTCGACACGGCCTCGGTTTCGTGGAACTACACGACGTTCCTCAACATCCTCTTCCTGCTGCTCGCGGCCGCCCTCGTCTGGCGCTACTTCCGGCGAGGCGGCGGGTGGGCGATGTTGCGGACCATGAACGAGCCTCTGGGCGAACAGCACCATGCACACCATGCGCACGGTGCTCACGCTCATCGCTGACTGGCTGCCTCGCTCGCCGGCACGTACGTGAGGATGGTCACTCCGTCGCCGACCACCTTCGAGCCTGCGAGCCGTAGCGTCTTCTTGTCGCTCGTCTCGCCGAAGAGCCGCCTGCCACTGCCGAGAACGACCGGGTAGACCATCAGCCGGAGCTCGTCGACCAGGTCGTGCTCGATCAGCGACTGTACGAGACGCGCACTGCCGTGGACGACGATGTCCCCATCGTGCTGCTGTTTCAACTTCGCAACCTCAGCCACAAGATCGCCGTTCAACACGATTGAGTTGTTCCACTCGGGCTCCACCAGCGTCGACGAGACCACGTACTTCGGCATCGTGTTGAACTTGTCGGCGAAGTCGCCCTCCCTCGACGGCCAAGCCGCGGCAAAGCCTTCGTAAGTCACCCGCCCCAGGAGCAGGGCTTCGGACGCGAAGGCTTCGTCGAGCTTGAACTTGTCGCCCTCGTCTCCGCGGCTGATTTCGAAGCTCCAGCCTCCGTACTTGAAGTCCTCGGCTCCGCCCGGGTCCTCGATCACGCCGTCCAGGGACACGAACTCCGTTACGACGATCTTGCCCATCTTCGAACCTCCTTCTGGTATCGACGATCTAGCTCAGACTCCCATCTGCGGCGGGAGGGGGCGTTGCCACGCCTGTCGCCGTTGCACTGGTCATCTGCTCTTCTCCTTTCGCGGGAGTCGCCATTCTGCGACCGTCGGCACCTATGACCGCGCCGACCGCAAGAACTCATCGGTCGCGCGGGAGGCCCCGACACCGAGGGAGAAGAGGCGGCCAGGTTCCACACGTCTGTGTTCCCGAACTCGAGGATCGTCGACATCACCCGCTAAGTTCGTAGCGTTGAACAGCCGCCCCGAGTTGGTGTAGTGCTAAGCGGTTGCGGTGATCGTGATGCCCCCGCGCGCCTTCTGCTCGAGTGTCACGGTCACCTCGTTCGCCGCGAGCCCGAGTGCCCCGGCGACGTCGTCGCGTATCTTCACTGCAAGCGCCTCGCAGAAGTGTCCCTGGTCACGAAACCCGTTCAGGTACAGCTTCAACGACTTCGATTCGAGACACCGATCGGTCGGGCTGTATTCGATCGAGGCAACATAGAGATCGGGCTGGCCGGTGATCGGACAGACGGCAACGAGCTCGTCGCTGACCAGCTCGACTAGCGATACGCCCGGATTGGGGAATGTCTCCAGCCCCGCGTAATGCTCGGAGCCGGCGTGACCCAGTGCCACGAACTCTGTCGAACGCGTACCGGCGTCCATCGCCGTACTGTACGCGCGTCATGGCTGATCGGGTTTACCTCGCGGGACCGCCTTTCGCAGAGGAGTACCGCCGTCGAGCGGCGCTGCTTCTCCGCGGGGCGGGCATCGAGCCGGTCGATCCGATGCGCCGCGACTTCCGCGGCAACACGACGGGCCACGAGGCCGAGATCGTCGAAGGAGATCTCGAAGACATTCGCGGCTGCGAGGCGATGCTGGCCGCCTTCACCGCGCCTGACGAGGGAACGGCGATGGAAGCCTGGTACGCGCATTCGCTCGGTAAACCGGTGATCGCCTACACCGGCGGCAGCCCGTGTCATCCCTGGGCGGCCTACGTCTCCGCCGAGATCCGCGCTGACCTCGAGGATGCCGTCGGAGCACTGGTCGAGACGCTCAGCCGCGTCCCGGGCTGATGCCGTGAAGCGCTCTTACCTGCTGCCGCTCCTACTGCTGTCGGCGATCTGGGGCTCGTCGTACATGTTCATCAAGGTCGGGATTCGGGACTTCTCGCCTGCGGCGCTGGTCGAGTTGAGGCTGCTGCTCGCGGGTGCGGTCCTCGTCTCGTTCGTCGCCGTTCGGCGAGGCCTGCGTGCAGTACGCCCCGCGTTCGCTCCCGGAGCGTTCGTCGGCGTGGTCGGGATGGCCCTCCCGTTCCTGCTGATCTCCTGGGGCGAGACGCATGTCGACTCCGGTGTTGCCGCGGTCGCGAATTCGTCGGTCCCGATCTTCGTAGCGCTGCTGGCCCTCCGATTCGCAGCAAGCGAGCGCTCGAGTGGACTACGCGTGCTCGGCCTCATGGTTGGGCTCGCAGGTGTCGGTGTCGTCGCCGGGGTGCATCCGAACGGCGGCTGGTGGGCCATCGCCGGAGCGCTCGCGGTCGTGCTGGCATCGCTGTGCTACGCCGTCTCCAGCCTCTATATCCAGCGCAGTCTCGTGGTCGGAGGGCTCGAGCTCGCGGCTGCGTCGGCCGTCTGCGGTGCCGTCGCGATGCTTCCGTTCGCGCTCGCGGACTTGCCCGACTCGGTCGGGTGGAAGCCGCTGGCCTCGGTCGTGGTGCTCGGAGTCGTCGGAACCGGCATCGCGCAGCTGATCGTGAACCGGCTGATCGGCGAGCACGGCTCGGCGCGGTCGATGCTCGTCAACTACCTCCTCCCGGGCTTCGCGCTTTTCTACGGCGCCACGATTCTCGGCGAGCCGTTGACGGGAGCGAAGGTGGGCGGTCTTGCGCTCATCCTCGTCGGCGTCACGCTCGCCTCCGGCGTAGTTGCGCGTAGACGACGGGCTGCACAGGCGGTACCGGAGTCTGGAACTTAGTGGCTCAGAGCCACTAAGTTCGTACGGGCGAAGAGGAGAGCGCGCAGCGCGGCTCGTGCTTCTCCGCGAGGCGGAGCAAGAGTGCGTGCAGATTCACGCGTTCCTTCTCGCTGAGCGGCGAGAGGAACTCGTCCTCGATCTGCGTCGCGAGCGCACGTAGTCGACGCAGCATCCGCTTTCCCTCACCGGTGAGGCGGACGATGTGACGGCGGCGGTCGTTGGGATCCCGACGGCGCTCGACCAGCCCGCGCTCTTCGAGCTCGTCGAGGAGCCCGACCAGCTGGCCGCGGTCGTAGCCCAGTGCGTCGGCGATCGATCCCTGCGTCTCGCGCGAGCGCTCGTCGAGCACCAGCAAGATCGCGTGATGGTAAGGGTGGAGGCCGGTGCCCTCGTACGCTTTCATCGTCCGCTCCTTGGCGGCAAAGCCCAGGCGCTTCAGCAGGAACGTGGTCGACGCGATCAGTTCCTCGGGCAGTTGCGGGATCTTTGGAGCGGCCGCCGTGTCGGGGTTCGTGATCGCCATGTGCAATAGATTAGCGCGGACAAGCGTTGGTCTGCTATAAGGTTGTGGTGATCAACGATTGTGGAGGCCAACTGCGTGAGCATTAACACAAAGAGCGACCGGCGCTGGAGCGCGCTGGCCCTGATTGTCACAGCCCAGTTCATGGTGATCCTCGACGTCGCGATCGTGAACGTCGCGCTGCCGTCGATCAAGTCGGATCTCGATTTTTCCCAGGCGAACCTCCAGTGGGTGATCTCCGCGTACGCGATCATGTTCGGCGGCGCCCTGCTTCTGGGTGGCCGACTCGCCGATCTGCTCGGTCGCCGCAGGCTCTTCATGGCCGGTCTGGCGCTGTTCGCTACGAGCTCGCTCCTGTGCGGCTTGGCGTGGTCCGAGGGTTCGCTGATCGCCTTCCGCGCGGTGCAAGGGCTCGGCGGCGCGCTGCTCGCCCCGGCCGCGCTCTCGCTGCTGATGACGATCTTCGCGGAGGGCCGGGAGCGAAATCTCGCCCTCGGGATCTACGGCGCTGCCTCCGGAAGCGGTGCGGCGGCCGGCGTCCTTCTGGGCGGGCTGCTCACGTCGTACCTGAACTGGTCCTGGATCTTCTTCATCAACGTGCCGGTGGGCGTCGCGGCGATCGCCCTTGCGCCACTGCTTCTGCGGGAGAGCCGGGCGGAGCTGGCGCATCGCCACTTCGACGTGCCGGGTGCCGCTTCCATCACCGCCGGTCTGATGCTGCTCGTCTACGCCACCACACGCGCGACGAGCGATGGGTGGGGCGCCGGTAGCACGCTCGCGCTCCTCGCCGGCGCGGTGGCTCTTGTCCTCGCGTTCGTCGCGATCGAGCTGCGCTCGCCGTGGCCGCTCCTCCCGTTGCGGATCTTCCGTCGGCGGATGCTCACCGCTGCCAACGCTGCGATGGCGATCATCGGAGCGGTTGCGTTCTCGGAGTTCTTCCTGTTGACCCTCTACCTGCAGGACGTCCTCCACTACTCGGCGGTGCAGAGCGGGGCCGCCTTCAGCGGTTTTGCGCTCGCGGTCGTTGTGGTGTCGAACGTCGCGCAGGTCGTCGTCGGACGCCTGGGTGTGCGATCGACCCTCACCGCCGGTCTGCTCGTTTCCGCGGTCTCTGTTGCAGGGTTGACGCGGCTGCCAATGAACGGGCACTACTTCTGGGATCTGTTCCCGTGGTTCGTGCTCGGCGGCGCCGGCATGGGACTTTCGTTCGTCCCGGTGACGATTGCGAGTCTCACGGGGATCGAGCGCTCCGACGCCGGAATCGCTTCCGGTCTGATCAACACGAGCCGCCAGATCGGCGGTGCGATCGGCATCGCCGCTGTGAGCGCGATCGCCGCCACCTCGGCGAATCACTACGTGGACGCGCATTCAGCCGTCACGGCCACGAACGGCGCGGCCCTCGATCACGGGTTCCAGACCGCCCTCTATGTGCTGACAGGCCTGCTGGTGCTCGGCGCGCTGATCGCTGTCGGGCTCCTCAAGTCGGCTCCGGCGCCGAGCGCGAACGCCGCGCCCGTCGACGAAGAGGTGGCCGCGTTCGAGGAGGCAGCGTGACGTCCGCTGCAGCAGGAAGCCGGTTCCGCGAACTCGACGATCTCGTCCTGCACTTGAAGGGGCTCGTCCTCGTCCGGAGGCTCCGCGAACAACGCGGTGCCGCGGCCGACGAGCTCCTGATGTACCGGGCGGAGATCGACCGCGTGCGTGAGCAGCTGGCCAGTTTGGTGAAACGGCGCTGAGTTATGCGAACATATGTTCGTGCACGAGGCGACGATCCTCCACGCCGACGTGGACTCCTTCTACGCGTCGGTGGAGCAGCGCGATGACCCCAGCCTGAGGGGCCGCCCCGTCATCGTCGGCGCGGGGGTTGTGCTCGCGGCGAGCTACGAGGCCAAGGCATACGGCATCCGTACGGCGATGGGTGGAAGGCTGGCGCGACGGCTGTGTCCGCGCGCGGTCGTCGTCGCGCCTCGAATGTCCGCTTACGCCGAGGCGAGCAAGGCGATCTACAAGGTGTTCGACGATACGACGCCGCTGGTCGAGGGGCTGTCGATCGACGAGGCGTTTCTCGACGTGCGCGGGATGAAGAGGCTCGCTGGTGGCCCAGCCGAGATAGCCGTCCGGTTGAAGCGCGAGGTCCGGGCTCGCGTCGGACTGCCGATCACGGTTGGTGTCGCGCGAACGAAGTTCCTGGCGAAGGTCGCCAGCGGCGTCGCCAAGCCTGACGGCCTGCTGGTGGTGCCGCCAGATCGGGAACTGGCCTTCCTGCACGCACTCCCGGTCGAACGTCTCTGGGGCGTCGGCGCGGTCACCGCCGACAAGCTGCACCAGCTCGGGATCACAACGGTCGGGCAGATCGCGAGCCTGCCGGAGGACGCACTCGTGTCGGCGCTCGGACGGGCGTCGGGACGCCAGCTTCATGCCCTCGCCCACAACCGCGATGCCCGGCGGGTGCAACCGCGCCGCCGTCGCGGGTCGATCGGTGCGCAGTGCGCGCTCGGCCGCAGGCAGAGATCCCCCGAAGACATCGACGCCGTCCTGCTCGGACTGGTGGAACGCGTCACCCGCCGCCTGCGCGCTGCCCGGAGAGTCGGCCGGACCGTCGTCCTGCGGCTGCGCTTCGACGACTTCTCGCGGGCGACTCGCTCGTTCACGCTGCACGAGCCAACCGCCGAGACCCGGGCGGTCCTCGACACGTCGCGAGCATTACTCGCGACGGCCATGCCTCTGATCCAGCGCCAGGGTCTCACTCTCGTGGGCGTGGCGGTGGGAAACCTCCAGGATGACTGTCCAGCCCAGCTCGTCCTTCCCTTCGATGGCCGCGGCGGGATCGCACTCGACCTCGCGGTCGACGAGATCCGCAACCGCTTTGGTTCCACGGCCCTCGTTCGCGCCGTGTTGCTCGGACGCGGTTCGGGACTGTCGATTCCCTTGCTTCCGGACTAGCCCGAGTAGTCGAACTCTCGCCTGAAGGCGCAGGTGGCGTGGAGCTCGAACTCGAACGGCGGATCGTTGACGACGACCTCGTCGTTGATCAGCTCGGTGCCTGGGCGATCGTGGCCCGGCACGATGCACGAGACGGTGGAAGCGGTCTCGAACGGCGTGCTCGCGCGCAACCGGATTGCATCGCCGACCCGGACCTCGCCGTCACTGAACTCGATTCGAGCCTTCCGCACCTCCACCGAGGCAGTCGGCTTGCGCACCCACGGCAGCGTCAGGACATGGTCGCCGCCGAAGCGGCCGAGCAGGATCTCCGCGAGCTCGTCAGGGCCGTCGACGTGCAGGACGAGCGTCCAGGGCGACCCGGGTTCGTCGTCGTCGTACGAGTAGGTCATGAGCGCCCCGGTGCCCGAAAGAGCGACGCCCTCCGCCACGCCGGCGTCGATCCGCCAGCTGAGCGCACCGAAGCAGGTGCCGTGGGTCGAGCGGCCCCCACCGACTCCGTCGACCCTGCGGCACGGGCAGATCGCGTCGCAGTTGCAGGCCTCGAGGTACGTCCCGGCGATGTGGAAGCTCACAGCGCTACCCAGACGGCCGCGCCGAGCAGCGCTAGCGCCACCGGCGCGGGAGCGCGCGCGCCGACCCCCGTGACCTTCTCGACGAAGATCGCCGCTGCGACCGCCCCCATCCAGAACATGCTCCCCACACCGAGCGCCAGGAGCGCAAGCATCAGCGCCCAACAGCAACCGAGGCAGACAACGCCGTGTCCGAGCCCGGCGGCGAATGCACCGTGCCGGAGCAACAAGCCGAGCGGGCTTCGGCAGCGACGCAGGCAGGCATCCTTGAGTGGGCTGAACTGGTACGCGGCAGCTGCCAGGATCGCGCCGGCGGCGATCCATCTTCCCGCCCCCATCAAACCGCGCGCCGCCTCGAATGCGAGCACGCCGGTCACCAGCCAGAGCGCCAGGTAGGCGCCGACGAAGACCGTGCCGGAGCGCCCGACGGACGTGGCGAGCGATGCTGCGGGTGCGACCGAAGGCAGCATCATCGCCGCGGTCATCGCGATCCACAGCCAGAGGAACGAGCCGATCGAGCCGGGCCCGTCCATGAACGCCATCCCCTGCATCAACAGTGCTGTTCCGATCCAGCCCGCGAGCGCCAGAGCGACGAGTCCAGCAGGTAGGCGAAACGTGCGCGGCAAGGCCGGCCGATCATAGTCCCGGATGCGTGGCGAATCAGGGTCGCCTCAGGGTGATTCCGGATAGCGGCTGAGCCTCGGCTCCGCGATCCTGGAGACCATGAGCGAACACACCCACACAATCGAAAACGGAGCGGCCAAGCGACTGGAGCGAAGCCGCTCGGATCGGATGGTTGCCGGCGTCTGCGGCGGCCTGGCACGGTACTTCGACATTCACCCCGTCTTCTACCGGGTCGGCTTCGTCGTGCTGACACTGCTCGGCGGCGCCGGCATTCTCATCTACGCGGCGGCTGCTCTGGTCATCCCCGACGAGGGCAAGGAGGACTCGGTCGCCACGGCGGCGCTGCGCAACCGGCGTGACCGCCCCTGGCCGCTGATCGGCCTCGCGCTGGTCGGCGTGGCGCTCGCGTCGCTGCTCTCGCACGCGACGCTCTGGCCCCACGGCGACGCCTGGGCCCTCCTGCTCGTAGCTGGGGCCGCGATCCTGTGGATCACCCGTCACGGCAACAGGGCGGCGACGGAGGACGCGTCGGTTCTGGCCGCCGAGGACTCCAGACGAGTGCGTCGCGTCTTCAAGGGACTGGTGATCGCGGCGGGGACGATCGTCGCGCTGATGCTGGTCGCTGCCGCGATCTTCGCGGCGATCTTCCACGTGCATGTGGGCAGCGGTGTCGGCGACCGGAGCTACGTCGTCGCGGGCGCGCAGGACTTGCACCGCAACTACAAGCTCGGCATCGGCGACATGACGGTCGACCTACGCAACGTCCGCCTCAACGACGGCGCGACGCACGTCGGGACGCGCGTCGACGTCGGTAACCTCCGTGTCATCGTTCCCGAGAACGTCGCGCTGCGGGTGCACGGCGACGCGCAGCTGGGCCAGGTCGAGGTGCTCGGCCAGGCTGCGGATGGACGCAACGTCGACAAGAAGATCGACCAGACCGGCAAACAGGTCCTCGTCCTCGACGCACACGTCGGCGTGGGCAAGGTGACCGTAACGCGCGCCGTACGATGAGGGCAGATGCCGCTGCGATCCTTCACGACGAGCGCTGACGGCCGCGTGCTCGCCGGGGTTTGTGCGGGGATTGCACAGGCCCTCGGCGTAGACGTCACGCTCGTCCGGGTCGTCTTCGCCCTGCTCGCGCTCGCGGGCGGGGCCGGGATCGTCCTCTACTTCGCCGTCTGGGCCTGGTCGAGGTCAGAGCGCGAGTGGTGGACGATCCTGCTGCTCCTCGTCGCCGGATCGCTACTGCTGAACGCCATCGGCGTTTCCAACCGCGCCGTCGCAGGCATCGTGCTCGTCGCCGCTGGTCTCACCCTTGCATGGCGGAAAGGGGGTGGGCTTCGTCCAGATGCACCTCTCTCGTACGGCGGGATCGCGCTCGCCGGCTTCGGCGCGGTCCTGCTGCTGGAGCAGGGCAGCGCCCCAACGCGGGTGCTCGCACCCGGTGCGGTGGCAGGCGCGCTGCTTCTGCTTTGCGGGCCATGGCTGTGGCGCCTTGCGCTCGAGCGGGATGCGGAGCGCGCGGCGCGCATCCGCACGGAGGAACGCGCCGATGTCGCCGCGCGCGTTCACGATTCCGTCCTTCAGACGCTGGTTCTGATCCAGCGTCACGCGGGTGAGCCGCGCCGCGTCGCGTCGCTCGCGCGCAGGCAGGAACGCGAGCTGCGGGGATGGCTGTACGCGGACCAGCCGCTCGGCGACGACGGCTCGTCACTGGTGGCAGCGCTCTCTGCGGCGGCGGCGGATGTCGAGGAGCTGCATGGAGTGCGAGTCGAGATCGCCAGCTCCGGCGATGCACCTCCTGACAATGCGCTCGTGCTTGCCGCGCGCGAGGCGATGACGAACGCCGCCAAGTTCGCGAGCGTCGAAGAGATCGACGTCTACGCTGAAGTCAGCGAGGGCGAGATCGCAGTTTTCGTGCGCGACCGCGGCGTCGGCTTCGATCCCGCGGCTGTTCCGGACGATCGGCACGGCATTCGCGAGTCGATCAAGGGCCGGCTCGAGCGTGCGGGCGGCAGCGCGACCGTCACCAGCGTGCCCGGCGGCGGCACCGAGGTCGAACTGAGGCTGCCGCGATGAAGCGCCGCGTCGTGCTCGTGGACGATCATGGCCTCTTCCTGGCCGGCGTGCGTGCCGAGCTCGGCGACGCCGTCGACGTCGTCGGCGAGGCTCAGGCTGTCGCCGACGCCGTCCCGCTGATCAAGGAGCTCGATCCCGATGTCGTCCTCCTCGACGTGCACCTGCCCGACGGCAGCGGCGACGCGATCATCAACGCCGTCGCGCCCGAACGTCCCGGCGTCAAGTTCCTCGCGCTCTCCGTCTCTGACGCCGCGGAGGACGTGATCGCAGTCATCCGCGCCGGGGCGCGCGGCTACGTCACGAAGACGATCGACGCCGACGAGCTGGCCGCCGCGATCGAGCGAGTCGCCCACGGTGACGCCGTCTTCTCGCCGCGCCTCGCGGGCTTCGTCCTCGACGCATTCCGCGCCGGTGTGGAGGTGGCCGGCGATGCCGACTTGAACGAGCTGACACCGCGTGAACGTGAGGTCCTTCAGCTGATCGCGCGCGGCTACATGTACAAGGAGATCGCCGCCCGCTTACACCTGTCCGTCAAGACGATCGAGAGCCACGTCTCGAGCGTGCTGCGCAAGCTACAGCTGTCGACGCGACATGAGCTGACGCGCTGGGCGACGCAACACCGGCTCGTCTGACGGTCAGTCCGGGAGCTCCACCAGGCGCTGCTCCAGGAAGCGTCGCTCGGCGTCCGAGTGAACGAGCTCGAGCGCGCGGCCGTAAGCGGCGCGGGACTCTTCGAGGCGATCGAGCCGGCGCAGGAGCTCGGCGCGCGTCGCGTGCAGGTAGTGGTAGCGGTCGAGCTCGAGGCGCTCCACGACGGCAAGCGCCGCTTCGACATCGCCGGCTTCGGCGATCGCGGCCGCCCGGTTGAGCTCCGCCACCGACGAGCCGGTCAGGCGAGCGAGCTCGCCGTACAGAGCCGCAAGCTGCGCCCAGTCCTGGGGGTCCTCGAGGTGCAGGGAGGCGATCGCCGCCTGGAGCACGTACGGACCGCGACCCCCGAGCGCCAGCGCGCGCTCGAGCGCGGTTCGCCCCTCCGCGATCTGGTCGAGGTTCCAGAGCGATCGATTCTGATCGCGGAGGAGGACCACCTCGCCGTCGGCGAATCGGGCATCGCGCCGGGCGTCGTTCATCAGCATCAGCGCCAGCAGTCCCCGGACCTCGGGCTCGTCGGGCATCAAGTCCACGAGTGCACGTCCGAGCCGGATCGCCTCGGCCGCGAGGTCTCCCCGGCCGCCGTAGCCCTCGTTGAAGATGAGGTACAGGACTGCGAGCACCGCGGCGAGGCGATCGGGGAGCAGGTGAGCCGGCGGAACCCGAAATGGGATGCCTGCGGCCTTGATCTTGTGCTTCGCCCGGACGAGCCGCTTGTTCATGGTCGCCTCGGGGACGAGAAAAGCGCGGGCGATCTCCTCCGTCGACAGCCCGCCCAGCGTTCGCAGCGTGAGCGCGACCTGCGCATCAATCGCAAGCGCGGGATGACAGCAGGTGAAGACGAGCTCGAGCCGCTCGTCGGGAATCGTCGTCTCATCCATGTCGTCCTCCACGGTCTCCGGCACGTCGAGCAAGCGGACCTTCGTCGCGAGCGTGCGATCGCGGCGGATCCGGTCGATCGCACGATTGCGCGCAGTGGTCACGAGCCAGGCGCGCGGGTTGGCAGGAGTTCCGTCACGAGGCCAGCGCTCGGCTGCGAGCGCGAAAGCTTCCTGGGCGGCTTCCTCGGCGAGATCGAAGTCGCCGAGGAAGCCGATCAGGCCGGCCAGGACGCGGCCCCACTCGTCGCGGAAGACCTGGTCGAGGATCGCTAACCCTCCTTCGTGGGGCGGATTTCCACCGCACCGCCCATTCGGGCCGCCGGAATGCGTGACGCGAGCTCGATCGCGGCGTCGAGGTCGTCGCCCTCGTAGAAGAGGTAGCCGCCGAGCGCTTCCTTGACGGCGACGAACGGTCCGTCCGTGGTCAGCGTCTCGCCTTTCTCGACGCGGACTGTGGTGGCCGTCTCAGGCGCCTCCATCCAGACGTCGGCGGGAGTGACACCGGGCGTTTGGTTAATCGCCTGGTAGTCGGCGTAGACGGACTTCTGCTCCTCCTCGGAGAGGCGCTCCCACTCCGGCGATCCCGGCAGAGGAGTGTTGCCTTGATGGATCAGCAGCATGTACTTCATCGCTTCCTCCTTGTTCGAGTGGGTCGCCTCTAAGACGAACGGCGCACGCGGAAAAGGACAACCCCGTGCGGAATCCTGCCGGGCGACCAAGTTCCGCTCAGGAGCGGGAGAAAGCGGCGAGAGGGGAAGATCGGGCAGGGTGTATCGATCCGATCACCGCCGAGGATCGAGTGCTGCCTGGGCCTCGGCGAGCGAGACGCCGAGATTGCCGAGGGCGCGTGCGGCCACGGAATCCGGCACGCTGAGCAGGCCAAGCAGCACGTGTTCGTCCCTCACCGGCCCTTCCGCTGCACGGTCGAGCGCATAGGCGAGCGACATCTTCAGCCGAGCGCAGATGCCGATGCACCCGGAGCGTGTGCGCTCGAGCGCGCCCGGCCCGAATGTCTCCTCCACGCGGTTGCGTACCGACTCGAAATCG
>VAWR01000062.1 GCA_005885245.1 Actinomycetota bacterium | reverse complement strand
AGGACGAGTTCCGGCCGTAGCTACCGTCGGAGGACCGAGATCCTGCCGGACGCGCTTGAAGGCCTACATCCGCAAGGCGGTGCTGGAGGCCGGGACGTCCGGCCCATCACGCAGCTGCCCAAGCCGAGAACCAGACGAACCCGATTCTTGGGGCCCCTCTTTTCGATTCGCTCGCCACCGTCGCGTGAGCTCTCGGCCGGTCCTGATGGAACCCTTGCCCGGACTCCGCCGGGGTGCGACTATTCAGGCTAGGTCGGGAAGGAGCCGTCAGTGTCCTCACCTCGCCATACGCTCGCCGTCAGTGACCCCGTCTTTCGGGCCGTCTACGACTCACCGAAATCACTACCGGGCAAGGAGCGCTGGCTGACCCCGGAGGCGGACGTGCGCAGACTCGAGCGACTGCTCGGCCTTGAACAAGGGACGATCGGCGCTCCGCTGTGGCTGAGCGGTTCGCAGAAGGATTGTCCGGACTGCGGGCGCCTGATCAGCTGGCTCGACATCGTCTCCTCCGCGCTCGAGCACGTGCACGACAAGGCGATGATCGCGAGCGTGATCCTCGGCGAGCAGAAGTTCGTGAACACGGAGGCGCCTCGTGCAATCACCGGTCTGCGCTGCAAGCGCTGCAAGACATCGATCCGGTCGGTGCGAAGCTTCAAGTGTCACAACTGGGCCTACGCAAAGCCGGCACTTCTCGAGCAGATCCAGCGTATCGAGGCGCAGCAAGCGAAGACCTAACCTTGCAGTGAACATCGCCTGCGCTAGTCGTCGCGGTGTCGGGACGAGGCGCCGCTCAAAAAACTAGCTCGAACGCTCAGTTCGCCGATACGTTCCGCGGGGGACTCGTTCGCGTCGGTCACGACAGCATCGGGCCGAGACCCCGCCTCCGGCCTCTCCCGTAGCCCCAGGTCGGCGAGCCGGTCGCACCCGGTTTCGTGCTATCGCCGCGGGGAAAAGGTCCGGCTCGAAACCTGCGGGATTCCCGGCCGGTTCTGAGGGGCGCTTGGCGGGGATTCCCTTTCGGAAGGGGAGCGAAATGTGGGGCATCTACAGCGGGATTGCCTTCGCCGGGCTTCTCGCACTGGTCTTCGGTCGCGCCGGCCGGCGCCACCCGTAGGGGACTTGCGCCGAACCGAACCCTGCGTACAGTCAGAGCAGGGGGATGCTGTGCGGCAACTTCAGATTCGAGCACGAACCGATGAAGACGTGGACTGCCTGATGCGCGAGCTCGCTGCCTACTCGCCAGCACGCTCACGCCGGGCAATCACCGTCGAGCTCGACGACCGATCAGAAACCGCGGTGCTCGGCCTCCTCGCCGCCGTTGAAACCTGCCTCACCGCCAACGAGATCCGCAGCGTGCGCATCGAGCTCGACGGCCGCTCGTACATGCTCGCGCCTGTCGGCTAAGCCCAGACGAGAGCGCCATTCGCGCTGAGCGGCTAGGCGTCAACGCAGACGAGCTCTCGCCTGGGTCTCACAGAGAATTCCACGGGCCATCGACGCCAGCAATGGGCCGCTTACCCCAAGCCGCGTTGGTCTTTCTCAACAGCCCCCACATGTCACAGAGGCAGTCGTACACTCGTGCCGAACGGCCTACGTGCCCAGGGCTCCCTCGGTCGCCTCCTAGTTCTCCCCGGGCAGGCGGGCGGGCTGCGGCGCCACCGACAAGCGCCGCCCCTGGGCACCTCTCTGAAACGCAAGACTCGGGCATAAGCCGCGTCTACTTCGTGGAGCTCCGGCCCGCTTGTGCTCAGGGCTGACGGCCTTGTGGGAGAGGACGGTCGGCTGGGGCTCCTTGAACATGCCGGTCGTTGAAAGCGCGATCGTCATCACCGCTTCCTCGGCGCGTGCAAGCGCGAGCCGCGTTCCCTATGGGCTCGCTGCTGCCCGGTCTCCACCGTTCGGGGGTGTTCCCGGAAACGGAGATGCGGGTAGCTAATGGATGTCCAGGAAAGGAGCTAAGAAATGGCAAGGAGCGTGCGAGATGTGATGACGCCGGGTGTCCGCACCGTAAGCCCGTCGCAGTCTCTCGCGGAGGCCGCAGCGGTGATGAAGGGCGAGGACGTCGGGTCGGTGCCGGTGGTCGAGGACGACCGCTTGGCCGGAATCGTGACCGATCGCGACATCGTGATCCGAGCCGTGGCCGAACGGCGGGATCCGCAGACGGTGAAGGTCGATGAGGTCGCCTCGCGGCAGTTGGTGACCGTGGAGCCCGAGCAGGACCTGGACGAGGCGCTGGCGCTGATGGCACGCCACCAGGTGCGGCGGTTGCCCGTCGTCGAGGCGGGACGGCTGGTCGGGATGCTCGCCCAGGCGGACGTCGCACTCGAGGCGAAGGAGAAGAAGGTCGGCGAGACGATCGAGGAGATCTCCAAGCCGACTTCGATCGAGCGCGAGTAGCGGCGTCCGGTGAGGTCTGCGGCAACGCACGCGATCCACGCGGTTGTTCCCGTCTGCGATCACTGCGGCTGCCGGGTGAAAAAGCGAAGCCTCACGAACGGCGCTCGCTCGTCTCACGACTTCTCGGGACACCTAGCCAGGCCGGCCGGTCTCGTCCAGTAGCGCGACCCCCGTCGGGCATGTCGACGGCGGCTCACTCGTTCGCGGAGTGGAGCCGCGTTCTCCGAAACGAACGCGCGGGTAAGGGCCGCTCACTTGGAAATCAAGGGAGGTGCAAATGTCGACCTATGACCCGGATCAAGAGCATGTACCTCCAGAGCCGGAGCCGGAGCCAGCGGAACCGGGAACGATGCCGGAGGAAGAGGGTGTGACGGCGCCGGAGCCCGGCATGCTCCCCGAGGAGCCGGACATCGCTGTGCCGGAACCTGAACCCGAGGGGGACCCAGGGTCGTAGCGGTTCGCGTGCTCACGCCGCCGTGCGCGCTCTCCGGACGCCGCGAGCTCCTGCTCGGTCCACAAGTAGACGTCGGCACGCGGAGAGGTCGATACGGCTTATGCTGGCGACCTCTCCGCTGCGTAATCGCCCCGGCTACTCCTCGATCTGATCCGCGATCGTGAAGGCGACCTGGTTCTGATCGACCGTGGCATCGAGGACTTTGTCGTCGAGCAGGGAAGCCGCCTCCTGCTCGAGGAATACGCGGGCTCCCTGCTCCTCGATGATCGCGTCGTCCTCGGCGGGCAACAGAACGACGCTGAGCTGGAGACTTGCCTGCGTCCCTGCCCGCTCGGCGACCACCCTTAGACCGCTCGTCTCTGACGTTTCGTCCGACGACGACACGATGTTCTTCACGGCTTCAACCGCGTTGTCGGTGAGTGCAAGCAGCGCGCTCACCTCCTTCCTGGTTGGTTCCGGTCGGAACGGCCCAAGCTAGCAAGCTCGTCTACGGTTTCGCGCCGGCGGAGCCCGGCTAGAAGGGCTCACAGCGAAACGCCAGACTCGTGAGCAGGGAACGCGAGCTCCGAACTGTGGCAAGTTTCTGAAGCTCAAGGCGTCCTGCTTTCTAGGAATCCGAGCGTCTGGGCGGTTGTGTGCCGCAGCCAACCGTCGGGGATTGATGGCCGCTCGGGCTCCTTTTAGCAGTGGTCCACGGCCAGAAGCACGTCGCGACGATGTCAGCGAGCGTTAGGGGCGATACAGTGGGACACGTGGCGAATGCGGGACGAGAACTCAGAAAGGCTGGGCGGCGAGCGACGAGAGCCGAAGCGGAGCTGGCCGACGCCCGTGTCGCGCTTGAACGAGCTATGGGGGAAGTCCGGCGCGAAGGGATGACGCTCGCTGCCATCGTTGAAATATCCGGGGTTAGCCGCCAGCGGGTCGGGCAGGTCGTCGAGCGGCACTCTCCGAAGGGCGGATGGTGACGGAAGAGTAGGCCCCGGCGCTAGGGAACGAGCCCTCAGCTTCGTGTTGTCCGTTCTGGCGACAACGGGTACCAGAACGGGTACACCCGCTACGCTGCGGCGAAATGCAGCGAGCTCCAGAAACCGCGCGGCTACGGCGATTTGGCGTTGCTCGGGATCGGGTGAGCCCACGGCGCATCGTCGTCGTCGGGGTCAGTGGGAACGGGAAGACGACGCTTTCGCGGCGACTCGCCGCCAGGCTCCGCATCCCGGTCACGGAGCTCGACGCCCTGAATCATCAACCGGGGTGGACGGAGGCGAGCGACGAGGACTTCCGCCGCGACGTCGAGGCGGCGATGAGATCCCCGGACGGCTGGGTGCTCGACGGCCTCTACGAGCGCAAGCTGGGCGATCTCCTGCTCCGGCAGGCGGACACGCTCGTCTGGCTGGATCAGCCGCTGCCGCTCGTCCTTCGGCGTTTGATCGGACGCGCCGTCAAGGACATCGTGACGAAGCGGGATCTCTTCAACGGGAACCGGCAGACGTGGCGGTTCGCGTTCTTCACCCGCGACTCACTCGTGTCCTTCGCCGTCAAGGAGCACTTCAGTCGGCGGCGTGGGTGGCCGGCCGCCCTGGGCGACCGCCCCAACCTGGAGGTCGTCCGCCTCAGGTCGCCACGCGAGGTCGCGGCCTGGCTCGAAGCGCAGGTTCCGGACTAGCCGGGAATTCGCAGGATGACCTTGCCAAGCTGCTCGCCTGCCTCGAGTCGCTCGTGCGCTGCGGCGGCGTCCGCGAGCGGAAACACCTCGTCGACGACCGGCACGATCGTGCCCGAGGCCATGAGGTCGTAGACCGCCTCGAAGTCTTCGCGCGAGCCCATCGTCGAGCCGAAGATCGTCAACTGCTTCCACCAGATGCGATGGAGCTGTGCGGGTGGGTTCGGTCCGCTCGTCGCACCGCACACGCAGACGCGGCCGGCGGGACGAGCGGAGTCGAGGGAGCGCTTCCACGTTGCCTCGCCGACGTTGTCGACCACGACGTGCGCCCCGCCATCGGTGACCTCCTTGACGCCGGCCACGACGTCGTCGGCGTCGTGGTTGAGCGTGGCGTCGGCTCCCAGCTCGCTCGCGCGCGTGAGCTTTTCGGCGCTCGACGAGGTGACGATCACCTGCGCGCCCACCGCCTTGGCGATCGCCAGGGTCGCCGTGGCAACTCCGCCGCCGATGCCCCAGACGAGCACCCATTCGCCCGGCTGGAGGCCGGCCTTCGTCACGAGCATCCGGTACGCGGTCTCGAACACGAGCGGGAAGGCTGCCGCCGCCTCGAAGCCGAGGCCGTCCGGGATTGAGTAGACCTGGGAACGGGGAACAGCGATCAGTTCGGCGTGCGTTCCGTCGGTGTGCTCGCCGATGACGGTGATGCGGCCGTCGCCGTGGTCGAGGCCTGGATTGATCACGACGCGCTCACCGACCGCGAAGCCGTCCCCGGAGACGACGATTCCGGCGCCGTCTGCGCCGAGGATGCGAGGCTTCGGTACCGACGGCAAGCCTCTGCGGATCCAGATGTCGAGGTGGTTGAGCGAGGCGGCGCGTAGCTCGATCAGGACCTGTCCGGTGCCTGGCACCGGATCGGGAGCGTCTTCGTAGCGGAGCACCTCTGGCCCGCCGTCTTCGTGGATCCGAACGGCTTTCACGGGCACAATCTTCCATATGACCGCCGCTGAGCTGGAGGAGTTCGCCGGCGACCTCGGGCTGGACGTCGTCGGGGCGGCGCCCGCCGAGGCCTACGTCGAGACGGAACGCGCGATCCACGAGCGGAACGCGCGCGGTCTCTTCGCGGACATGCGCTTCACCATGGCTCAGCCGGAGATCTCCTGTCATCCCGAAGCGTTGCTGCCCGACGCGCGGACTGTGATCTCGGCCGCATATTGCTACTACGCGCCAGAGCCACCGCTCGCGCCGGGGGACGGCCGGCTCGCCCGGTACACGTGGCACGACGGTTATGCGCTGCTGCGCGAGCGCCTGGATGCGCTCGGGCGGCAGCTCGGCGGGAAGTACCGCGTCCTCGTCGACGCGAACCAGCACGTCGACCGCGAGGCTGCGGCGCGGTCAGGCGTCGGGTTCTACGGGAAGAACACGATGCTGATCACCCGCCGCCACGGTTCGTGGGTCGTGCTCGGGACGCTCGTGACGACCGCTGAGGTCGAGGCGACGCCGCCGCTGGACCTCGATTGCGGCTCCTGCACTCTCTGCATCGAGGCGTGCCCGACCGGTGCGCTGGACGAACCGGGCGTGGTCGATTCGACCAAATGTCTGTCGTACTGGACGCAGGCTCCTGCGGCGATTCCCTCCGACTACCGCGAGGAGCTGGGCGCGCAGGTGTACGGCTGTGACATCTGCCAGGACGTCTGTCCATGGAACCGAGGCGTCGAGAAGCGGCGGGCCGGACGCCCGGCTCCGGTCGGCGTGCAGCCTCACGTCCGGCTCGCCGACTGGCTTCGCGGTGACGCCTCGTCTCTCGCCGAGGAGTACGACCGGCTCTACGTCCCGAAAAACGACCCACGCTATTTGCGCCGCAACGCGCTCGTCGCGCTCGGCAACACCGGCGGCCCGGAAGACGTGCCGCTCGCCGAGACGTTTCTCGACGACGAGGACGAACTCTTGCGGGAGCAGGCGGCGTGGGCCGTGGCGCGAATCGAAGAACGACATGCCCACTGACCTGAGCAGGCAAGAGCGGGCTCGCGCGATCGAGTTGTGGATCGCGAGGGTTCGTCTGGCGGCGGTCGTCTTCGCGGTGCTCGAGGTCGCGGTGTTCAGCAAGCACTACCCGGCCGGCTACGAGCGGCTCGCGTGGATCGCCACCGCCGTGTTCGCGCTCGGGGCCGTCGTCTTCTTCGCGGTCAGCAAGAACGCGTACGTGCCTGCGGTGGGCCTCGCCGCGCTCCTGTTCGACGCCTGCGTGATTGCCGCTTACGCGACGCTCTATTCGTACGAGTACGGCAGCCCGACGCGCTGGGCGCTGATGTTCGTCGTCGTCGAAGGCGCGCTCCGTTACGGAATGCTGGGCGCGACGGCGGTTTCGCTCGCACTCTTGCCGTTTCTCGTCTTCGTCGAATGGTGGCGCGGCCACGAGTTCGGCGGTCCAGGGTTCGTGTGGGACCGCGTCTCGTTTCCGTTCGGCGTCCTGCTGATCACCGGGCTGATCGTCGGCTGGCTCGTCAAGCGGCTGCGTCACGAGGCCACGCTCGCAGAGGCGAGGGCGGGGGAGGCCGAAGAGCTGCGAGATCAACTGGGCCGTCGGGTCGATCTCCTCGAGGCCGGAAACCGCTGCGCGCGTGCACTCGCCTCCTCGCTCGACGTCGATCTTGCGTTCGGCGCCTTCATCCGCGAGTTGCGCGGGCTCATCGACTTCGATCGCGTGACGATCGTGCTGGTCGAGGGCGGCCGCGCAGAGGTGATGGCGGTTGCAGGCCGCGGGACAGACACCGTCTTCCCCGCAGGGTCGGCCCGACCGGTCAGGGGTTCAGCGCTCGACGAAGTGCTGGAAGGCAAGCTGGTCTATCGGCCGACCATGGAGGACGACCGGTATCCCGAGGAGGAGGATCTGCTCGCGCTCGGCCTCCGCAGTCGGGTCCTTGCGCCGCTCCAGGTGGGGCCGCGGACGATCGGCATGCTCGGGCTCGTCCGGGCGGAGGAGAACGGCTTCTCGCCCGAGGAGATCGAGCTTCTCAACCTCCTTGGTCGCCTCGTCGCGACGGCGGTGCAGAACATCCGCGCGTACGAGGCTGAGCGCAGCACCGCTGACGAGCTGCGCCGGCTCTCCGCGCTGCGCGCTGACTTCGTCTCGCTCGTCTCGCACGAGCTCCGCAGTCCGATGGCCGCGGTGATCGGCGCCGCACGCACGCTCCAGGGTCGCTGGCGCGAGCTGACCGTCGACCAGCGGGAGTCGTTCCTCGCACTCATCGGCGACGAGACCTCGCGGCTCGCCGACCTCGTCGGCGACGTGCTCGACACCTCGCGAATCGAAGCGGGCACCTTCAGCTTCTCCTTCAGCGATGTCGATCTCGGCGAGCTTCTTCGCGATGTGGCGGCGGCGGCAGAGTTCGGTCAGGACGAGGTACGGGTCAGCACAGAGGTGAACGGAGCGCTACCGCACCTCCGCGGCGACCGCGAGCGACTGCGTCAGGTCGTGCAGAACCTCGTCGACAACGCCGTCAAGTATTCGCCCGCGGGCGCTGACGTCCGCATCAGCGCGAGGGCGGAGAACGGGCTCGTGCGCGTGGAGGTTCGGGATCAGGGACCCGGGATTCCGCTCGACGACCAGAAGCTGATCTTCGAGAAGTTCGGTCGTTCGACCGTGGCCGGCGGTGCGAAGCCCGGCACCGGGCTAGGGCTCTTCATCGCGCGTTCGATCGCCGAGGCGCATGGCGGCTCGCTCGAGGTGGACTCTGCGCTCGCCCGCGGCTCGATCTTCACGCTGGAACTGCCCGCGACGGAGGACTAGGCCCGGGCTCGCAGCCGAGAAACGCCAAGCTCGTTTGCGAGCTCGCGCGCCCGACCGGCCACCGCCGTGCGCATCTCTTCGGGCTCGAGCAGCACCGCCTCGCCACGTTGTGAGAGCACCTCACCGAGCAGCCACTCCTGACTGCCGACCGGCATCTCGGCGAGCGCCGCGCCGTCTTTCAGCAGGGTCGCGCCTCGTTCCGCGGCCCAACGGGCCGCGACGCCCTTCAGGTAGAGGATCTTCGCGCTGCGAGCGTCGCGGAATCCCCGGGGCTCAAAGGCCGGACGCGGATCGAAGCTCTCCTGCGTGAGCTGTGCGCTGCGCATGCGGTCGAGGCGGAAGCTGCGCTCTGCGTCGCGCGACCGGTCCCAGGTGTGCACACGCCAGTTCGGCAGCTCGCGTTCCAGCGAATACGGTTCGACGACTCGCTTCGACCAGGTCTGCTCGCCCTCCTTCTGGTACTCGATCTCGACGAGGCGGCGTTCGCGGATGCCCTCGGTCAGGGTTGCGACGAGGTCGGCCTCGGCGTCGACGACCTGCTGGTTCGGGGTCTGCGCGAGCTCGAACTGGCCGAATGTCTCCTCGAGCTTCTTGCGCACGCGGTCGAGCGGCGTATGAGCGTCGGCGGCGATCATCGGGCCGACGAACTCCAGCGCCAGCCGGATCGCCCGCGCCTCGAGTGGGGTCAGCCGCGGCGCCCTCCGGAACGTGTCCCCGTACAGCTCCTTGTCGACATAGACAAGGTCGCCGTCGAGCGCTGCGTACACCGTGTAGCAGCCGCCGCCGAAGTTCACGAGATTGAGCAGCTGCAGATGCTCCTCCAGCTCCTCCTCGGGGATGTGAAAGCGCTCGACGATCTCGTGCGCGGGGATGACAGCGTCGTTCCCCTCGCCGCAGGCTGCGAGAAGATAGGCGAGCAGGGCCTGCAACACCGCGAAGCGCTCCGGGACGACGGGCCCCGCAGGGCGCTCGCCGGTCGCCTCGGCGCTCGGCACCGGCGCAGGGGTCGCGAGCTTCGGCGGTGGCTCCTCGTGCCGGTCGCGAACCGCGCGCAGGGCCTGGGCGACCTCGCGCCGGAGCTCGTCCGGCTCGACCGGAATCGCACGCCCGTCCTGTCGGAGGATCCACGAGGCGAGCTGTGGCAGGGATGAATAGCCCGTGACGAAGACGCCTTCCTCGAGCTCGCCGGCGTTGCCGAACGCGCGCTCCACCCACCATGCGGTATCTCCCGCGAGCTCGATGCGCGCCTCACCCTCGATGTCGCCGATCTGCCACGGCGGCCGACCGCGGTACTCGTCGATGTCGAAGTCGGCCGGGATCCTGAAGTCGCGCTCGCGCCGGGTTGCGAACCTGATGTCGCCCCGGATGCGCGAGACGCGGAAGGTGCGAATGTCCTTTCGGTCGAGGTCCTGACCGATCACGTACCAGCTGCCGTTGTCCGACAGGAGGCCGTAAGGATTGACTGTCCGCTCGCCTTGCCGGTTCCTGGAGATCGAGTAGTACGGAAACTTGATCGTGCGCTGTTTCGAGATCGCGCCTTCCAGCTTCCCGAGCCGACCCGGCATCTCGGGCGAGTAGTCGGGATCGAGCATCTCGACGCGGACAGCGGTCTGTGTGGCCGGCTCGCCGAATCCGGGGCGTCCGAGCGCGAGGTTCTGCAGCGCCAGCCTCAGCGGTTCCGCGTACGCGAACTGCCCCTCGAGGAGGTAGAGCGCGGTTTGCAGGGCGGCTAGCTCGTCGTCGTCGAGCTCCAGCTTGTCGAGGAAGTAGTTCTCCGAGCGGAGGGTGTAGAGCTCCTCGCCGGTGAATTCGTCACGCTGCGACTGGAGGGGCACGCCGAGAGCGAGGAGCTCGGCGCGGTCCGAGTAGAACCGGCGCGCGAACGCCTCGTCGGACATCTCCGAGTAGCCCTCGACGTTCGACTTGACATCCCGGGCGGTGAGGAGGCGCCGCTCGGCCATGAGGAAGGCAACGAGCGAGAGCTGCCGGATCAGCTTGTCGGTGTCGTGGGACACCGACCGAATCTATCGGACGGACTGCAAGCCCGGACGTCCAGCGCCATTCCTCTAGCCGGCGGACGAAGCCGTGGTGGAGCGGATTGCCGACGATGTACTCGACCGTCGCCTCGTACTGCTCCTCCGATTCGATCACCTTCGACCAGTAGCGGCGCCCGAAGACGTGGTCCTTGCGTCGGTGGCGCTCGTTGAAGGCGCGGGCATAGGCCCCGTTGAGGTCCCTCATTCCCTGGTCGAGGTTCGCCGCCGGCGTCTCGACCAGGAGGTGGTAGTGGTTACCCATCAGGCAGCGCACGTGCATCCGCCAGCCGTAGCGCCGCTCGATCCGCCGGAGAATGTGGAAGAAGACGATCCGGTCCTCGCCGTCGAGCACGATCGGCGCGTGGTCGTTCCCGCGGCTCCCGACGTGGTAACAGGCGCCGGCGGCAAGGTAGCGGTGAGGCCGTCCCACCCCTCGAAAGTACCGCCGTGGCGAGCGATTGTCCCGCTCCGTGACGGTTTCGGCGCACGTCCGGCGCAGCCGCGTCACGTGCCAGGCACGAGACGCGGGAGGAGGGCGCAGGGCCCTGACAGACGTGACCCTTCGGGGCTAGGCCGCGACTTTCGCGTCACGTGCCAGGCACGAGACCCGGGAGGAGGGCACAGGGCCCTGACAGGCGTGTCCCTTCGGGGCTAGGCCGCGACTTTGGAGCGCTCGAGGTGCTGGTGGGACGGGCAGTAGTCCCGTTCCGGCAGCGGGGTGCGCTGACAGGGCTTGCCCTTACGTGTCGTCGCGCGACAGCGCGCGACGCCCCCGTCGAGAACACCGGACTCGATCTGCTCCTCGATGAACGCGGCCGCGGCGGCGACGCCCTCCTTCACCGCCCAGGCCACCTCTGCCTGAGCTCTGATCGGGAAGTACCGCCGGATGTCCTGGAAGAGCGCCTGGCCGGGCTTGGCGAAATACAGCGGATCGCGGGCCAGCCGCTCCATGGTCTGCTCGCACTGCTCGAGCACCGCGCGGCGGTACTCGAGATGAAGCTCGGGAGCCACATAGGGGTCGATCAGGTCCTTAATCGACCTATAGATGGCTCTTGAGTATTGATACATGCAGGCCTGAAGCCGGGCGGTGTATTCCTCGATCACAGTATCTCTGGCTCCCATTAATCCCCCGCAAAGCTTTGTTAAGCCGCGGTAAACCGTCGACCTCCGGCGTGGCTTCGCCGCGGAGTCTATAGGGTCCGGGGCGCTGTTACAAAGTCCGGGCGGGCGTTGCCTTTGCTGAGAACGGCTAGCGCGTGATCTGCCGCACATAGGCGGCCTGAAAGCCCTTGGCGGAGGCGGCCGTACGGGCCTGCTCGGCCTGGGCGTCGGAGTCGTAGACCCCGCTGAAGACGACGTAGTAACCAGGGTGGAGGCTCGAGAATCGGCTCGAATCGAGGACGCCGACCGTCGGCAAGCCGGACGTGGAGGCCGCGTGGGCTCGTGCGAGCGCCAGGGCCCGGCCCGAGGTGCCGGCCGGAATCGATTCGAGGACGACCGTGTAGCCATTCTGGCCGGCCGGCCAGGTCGTCAGGACGCCGGGTTTCGGCGCCGTCGTGGTCGCCGGAGGGGGAGCGCTCGGCGTCGAGGGTGGTCCCGAGGGAGTACCGGCCGGAACGCTCGGCAGAGCGACCGTCGCAGTCGGCGGCGCGGTGGTCGGCGCGTGAGCCGGCCCGCCATGGGTCGCCACGATCGGACTGTTCTCGGCTCCCGCGTCCGCCAAGACGATCGCGGCCGTTGCTCCCGCGACGGCGATCAGGAACCCGAGGAGGACCGGCCAGATCCAGTCACCCGGGTACCAGCCGAACCGTCGCTGCCAGGCAGCGGACAGCCGACCGAAAGCGCCGGCCGGAGGCTGCAGGCGGTAGCCGCATTCGAGGCAGTACTCCTGATCGGGGCCGTGCGGCGCACCGCAG
>VAWR01000007.1:7880-32423 GCA_005885245.1 Actinomycetota bacterium | reverse complement strand
GGCCGGCTCGCCCGACAACCTGCTGGCGATCTCGACCCAGACCGGAGCGGCGGGAGTCGTGGAGAAGGTTCAGCTTTTCTCGCTGAGTGCCATTCTCCTGACGGGCGTAGGCATCCTCGCCAACCGGCAACGACACGGGGGCCGGGCCCGTCGACCTGCGATTGCGCTGCTGATCGACTCGTTCGCACTGGGCCTCTTGCTCGCGACGACCCTGTTCGTCGTAGCCAACTTCGAAGCGTTGAGCCCGGCCTTTCGTCCCGTCCAGCGAGCGACGCTCCTGGTCATCGGTCTCGCACCTGTCGTCTTCCTGATCGGGCTCCTCGACGCGCGTCTGGCCCAGTCGGCCGTCGGCGAGCTGATGGTCGAGCTCCGTGCCAACCTGGCGCCCGCCGATCTCCGTGATGCGCTCGCTCGTGCGCTCCGTGATCCATCGGTGACACTTGCGTACTGGCTGCCTGCCTTCCAGAGGTACGTCGATCTGGACGGTCGGCAGGTGGAGGTTCCTGACCGAGACGGGAGGGCGACAACACTCATCGACCGTGATGGTGTGCACGTGGCGGCGCTGCTTCACGACGGCGCGCTCGACGACGAGCGGGATCTGCTCGACGGTGTGACGGCCGCAGCGGGAATCGCACTCGAGAACGCGCGCCTGCAGGCCGAGCTTCAGGCGCGCCTCGAGGAGCTCAGAGGCTCGAGGGCACGCGTGATCGCCGAGGGCCAGAAGGAGCGGCAGCGGCTGGAGCGAAACCTCCACGACGGCGCACAGCAGCGGCTCATTGCCCTCTCCCTCGAGCTCAGCCTGCTCGAACAGCGGCTCACGACCGACCCCGAGGCGCGGACCCGCCTCGATCAGGCGCGGCACGAGATAGCCCTCTCGCTCGAGGAGCTTCGCGACGTCGCCCGCGGAATCCACCCCGCCGTGCTGAGCGGACACGGGCTGGAAGTCGCCCTGGAATCGATCGTCGCCCAGGCCCCTCTTCCGGTCCGCCTGCTGATCGAGCTCGATGGACGGCTCCAGGAGCCGCTCGAGGTCGCGGCCTACTACGTCGTCTCGGAAAGCCTCGCCAACATCGGCAAGCACGCGCAAGCGACAGCCGCGACGGTCGAAGTTGCTCGGAAGCGCGGTCAGATCGTCGTCGAGGTGGTCGACAACGGAATCGGCGGCGCCGACACGGAGAGCGGCAGTGGCCTCCGGGGCCTCGCCGATCGCGTCGAGGCGCTCGGCGGTCGGCTGCTCGTCTGGACACCGACCGGCAGTGGCACGCGCGTCAGAGCGGAGATCCCATGCGCGTAGCGATTGCGGAGGATGCGGTTCTTCTGCGTGAGGGCCTGAGCCGGCTGTTGGGCGACGAGGGATTCGACGTCGTCGGCCAATGCGGAGACGCCGACGAGCTCCTCCTCAAAGTGAGGAGCTATCCGCTCGACGTCGTGATCGTCGATGTCCGTCTGCCGCCGACGCACAGCGACGAAGGTCTTCGCGCCGCACTCGAGATCCGCAAGTCCCATCCCTCCGTTGGAGTGCTCGTGCTGTCGCAGTACGTCGAGGTGGGCCTGGCGATGAAGCTCCTCGCGGACTCGGCCGAAGGAGTGGGCTACCTGCTGAAGGATCGGATCGGCGACGTCAAGGATTTCCTCGCCGCGGTGCGGCGAGTCGCAGACGGCGGCTCGGCGGTCGATCCGATCATCGTTTCGACGCTGCTCTCGAGGCGGCGCAGCGATGACCCGCTCGAGCGACTCACGCCTCGCGAGCGCGAGGTGCTCGTCCTGATGGCCGAGGGAAGCTCGAACCAGGGGATCGCCGACCGGCTCGTCATCACGGTTCGCGCTGTCGAGAAGTACGTCTCGAGCATCTTCGGGAAACTCGGACTGCCGTCCACCGGGACGGAGTCGCGGCGCGTCCTGGCAGTTCTGGCGTTTCTCCGCGCCTGACTCAGGGCCGGGACCTCAACACACCAGAAACCCGCCCCCTCGAACGACCGGCTGGCCGCCTTCCCGCGGGGCTCAGGCCGTGCGAGCTTGGAACTGACCACACGATGCGAGAGGAGCAGCAATGAGGCAGCGGCGATGAAGTCGCGCGTGATCCAGGACGAACCCAGCCAGAGCCAATCAGACAAGGAGCTGAGGATGGCAGCGATAACGATTCCTGCAGTAGAAGTAGCCGCCCGCGCGAGCACGGCCAACGGCGGGCCGCCGGTCGTCTCCGGGCGCGACCTCAACCGCCGATACGGCGAGGGCGAGACCGCTGTCGACGCTCTTCGAGGCGTCTCGCTCGACGTCCCGAAGGGTCAGTTGACCGCCGTGATGGGCCCTTCGGGCTCCGGCAAGTCGACCCTCATGCACATCCTCGCCGGCCTCGACACACCGACCACAGGTGACGTCACGATCGCCGGCACGAGTATTCACGAACTGAACGACACTCAGTTGACGAACCTCCGCCGCGAGCACATCGGGTTCATCTTCCAGTTCTTCAACCTGCTGCCGATGCTGAATGCCGAGGAGAACGTGGTCCTCCCGCTCTCCATCGCCGGTGAGAAACGGGACCAGGGATGGGTCGACGAGCTGATGGGCAGGATCGGCCTCAAGGACCGCAGAAGCCATCGCCCCTCGGAGCTCTCGGGTGGACAGCAGCAGCGGGTCGCGATCGGCCGGGCGCTCGTGAGCAAGCCGACGATCGTGTTCGCCGATGAGCCGACCGGCAACCTCGACTCGAAGACGAGTGGCGAAATCCTCGAGCTCATGCGCAGCTCGGTCGACAGCTATCGACAGACGACAGTCATGGTCACCCACGATCCACGTGCTGCAGCAATCGCCGACCGCATCCTCTTCCTCGCGGACGGGTTGATCGTTCGCGACCTCGGCCGTTCCGACGCGCACGAGGTGATCGCGGTGATGGAAGAGCTCTCACGATGATCGCCGTCGCCCTCAAAGGCATCCTCGGGCGCAAGTTCCGGACCGTCCTGACTGCCATGGCGATCGTTCTCGGCGTCTCGATGATCAGCGGCACCTACGTCCTGACGGACACGATCAACGCGGCCTTCACCAAGGTGCTGGACAGCTCGTACCAGAACGCCGACGCCGTCATCAGCGGCAAGGTTGCTTTCGAGAACAACAACAGCGACACGGCAACCCCACCGGCGTTCCCCGACTCCGTGCTGACGAAGGTGAAGCAGCTTCCAGATGTAGGGGCCGCCTCCGGTGCAATTTCGGACGAGGTCAAGCTGATCAACCGAGACGGAAAGGTGATCTCGACCGGAGGCGGCTCGGCGATCGCCGCCAGCGTCGATCCTACGAACGACAAGCAATTCAATCCGCTGAAGCTCGTCTCGGGTAAGTGGCCGGTCGGCAACGGCCAGATCGCCATCGACCAGAGGACATCCGAGAAGAAGCACTTCGCGGTCGGCGACTCGATCGGCGTCGCTGCGGACGACGGAGTCCAGAACTTCGAGATCAGCGGGGTTGCGAAGTTCGCTGACTCCGCTTCGATCGGCGCCTCGACCATCGCGGTCTTCGACGTCCCGACGGCGCAGCAGCTCTTCCACAAGGTCGGCAAGCTCGACGAGGTCCAGGTGGCTGCGAAGCAGGGGGTCTCACCCGAGAAGCTCGTCGGCGAGATCCGGCCGCTCCTGCCTGAGGCTGCGAAGGTGAAGACCGCTCAGGCGCAGACCCAGCAGAACATCGACGACATCAACAAGGCGACCGGAATCTTCCAGAAAGTCCTGCTCGCCTTCGGCATCATCGCCCTCTTCGTCGGCGCGTTCGTGATCGCGAACACCCTTTCGATCACGATTGCGCAGCGCGTGCGCGAATTCGCCACTCTGCGGACGATCGGTGGCTCACGGCGCCAGGTCCTTCGGACCGTCATGCTCGAAGCACTTGTCGTCGGCTTGATGGCTTCGCTCATCGGGCTGTTCCTGGGGCTCGGTATCGCCAAGGGTCTCAACGCCCTGTTTGCGGCAATCGGCCTCGAGTTTCCGAAGAGCAGCATGGTGCTTGCAACGCGAACGATCGTCGTCAGCGTCGTCGTAGGTGTCGTCGTCACCCTGCTCGCCAGTCTCCGTCCGGCGATCAAGGCGACCCGAGTGCCGCCGATCGCTGCAGTGCGTGAGGGGGCAACGCTGCCCGTCTCCCGTCTGTCACGGTTCGGTCCCGTTGCCTCGATCGTCACCCTTGCCGTCGGGATTCTGTTGCTCGTGTACGGGATCTTCGGCAGCGGCCTCACCATCGCAGCCCGCCTCATGGCTCTGGGCTTCGGGACGCTGATTCTCTTCGTGGGCGTGTCATTGAATGCGAAACGCGCAGTCCGTCCACTCGCCTCGGTGCTCGGCTGGCCGGGCAGCCGGTTCGGCGGCACTGCCGGCACACTCGCCCGCGAGAACGCGATGAGGAACCCGAGCCGGACCGCGTCGACCGCATCGGCGTTGATGATCGGCCTGGCGCTGATCACGTTCGTAGCGATCCTCGGAGCTGGCCTGCGCGCCGGCTTCGGCGACGCCGTGAACAAGCTGTTCGTCGCGAACTACGCCGTGACCGGATCGAACGGCTTCGATCCCTTCACCAAAGAGACCGACCAGGCGGTCGCCGTGACGCCGGGGGTGACCGCCGTCTCGCCGCTCCGCGGCGGCGACGCTCGCGTCTTCGGCCACAACATCCAGGTGACGGGAGTGACCCCGAACCTGGCACAGACCGTCAGGATCGACTGGCTCCACGGAACAACCAGGGTTCCGGCCGAGCTCGGCCGAAACGGAGCATTCGTGAGCAAGGACTACGCGAAGGACCATCACCTGAAGCTCGGCTCGGCGATCGCGGTCAAGACGCCGACGGGCCAGGTGCTCCACCTACGCCTGAAGGGGATCTTCGACCCGCCGAAGGGCGGCTCGCCCTTTGGCAGCGTCACGATGTCGGCAGCGACGTTCGACGCGAACTACACGAAGCCGCAGAACCTGATGACCCTCATCAACATCAAGGGCGGCGTCAGTGCCGAGAACACCGCGCGACTGGACCTGTCGCTCGCTTCGTTCCCGGACGCGAAGATCCAGACGGCGAAGCAGTTCAAGAAGACCCAGGAAAGAGACATCAACCTCACCCTGAACGTCCTCTACGGGCTGTTGGGCCTGTCAGTGATCATCAGCCTCTTCGGCGTGGTGAACACGCTCGTCCTCTCGGTGTTCGAGCGGACACGCGAGCTCGGCATGCTGAGGGCGGTCGGCATGACCCGCCGGCAGGTACGCCGGATGATCCGGCAGGAGAGCATCATCACCGCGCTGATCGGAGGAGCACTCGGGATTGCGGTCGGGTTCTTCCTCTCGGTCCTCACGACCCAGGCGCTGTCCGACCAGGGCATCGTCCTGGCGATCCCCTGGACAACCCTGTTCATCTTCGTCGTCGCGACGATCGTGGCAGGGATGTTGGCGGCGATCCTGCCGGCCCGCCGCGCCTCGCGACTGAACATCCTCGAGGCACTGCAGTACGAATGAACGAAGGGGCCCTGGCCACTTCGGCGACGTCCCGGGCGTGGAGCTCGGGACGTCGCTCCCTTCGAGTCGTCAGGGTGTGGCGGAACGAGGCGACACTGGCGATCGCCGGCCTCGCCTTCGTCGCTGTCCACGTCCTCGACGACAGCTTCTTCCAGCCTCAGCCGGGGACCTCGGCCGGAGACCATCTCGTCGGCGGTTTGGTTCCGTTTGCAGGCTTACTCGCGGCAGCCCTGTTCTACGGTCGACTGCGCGCCGGTCTGCGCGCGGCACTCGCCGGTCTGCTCGGTCTCTTCGGTATCGCGACCGGGATCGAGAGCGCGTACTACCTGGACGCCGGCCGGCTGTCCGGTGACGACTACACCGGGCTCGCCGCCATCGCCGGCGGCCTGCTCCTCATCGGTGTCGCCGTCGGCACGTTGTGGCGGTCGAGGCGCGGGGACGAGGGCCTGTGGCGGCGCTGGCTTCGACGAGCCCTCACGACAGTCGGGGTCGTGTTCGCCACCTACGTGCTCGTTCTCCCGTTCCTCGTGTCGTATGTCTTGACCCACACCGCACGGGCCTTCGTCCCCGTCGCCCACCTCGGCGCTCCGCATGACGACGTGACGTTCACGACTGCGGATGGGCTGCGCCTGAGGGGTTGGTACGTGCCCTCGAAGAACGGGGCCGCCGTCATCGCCTTCCCGGGCCGGAAAGGCACACAGAAACCCGCGCGCATGCTCGCTCGCCATGGTTACGGCGTTTTGCTGTTCGACCGCCGTGGCGAGGGCGAGAGCGAAGGCGATCCGAATGCCTGGGGCTGGGCAGGGCACCAGGACGTCGAGGCCGCGGTGCGTTTCCTCCAGCGCCGCCCGGATATCAAGGGAGATCGGATCGGCGGCATTGGCCTCTCTGTCGGCGGCGAGATGATGCTCGAATCGGCTGCGAGAGCTCGCGGTCTCAAAGCCGTTGTGTCCGAGGGAGCGGGCGAACGTTCGATCCGTGAGTACCTCGATATCACGGGAAGTGGCAAGTGGACGGACGTGCCTTCGTACGCCGCGCTCAGTGCGGGGATCGCGCTCTTCTCGAACAACACGCCTCCGGCGAGTCTCAAGGACCTCGTCGGTAGCATCGCTCCGACTCCGGTGTTCTTCGTCTACGGCGAGCATGGACAGGACGGGGAGCGAAACCTCAACCCAACCTACTACGCCGCCGCCGGACAACCGAAGATGATCTGGGAGGTGCCCGGCAGTGGGCACGTCGGCGGAATCAACGCGCGCCCAAAGGAGTACGAGCACCGGGTCGTCGGCTTCTTCGATCGCGCGCTTCTGGAGGGATAGTGAGCCGGGACCACAACACGTCTGCACCGGTTGTAGGGCAGAGCGAGATCGAGATAGCAGCGCCTCCCGAGCTTGTCTGGGAAGTACTCACCACAATTGAGCGCTGGCCGGGCTGGAACCCAGCCGTGAAAGAGGTCTCGATGCCGGACAGCGTGACCGAGGGGTCTACGTTCCGGTGGAAGGCGGGGCCCGGCACGATCACCTCGACGCTTCAGCGGGTGGAGCCGCCTCGTCTCATCGCCTGGACCGGTAACACCTTCGGCATCAAGGCCAACCACGTGTACACCCTCGAGCCGCGAGACGGCAAGACGTTCGTTAGGACAGAAGAGTCCTACGACGGGCTTGTCTCTCGCCTGTTCAGCCGGCCCCTCCAGAAGACGCTGGACAAGGCACTCGCCGAAGGGCTCGGCCATTTGAAGGCCGAAGCCGAACGACGGTCTACTCGCTAGGCGGATCTGCCCGAAGAGGCAGCCATCCACCGCAGCGTGGCCGAAAGGCTCACGATCGGCAGAAGGGCCAGCGGGACGGCGAGTGCGAGGGGAAACATCACTTCGCCCCGGTCCCGAACAGCACACCGTAGAGCGCGAGGAGCAACGCCGCGAGGACGAGTCCTGTGATCAACAGTCGCTTCTTCATACCGACCACTCTCCCGCACCGGCCGGGCCGCGTCTGTACGGCTGGCACCCCTCACCTCGGCGGTCTGCCTGTGTCTCCACGTCCATAAGACCGACGCCGCTCCGGGAATTCATCGGTCCGGCTTCGTGGGTGGCCTAGCTCCGGAGGACCGCCTTACGCCAGGCCATGATCGCGCTTCGCTTCTTCCTCCATCCGTTCGAGGCGCGTGTAGTAGTCCGGGAACTCGTTCAGATGGGCAAGCGCGATCTTCCCGGTGATCACCGCATCGTCGCCGGTCACGTTCGTGCCCGGGTCGTGAAGCCCGTGCTCGAGCTCCACGTCCATACCGGTCCGGAATTGCTCGACGCCGAAGGGGGCAGTGGCCCAGTCGATTCCGATCTCCTCGCCGATCCGTTTCGCCTCGTCGGGGCTGAAGCTTTTACGGGTGCTGTTGTCACTCATCAATCGGTCATCCTCATGGCAACCACCGGGCCGGATGCGAGTGGACGACTGCGCGGGCGCGGCGGGCAATTATCGTAAACAGCGACAGCAGGGACAATAGAAACCGATGCGAGAAGCGTCTTGACCAGTTCACTCTCACCGAGACGACCATTCTGTGCGCGCTGTGGGTGCGCCGAATCGAGGAGGTAGTGCTTGGCGAGTTTGATCTGGCTCATTGTCTGGCTCGTCCAAGGGACGCCGAACCTGGAGTGGTTCGGAACCTGGAACGACTGGGCGGTTGCATTGCTCGGTTGCATCATCTTCGACGTGTTCAGCGGGCGCGAAGTCGGGCACCGGCGTGGGCGCGCGTAAGGGGAGAGCCCCGAACCCATCCGCATGCGCAAGGCTCGCAACGAGGTCCGCCCTAGTTGAGCCGCGGCTACTGCTCGTAACGCTCGACGACCTCGGCGCGCCTGACGTCGGCGCCTTCCGGATTGCGCCCGGCCTCGCGCAGCGCACGTCGCTGCCGCAGCAGGTCCCAGCACTGGTCGAGTGAGACCTTGACGTCTTGCAGGCGCCGCCGGTCGGAATCGGCCGCGTTTCCCGCAGCTTCGCGTTCCCACAGCTCGTGCTCCTCAGCGACGAGCTGCTCGATCGTCGTGTGGATCTGGGTGTCTTCCATGTGACCTCCCTGGCCGGCGGACGAACAACTACGTACCCAAGCGTACGCAGTCTGTGCCGGGACCGGCCGGCGCGACTAGGAGGCTGCGGGAAGCGTCGCCTGCGTCAGCGCCTCGGTGGCGAGAGCTGCGGACTCCGGCCGACCGAAGTGGAAGCCCTGCGCGCCGTGGCAGCCGAGGTCCTGGACGATGCCCTGCTGTGCGCCGCGCTCGATTCCCTCCGCGACGAGCTGCAGACCCAAAGCCCTCCCCAGTCCGACGATGCCCTCGAGCAGTGCGAGATCGTCGCCACCCGAGTCGATCTTGGCGGTGAAGCTCCGGTCGATCTTGACGACGTCGACCGGGAGCCGCTGCAGATAGGCGAGGGAGGCGTAGCCCGTACCGAAGTCGTCGAGGGCGAGCTTGACGCCTCGTGCCTTGAGGATGCCGAGTTGCTGCTCTGCTCGCTCACCGCTCGCGACCAACACGCTCTCGGTGAGCTCGAGCGTGAGCAGATGCGCAGGGAGATCCGCCCGCTGGAGGGCGCCGTCGACGTGTTCGACGAACTCCGGATGCTGAAGCTGACGCGCCGAGACGTTGACCGAGATCTCGAGGTCGCGACCGAGGAGCTCACGCAAACGCGCCGCGTAGAAGCAGGCCTCGAGCAACACCCAGCGGCCGATCGGCACGATCAGTCCTGACTCCTCGGCAAGGGGGATGAAGTCCAGCGGCGCGATCTCTCCGTGCTCGGGATGCTGCCAGCGCAGCAATGCCTCGAGCCCCACCACCTCGAACGGATCGAGATTGACGACCGGTTGGTAGGCGAGCGTGAACTCCTTTCGCCCGATCGCCTCGCGCAGCTCCCCGAGCCGCTTGAACCGATTGAGCGCCGCCTGGTCGAGCTCGTCGTCGTAGAACGCGTAGTCCGCCTCTCCGTTCGCCTTCGCCCGGTACATCGCGGCGTCGGCCTGCTTCAGCAGCTCGGCGGCACTCCCGCCGACCGCGATGCCGATGCTCGCGGTGATCGAGAGGTGACGGCCGGCGACCTCGATCGGAGTCGTGATCTGATCGAGCAGGCGCTCGGCCACGATCGCCGCTTCCGCAGGCTCGGCCACCGCGGTCAGGAGCACGACGAACTCGTCGCCGCCCAGCCGCGCTACGGAGTCCCCCGCGCGAATGATCTGCTTGAGGCGGTTGCCGAGCACTGCGAGCACCTCGTCGCCGACGCTGTGGCCGTACTGATCGTTGATCTGCTTGAACTCGTTCAGGTCGATGAAGACGAGCGCGGTGCGCTGCTCGCTCTCCTTCCGGATCGAGACCGCATGTTCCAGCTGCTCGTGGAAGAAGGCGCGGTTGGCGAGACCGGTCAGCGGATCGAAGAGCGCCTGGAGACGCAGCTGCTCTTGCAACTCTCGCTCGGCCGTGACGTCGAGAAGGTAACCCTGCAGGTACAGCGGGTCGCCTTCGTCGTCGAGGACGATGACACCCTCGTCGCGCACGAATACGACCCGACCGTCGCGCGCGAGCAGACGGTATTCGATGCTCATCGGCTCGTGGGTCTTGTGCGTCCGCGCGTGAGCCGCGAGGACGCGGACCCGGTCCTCCGGGTGAAGCGTGCGGACGAAGAGGTCCGGATCGTCTCTCCACTGGCCGACCGGGTAGCCGAGGAGCGGCTCGATCTGCTCGCTCGTGAAGATGTTGGAGCTCGACTCGTCGAGGGCGTCGACATAGACGACGAGCGGCAATTGCTCGACCAGAGCCCGATAGCGCCGCTCGATCTCACGAGCGTCGCCGGCCTCCGCCGAATCGGCGGTCTCCACATGCGGGCCGCAGTCCACAGTTCCTCCAGGTTCCTGATCGGGCGGATCGAAGCAGCCGCCGTCACCCCAACGGGTGATTCGGGGCTAGAGAGAGCGCACGAACGATGACGACGAGGCGAGCTCGGCGAACGCCGGGCCGCTCCCGGCTTCGGGATCGCCTTGCGACCTACCTTCGATGTCGCGCATGCCGGGCAGGAAGAGCCCGCTGAGTGTCACGACCGCGCCGACGACTGCCGCCGCAACCAGGGTCGTGCGCGCGCCGATGGCCGCAGCCACCGGAGCCGTCAGCGCAAACGAGATCGGCAGGAGCCCGATCGAGATCAGCCAGTCGAGGCTCGACACGCGACCGAGCATGGAAGCCGGGACGTGGCGCTGTTTGATCGTCGCCCACACGATCGTGCCGGCGGCTTCCAGTGCATTGAAGACGAGGCAGGCCACCATCAGCTGCCAGGCGGCCGTGGCGATGCCGTAGCCGGCGATCGCGAGCGTCGCCACGGTCCACGTCAGGTACATGACGGTCACGTCGCGCCGCGGATGCCCCTTGTGCCCCATGAGCGCAGCCCCGCCGACTGCGCCGAGGCCGCCTGCCGCGAGTACGAGCCCCAACGTTCCGGCGGAGCCGTGCAGATCGTTCTTCACCACGAACGGCAACAAGACTTCTGCGGGACCCAGGAACACGAGGTAGGTGATCGCGGCCGACAGGAGCGTGCCCCAGAGCCAGACTCGGCGCCGGACAAACTGGAGTCCTTCCTTCAGCGCCGAGACCGACGAGACCTCGAGCTCCGCCCGCGCTCGCGGCACCCGCCGCAGGGCGAGGACGGCGATCAGGGACGCGGCGAAAGAGGCCGCATCGACCGCAAAGGCGATTCCCGTGCCGAGAGCGATCAGAACGCCGCCGAGCACGGGTCCGAGCAGACGCAGCGCGATCGGCCTGATCAGCTGGTCGAGCGAGTTCGCCGCGGGCAGGTCCGCGCCCGGGACGAGCTCGGGCACGATCGCCTCGAACGCCGGCGTGAAGAAGGCCGTCCCGATCCCGTAGACCGCGACCAGCCCGACGAGCTGCCAGAAGTGCAGGGCATCCGTCAGCACGAGAATTGCCAGGAGGGCCACCGCCGCCGCGCGGAGGCTGTCCGCCCACACCATCACGAGGCGGCGGTCGAAGCGATCGCTGACCACCCCACCCACCAGCAGGAACGCGACCGTCGGAACGGTCATCCCGATCCCGACGATCGAGAGCGCGACCGGCGCATTCCAGAGCGAGTAGCTCTCCCAGGCCACGGCGACGAAGAAGATCCCGTCGCCGATCAGGGACACGGCCATGCCGAGCCAGAGCACGCGAAAGTCGCGATGTCTCAGCGGGGCGAGAAGGTTCGCCTTGGCAAAGCCGCCGGGGCGATCGAGCGCTTCGTGACTATGCTGCATTGGACGCAGGCGGAACGCCGACGTCCGTGTCTTCCAGATGCGCGGCGAGGAAACCGACGAGCGCGTCGACACCCATCGGGCGGGCGAACAGGAAGCCCTGTCCGATCTCGCACCCGAGATCCTGCAGCGACTGCTCTTGCTCAGGCAGCTCGATGCCCTCGGCGATGACGTCGAGCGAGAGGCTTGCCCCGAGGGCGATGATCGCGGACTGCAGCGCCACGTTCTCGCCGGCGCCGACGAATGAGCGGTCCATCTTGAGGATGTCGACGGGGAAGCGGCTGAGGTAGCTCAGGGAGGAATAACCGGTACCGAAGTCGTCCATCGCCAGGCGAACCCCGAGTGCCTTCAGGTCGTCCAGTCTCCGCACTGCGAACTCGGTGTCGGCCATCATCACCGACTCGGTGATCTCCAGGACGAGTGACGTCGGCGGGAGGCCCGTCTTCTCCAGCGCGGAGCGCACGTCCGCCACGATCGAGTCGGACTGCAGCTGCCTGACCGAGAGGTTGACGCTCATCGTGAGCGGTGCCGTTCGCGGGAAGCTGTTCTGGAGGCGGACGCCTTCCGCGCAGGCGGTTTCGAGCACCCACCTGCCCATCGGGATGATCAGACCGGTGTCCTCGGCGAGCGGGATGAACTGAGCGGGTGTGACGTTGCCGCGCGTCGGGTGCTGCCACCTGAGGAGCGCCTCGACACCGATAATCTCGTGACCGTCGAGACGGACGACCGGCTGGTAGTGCAGCTCGAGCTGCTCGAACTCGATCGCGTGCTGCAGGTCGGACTGCAGCTCGAGCCGTTCGACGACACGTTCGTGCATCGCGGGCTCGAAGACGCGGTAGCTCCCCTTGCTGTCGCGCTTCGCCATGTACATCGCGACGTCGGCGTTCCGGAGCAGCTCCGCTGCCTCGGGCGCTTCGCTCTGGCGGTCGACGAGGTAGATCCCCATGCTCGCCCTGGGAAAGACTTGTTTGCCATCGATCTCGAGCGGCGATTCGAGGGAGCGAAGGATGCGGGAGGCAGCGTCGGCGGACTCGGACGAGTCGGCGACGCCGTCGAGCAGGACGGCGAACTCGTCGCCGCCGAACCTCGCCACGGTGTCCGTCGGGCGGACCGCGAGCTTCAGTCGTCGCGCCACCTCCTGCAGAACCAGGTCGCCCGCCGCGTGACCGAGGCTGTCGTTGACGGTCTTGAAGTCGTCGAGGTCGATGAACATCACCGCGATGTCGGCAAAGCCGCGCTGCGCACGCACCAGTGCATGCTCGACGCGATCCGAGAAGAGCGCGCGGTTGGCAAGATTGGTCACGGGATCGTGGAAGGCCTGATGCTGGAGCTGATCCTCGAACGCCTTCCGTTCACTCACGTCGCGGCTGTTGAGAACGACGCCGTGGACGTGCTCGTCGTGGATCAGGTCTGTGTGCTGGATCTCGAAGCGCAGCAACGTCCCGTCACGGTGTGTCAGCGAGCACTCGATCGTGTGGGCTTCGGCCGCACCTGAGCCGTCGGTCGACGTCAACTGGTCGAGCCGCGGGCGATCCTGTTCGCTCAGCAGCCAATCGAAGCGCCGGCCCTCGACCTCGTCGGCGCGATAGCCGAGCACGCGCTCGATCGAGGGGCTCTGGTAGGTCACCCTGCCGTTTTCATCGAGGACGGTGATGAGGTCGCTGGAGTGGGCGACGAGCGAGCGGAAGCGGGCCTCGCTCTGACGCCGGTGCAGGTCCTCGGCCAGCGAGGCTCCCTCGAGCGCGAGCGACACCTGCGTCCCGAGAGCGTCGAGCGAGTCGGCGACCTCGGGAGAGATCCTCGCGGTCGTGGACACGATCAACAGGCCGCGGACGTCAGAGCGGACCGAAAGGGGCAAAACGGCAACCGCCTCGCCGTGGGTGAGCCTGAGATCCGTGCCGACCAGCGTGGGCATGTCCGAGTGCGCGAGCCGAAGTACGCCTGATCGCACTCGGCCGAGCCAATCCGCGGTCGCCGGAACGAGGTTCCAGCTCGCGCCGTCGGAGGACGCGACGACGGATGCGCCATCGGCGTTGACAAGCGCGACCCGCACACAAGACTCGCCGTCGATCAGACGGTCGACACCAGAGATCGCCGCCGCGTAGACCTGTTCGCGGCCCGCGGCAGCCACGAGGTCGATGCCCGCGCCTCTGAGTGCGCGCTCGCGCGAAACGACCCGTCCCTCCTGCCGGACGAGCCCGGCCATTCGCGAGACGACGAGCAGAAACAGGACCGCGGAGCCAAGGATGAGGACCAGCACGTCCGGATTGCCGAGCTCCTGCCAGAACCGGATGCCCGGCGCAATCAGGCACGCGGCGCCGAGGAGCGAGAGACGCAGCGGCGTGAGCCGCGTTCGCGGATCGGCAGCCGGCTCTTCCAGGTCCCGCATTGACGGATGGAGAGCCGCGGCGCCCCAGAGGAGGTAGTAGAAGATCCAGCCTGCGTCGTAGATGAGCTGACTGTGCTGGTAGGTGCCCTTCAGGAGGGCGTAGTTGTAGGCAGAGTCGGTGGCGAGCAGGCAGACGATGCTGCTCACGAAGAGCCAGAACGCCGTCGTTCGCTTGCCCGTATCGACCGCGAGCCTGATGGCGGCGGCGAGCAGGAGCACGTCACCCAGCGGGTATGCGACTGAGATTCCCTTCTCCAGCCAGGTCAGGTCCGCGAGGTGGACGTTCGGCGCGATGAGGAACACCCACGAGAGCAGGCCGACACCGATCGTCAGGATGAGCGCGTCGATCAGAGCGGATCGGTCGGGCTTCGGGTTGCGCCGCCGGACCAGCACGAACAGCCCGGCCATGAGCACCGGATAAACAGCGAGATAGAGGCCGTCGCCGGCCGAGGGGAAGCCGACGTCCGCCCCGAACAGCAGGCGGTAGCTGTAGGTGTAGAGGTCGCCGCTGAAGAAGAGGAACTGACCTGCCGCGAACAGCCACCACGCGAGACGGGCGCGCGGCTTGTTCATGCGGATGCCGACGACGATCGCGACCACGCCCGACAGGCCGAGGACGTTGATCAGCGGCCCGTTGCCCTTGAGCGGCGGGACGAACATGTACATGGCCGTCACGAGGGACCCGATGCCCAGGTACCAGACCCACGCAGGGCGCCGTAGGATCGAGACGTTCACGCCGCGCGCCTGCTGTTACGCGCCGGTTGCAGGTCGAAGCTGCTGGTCAGGCGCGAGAGGACGTCGAGCAGGTTCTCGATCTCGGCATCGGTGTTCGCAGCCGTGACCTGGATCCGGAACCCGACTTCGTCTCTGGGCACCAGAGGATAGGCGGCGAGCGTCACGTAGATGCCGTTCTCGAACAGAAACCGTCCGACCGCGTCGATGTCTTCGTGCCGGGCGAGCGGAACCTCGATGATCGGAAAGCCGGAGTGGTTCGGTGTGTGCACGCCGAGGCGGTCGAGGCAATCGAGCACCAGGTTCGTCTTGCGCCAGAGATCCGCCCGGATCGCGTCGCCGCGCTTCTCGTTCACGTCCAGCCCGGTCAAGACGGTCGCGAGCGATGCAATCGGCGACGGGCCCGAGTACAGGTACGGCGGAGCCGCGGTCTTCAGGAGTCGCTTCAGCTCGGGCGGGCAGGTGAGGAACGCCGCCAGCGACGAGTACGCCTTGGAGAGCCCGGCGACGAGCATGACGTGGTCGTAGGACTCGCCCGCGTAGCGCACGATGCTGTTGCCGCGGTTTCCGTAGGGGCTGAGCTCGTCGCCCGTGCGCTCGCCGATGATCCCGAAGCCGTGCGCGTCGTCGACGTAGAGCAGCGCGTCGTACTTGCGCGCGAGCTCCGCAAAGGCGGGCAGGTCGACCGCGTTGCCCGTCATGCTGTTCACGCCGTCGACGCAGATCAGCCGCGGCGGCTTGCCGGGCTGTTTGAGGAGCCGCTCCAGATCCTCGGCGTCCTCGAACTTGAACCGCTTCACCGTCGCGCCGCGGGAGGCCGCGAACTGGCAGCCCTCGTAGATCGTCTTGTGCGCGCGGCTCTCGACGTAGATGGTGCCCGCGCCGGCGAGCACCGGAATCACGGACATATGGATGAGCGTGATCGTCGGCAGGACGAGCGTGTCCTCCGCGCCGAGCAACTGGGCGAGCCGCTCTTCGATCTGCTCGTAGAGCACAGGGCTGCCGAGCAGGCGCGACCAGCTCGGGTGCGTGCCCCACTTCTCGAGGTAAGCCGGGATCGACTCGATGAGCTCGCGCTCGAGGTCGAAGCCGAGGTAATTGCACGAGGCGAAGTCAGCGAGCCACTGGTCGCCGACCCGGATCATCCGGCCGTCGACCTCCTCGACGACGGCGTCCGTCATCGGGTTCGAGCGCTCGAGCTCGGCCAGGTCGTGGCAGGCCGCGAGCCACTTGTCGATCCAAGCAGGGGTAGGCAACGCGGCCGGAGCGCCGGCGGAGATGCGCGCAGTCATGTGGCACACATCGACCCGCCGCGGGTCGACCTTTAGCGCCGGGCCGGGGCCCAGAGGTCAGGTGGCCTTCGGACCCGTGCGGATCCGCATGATCAAGCCTTTCTCGCCGAGCGGTCGCGGCGGCCGACGGCTACGGCTTCAGCAGGTAGAACCGCCAGAAGTCGTGTTCGATCGGCAGGACTTCGCAACTGGAGAAGCCTGCCTCCTCTGCATACCGCTTGACCGTCTCGGCCCGGATCACCGTCCCCGTACCCGCCGCGCCTTCGCCGACCATGCCGACCGGCAGGCAGTGGAAGACGCTGAAGCCGTAGTAGAGCCGTTCGACTTCGCTTGCGGGCGCCGTGAACTCCTCTTGCGTGCGCTCGTCGCCGATCAGCATCATGCCGCCGTCGCCGAGGAGTCCTCGCGCGGCGCGAAGGACGTCGACCGGATACGACATGTCGTGCAGCGCCTCGAAGATCGTGACGAGGTCGTATCGGCCGGCCAACTCGGCGTCCGCGGCGTTCCGCTCGTGGAACGTCACGCGCTCCTCGACGCCGCTCCCTTCCAGGTTCTTGCGGGCCCCTTCGATCGACGCATGATCGGAGTCGATTCCGTCCACGAGGACCAGTGGGTACGCACGGGCCAGCTCGATGCTCGACCGGCCCTGGCCGCACGCGATGTCTGCCACCCGCGCGGGCGGATCTGCCAGCAGCCGCTCATGAAGTTCGGGAACGGCGGGCAGCCACTCGCTCCCGAGCAGGTTCTCGAACAGGGGCCGTGTGAATGCAGCCTGGCCCTCGTGCAGGTCCTCGCCGTAGTCGGCGTAGGGCACACCCTCGCCTGTCTTGAACGCAGCGAGCAATGCGTCGATCGGGCGGACGGACGCCAGGACGGCGCGCCCCAGCGGAGCGACGTAGTTGAGGCTCGAGACGTCCAGGAGCGCCTCTTCATGACCGGCCGGAATGGAGAACCTGCGCTCGTTCCCATCCATGTCCGCCTCGACCTCCAGGAGATCGCTGGCCGCTTGGTGCTCGAGCCACTCGCGCGCGTACCGCTCGTGGATGCCGGCAGCAGCTGCTAGCTCTGCGGACGTCAGCGGACCATCATCGGCAAGAACCCGGTAGAGACCCAGGCGCTCACCCAGGTAGACGGAAAAGAGATCGAACGCTCCGACCGCGCTCATGAACAGGCGCCCGACAAGGGCATCGCGCCGTTCGGTGGAATCAGCCACGCTTGCCATGGAGAACCTCCCGTCGAATCTCAGGATCTTCTCCTCCGTGCGTTTGGAACGCAACCGCGCTTCTCAGCTACACGTCGAAGCGCCTCCTCGATGACAGTGAAACAGCGGCGATCCCCGTCACCTCTACGGCGAGCGCAAGCGCGATCAGCGTTCCATCGCTGTGATCGGACTTCTGGAGACCCCAGACCAAGAGCGACACGGTGATGGCGCTGTTCACGGCGAGCATCGTTCCTGCCAGGACCGTGCTCTTCGCGGTAACGGCGATCGCGAGGATCAGAGCGAGCGCAGCGAGGAGGAGACCGACCGCGATGAGCCAGTCGTCCTGGCTGCGATTCTCTCGATCGACGTTCTCGAACGGAAACGTCGCGAAGAAGATCAGCACGTATCCGGCGAACGCGTTCTCGGCGAGATACAGGAATCCGAGCAGTGTCGCCACGACCCGTCTCGACCCGACCATGCTCATAGCGTAATTGCTATATCAAGAACGGTCAAGGTGGAACGCAGATCGAAGAACAGTGCGAAGATCGCCACGGTGATCGACGTCGCAGTTCTCGGCCGGGTGGGCATCGACCTCTACCCGAACCAACTCCGGACCCCGCTGCGCGAGGTGCGAACCTACACGCGCTTCGTCGGCGGCTTCGCCGGCAACGTCGCAACGGGCCTGGCTCGGCTCGGGCTCAAACCCGCGATCGTCTCGCGCGTCGGTCCCGATCCGCACGGCGAGTTCGTCCGCGACTTCCTCTCCGGAGAAGGAGTCGACGTGCGCTTCCTCGCCGTCGACGAACGTCTGATGACCCCGCCCACGTTCTGCGAGGTCTGGCCGCCCGATCGCTTCCCGATCACCTTCTACCGCTACCCGACCGCGCCGGACTGGCAGCTCGCGCCCGAAGACTTCGACGCCGCGGAGGTGGCGGCGGCGCCCTTCCTGCTGGCGACGGGCACCGGTCTCGCCCAGTCGCCGAGCCGCGAGACGACGCTGGCCGCGCTCTCGGCGCACGCCGGTACGACGATCTTCGACCTCGACTGGCGCCCGACGCTCTGGGAGCGCGCCGAGGAGTACGGCGAGCTCGCCCGCAAGGCGGCCGGCAATGCGGACATCGTGATCGGCAACGAAGAGGAGGTCGAAGCCGCCGCGGGCGACGCGCACACGTTGCTCGAGCTCGGGGTGCGAGCGCTCGTGCTCAAGCGAGGCGAACGCGGCGTACTGTTGTTTCACGAGGGCCACGAGGTCGACGTCCCCGGCCATCCGGTCGACGTCGTCAACGGGCTGGGCGCAGGCGACGCCTTCGTCGCGGCCTTCGTCCAGAGCCTGCAGGCGCAACTGCCGCTCGAAGAAGCGGCGCGCCGCGGCTCCGTGGCCGGTGCGATGGTCGCAGCGCAGCTGGCATGCTCGGAAGCGATGCCGACGCTGGAAGAGCTCGAGGCGGAGCTCGCCTGATGGAGCTCCTGCTCCGCCACGGCGAGTGGGACGTGGTCGATCCATCTTCGGCGTCGTGGCGCTACCTGTCGTTTCGCGTCGAACGTCTGCGTAACGGCGAACAGGTCTCGCGGCAAACAGGCGGCGAAGAGGTCGCGCTCGTTCCGCTGGGCGGTAGCTGCGCGGTCGAGAGCGGCGGCGAGAGCTGGGAGCTCGGCGAACGCGCGAACGTCTTCGACGGTATGCCCTGGGCCCTGTACCTCCCGCTCGCAACTGACTACACGGTCATTGCCCAGAGCGATGTCGAGCTTGCAATCTGCGGTGCGCTGGCGGACGAACGCCTCGAGCCGCGGCTGGTCACACCTGACGACGTCGAGATCGAGGTGCGCGGCTCCGGCAACGCAACGCGGCAGATCAACCACATCATCAAGCCGGAGTTTCCCGCCCAGCGTCTGCTCGTGGTGGAGGTTTTCACGCCGGCGGGAAACTGGTCCAGCTATCCGCCGCACAAACACGACGAGGATCGACCGCCGGGAGAGGTCGTGCTGGAGGAGGTCTACTACTACCGCACGCAGAGCGAACCGGAAGGTGCGTTCGCCGTACAGCGTCTCTACAGCCCGCAACATGGAACGGACCTGACCGAGACCGTGCGAGACGGCGACCTCATGCTCGTTCCGCACGGCTATCACACCACCGCCGCGGCCCACGGTTACGACCTGTACTACCTCAACGGCCTGGCCGGCGACCGCCGTTCGATGGCGGCGGCGGACGATCCGGCGCTTGCGTGGATCCGACCGGCCTGGGAGCGCCTCGAGCCGGACCCCCGCGTGCCGCTGGTCACGCTCGAAGGGCGCCGGAGCTGAGCGGCATCCGCGTCGCCAGCGCGCCGCGCAGCTACGGCGCGTAAGCCAGACTTAGTGGCTCTGAGCCACTAAGTCCTGGGGCGCACCCGTTCGTAGGCTTTCCTCGCCACCCGAACCGAGTCGACCTCGGAGACCTCGGCGACCGGGACGTCCCACCAGCTCTCGTAGGCGGGGACGCCCTCGTAACGGTCGACCTCGATCGCCAGCACCACGGTTCCCTCCTCGGACTTCGCCGCCTCCAGACCGTCGCGTAGCTCGCCGATCGTGCGGCAGCGGATCACCTTCGCGCCGAGTGACTCCGCGTTTGCCGCCAGGTCGACCGGCAGCACGGGCGCGGGTGACTCGTCGCTGTCGACCCCGAGCGACCCGTTTCGGCGGTAGCGGTACAGCGTGCCGAAGCCGTCGGTGCCGAGCGATCGCGAAAGCGAACCGATCGAGTTGAACCCGTGGTTGTCGACGAGGACGATCGTCAACTTCAGGCCCTCCTGGATCGAAGTGACGATCTCGCTCGACAACATCAGGTACGAGCCGTCCCCGACCATGACGTAGACCTCGCGCTCGGGCGCCGCCATCTTCACCCCGAGTCCACCCGCGATCTCGTAGCCCATGCACGAGTAGCCGTACTCGACGTGATAGCCCTTCGGGTCCCGCGTGCGCCAGAGCTTGTGCAGATCGCCGGGCATCGCGCCGGCGGCGCAGACGACGACGTCCGTGGGCCCGGCGGCGTCGTTGACCGCACCGATCACCTCGCTCTGCGCAGGCAGCGGCTCGTGACCCAGGCCGTACAGGCGCGCCACCTCTTCGTCCCATTCTCTGTTGAGCGTGGCCGCACGTTCTCGGTACTCGGGCTCGACCTGATGGCCCTCGAGCGCGGCCGCAAGCCGTTCGAGCGCGACCCGCGCATCGGCGACGAGCGGGATTCCGCTCAGCTTCGCGGCGTCGAAGTCGGCGACGTTGACGTTGACGTAGCGCACGTTCGGATCGCGGAACGCCGTCCTGGAGGCAGTCGTGAAGTCTGACCAGCGCGTGCCGATGCCGATGACGACGTCCGCCTCGGCGGCGATCCGGTTGGCGGCGAAGGTGCCGGTCGCGCCGACGGCGCCGAGCGCGGCCGGGTGGTCATACGGGAGCGAGCCCTTCCCCGCCTGAGTTTCCCCGACCGGAATCCCCGTCTGCTCCACAAAGGTCCGCAGCGCGTCGGGCGCCTCGGAGTAGATGACCCCGCCGCCGGCGACGATCAGCGGACGCTTCGCGCCGCGAATCAGTGCGACCGCTTCCGCGAGCCGGCCCGAGTCGGGCTCCGGCCGCGCGATGTGCCAGACACGGCGCGCAAGAGACTCCTCTGGATAGTCGTACGCCTCCGTCTGCACGTCCTGCGGAAAGGCAAGCGTCACCGCGCCCGTCTCGGCCTGGTTGACGAGGACCCGCATCGCAGCGAGCGCGGCCGGAACGACCTGCTCGGGCCGCTCGATCCGGTCGAAATAGCGTGAGACCGGCTGCAGCGAGTCGTTGACCGAGACATCCCCGCGCGACGGCACCTCGAGCTGTTGCAACACCGGGTCCGGCCGCCGTGAGGCGAATACGTCGCCGGGAAGCAGCAGCACAGGTAGACGGTTCACCGTCGCGAGCGCGGCGCCGGTGACGAGGTTGGTCGCGCCCGGGCCGATCGAGGTGGTGCAGGCAAGCGTCGCGAGCCGGTTCCTCATCCGCGCGAACCCCACGGCCGTATGCACCATCGCCTGCTCGTTTCGCGCCTGGTAGTAGGTGAGGAGATCCGGATGCTGGTACAGCGCCTGCCCGATGCCCGCGACGTTGCCGTGTCCGAAGATCCCGAAGCAGCCCTCGAAGAAGCGCCCCTCCACCCCGTCCCGCTCGACGTGCTGAGCGGCGAGAAACCGGATCAGCGCCTGGGCTGCAGTGAGGCGGGCCATGAGCGAAACTCTCTCAGAAGGCGCATGCCTGAGAAAGGAGCTGCAATGGCCGTCACGGTCCGTACCCTCGACAACTTCATCGGCGGCGAGTGGGTCGCCTCGACCGGCGAGACCGCCCGAACGGTCATCTCCCCCGTCACCGGAGAAACCCTGGCCGAAGCGCCGGACGCCGGCGCGGAGGACGTCGACCGCGCGGTCGCGGCCGCCCGGGCGGCGCAGCCAAAATGGGCGGCGCTCTCGGCCTGGGAGCGGGCGAAGATCTGCCACGCGATCGCCGACCTGATCGACGAGCGGCGCGAGGAGTTCGCGCGCGAGCTCTCGCTCGAGCAGGGCAAGCCGTACGCCGCGGAGGCGCTCGGCGACATCGACGAGACCGCGGAGAACTTCCGCATCGCAGCCGAGGACGTGAAGCGGATGGAGACGGCGATCATCCCGTCTCAGGACCCAAACAAGCGGATCCTCACGTTCCGCAAGCCGAACGGCGTCTACGTCGGCATCACGCCCTGGAACTTCCCCACGCTCATCCCCGTCGAGCTGATCGCCCCGGGAATCGCCGTCGGCAACACGATCGTGATGAAGCCTTCCGAGTGGACGCCGATCGCGATGGCGAACTTCATGCAGATCATGGCGGACGCGGGCCTGCCCGACGGCGTCGTCAACGTCGTCTACGGCGGCGGCGATGTCGGCGAGCGACTCGTGACGCATCCGGGGATCGATTGCGTCGGATTCGTCGGCTCGCACCCGACCGCGGAGAAGATCGTCCGCGCCGCCGGCCTGAAGCGCTCCCTCATCGAGGCGAGCGGTAACGGGCCGGTGATCGTCTGTGAGGACGCCGACCTCGATCGCGCCGCAGAGGGCGCCGTCTTCGGCGGCTTCTTCTGCGCGGGCCAGGTCTGCTGCGCGACCGAGCGGGTGCTCGTCCACGAGCGCGTCCACGACGACTTCCTCGACGAGGTGCTGAAGGCCGCTGCAGCCTGGCCGCTCGGCGATCCGCTCGACGACTCGACACGCGTCGGTCCGATGAACAACGAGCCGACGGCACTCAAGATGGATCGACATCTGGAAGACGCGGTGGACAAGGGCGCGAACGTGGTCCTCGGGGGCTCGAGAGCAGACGACCGCCCCACCCGTCTCTACTACGAGCCAACGGTCGTCACCGACGTCGGCGTCGACACGCTGATCAACCAGCAGGAGACCTTCGGCCCGATCGTGCCGCTCATCCGAGTCCGGTCGGACGAGGAGGCGCTTGCCGTCGCCAACGACTCGCATCTCGGGCTCCAGGCGGCCGTCTACACCTCGAACCTGAAGCGCGCGTTCCGCTACGTCGACAACCTTCGCGTCGGCAACGTCGTCGTGAACGACTCGACGGATTACTGGGAGGCGCACGAGCCGTTCGGCGGAGCCTCCGGCACGCAGAGCGGCTGGGGCCGCATCGGCGGCAGGTACACCATGCTGGACATGAGCGACCTGAAGACGGTCGTCCTCGACGTCGGAGGGCTCGACTAGCAGGGTGGGACTGGCGCTCGGCGTCGTCGGCCTCGGCCGCATCGGCGCGCTGCACGTGCAAACGCTGCTCGCGCTCGAGCACGTCTCGTCGGTGACGGTGGCCGACGTCGACGCCGACCGGGCCCGCCAGGTCGCGGCGGAGCTTTCTGTTGACGCGGTCGAGAGCGCCGAAGCGCTCGTCGACGCGGACATCGACGCCCTCGTGATCGCAACTGCGACACCGGGACACGTTCCGATGCTGAACCTCGCGGCGGCCGCTCGGCTCCCGGCGTTCTGCGAGAAGCCCGTCGCGCTCGATCTTCACACACTCGACGGCGTGCGAGCCGACGTGGAAGCAACAGGGATTCTCGTGCAGGTCGGTTTCCAGCGGCGCTTCGACGCCGGCTACCGGGCCGCCCACGCAGCAGTCCTGGACGGCAGGCTCGGCAGACTACTCGTCCTACGCGCGGCGACGCACGATCCCTTTCCACCGGCACAGGACTACATCGCCGCTTCCGGTGGCATCTTCGCCGACCTGCACATTCACGACATCGACGCAGTCCGCTTCGTGACGGGCCAAGAGGTCACCGAGGTCTACGCTGACGGCGCGGTCCTCGAGTCCGAGTGGTTCGAGCGCCTCGACGACGTCGACACGGCCGCAGCGATGATGCGACTTTCAGATGGCGCGCTCGTGATCCTTTCCGGGACGCGGCACGACCCACTCGGCTACGACGTCAGGTTGGAGGTCTTCGGGACCGCGGACAGCATCGCCGTCGGCTGGGACAGGCGCAGCCCGATCAGGTCGCTCGAACCGGCCTCTCCGGCGGGCGGGCCGGGCTACCGGGACTTCTGGGACCGCTTCGCCCCCGCCTATCATGCCGAGCTGGCCGCGTTCGTCCCCTGGACGACGCCCGTGCCGCTCTCGCCGTGGCTCTCGCGGCGGAGAGGTCGCGCCGCGAGCGGCGTCCCGTCCCCCTCCCCGAGCGCGGCGCACCCCAAAGGGTTGAGAATCGGCTCACCGATCTCAACCGGGGAAAGGAGAACGATGGACGACCTCATGGATGAGGAGTTCACCCAGCTCACACGCAGAGGGTTGTTCCTCAAGGGAGGTGCGGCAGCAGCCGGACTCACCGTGCTCGGGTCGCCGGCGGCGGCGGCGTTCGCTGCGAGCTCGGCGGGGTTCAAGATGGCGGTCGTCACCCACGGCGACACCGGCTCGTTCTGGTCGGTGTTCAAGAAGGGTGTCGACCAGGCGAAGAAGGATCTTGCGTCACGAGGCGTGAGCGTGACGCAGGTGTATGCCAACAACAACGTTCCGAAGCAGGTTGCCGGCATCAATGCGGCGGTCGCGGCCGGGGCGAAGGTGATCGCAACGTCGGTGCCGGATGAGAGCGCCCTGAGGGATCCGCTCAAGAAGGCGTCCGCGAAAGGCATCGAGATCATCACCGTCAACTCGGGCCTGGTCGCG
>VAWR01000007.1:0-7870 GCA_005885245.1 Actinomycetota bacterium | reverse complement strand
TACGAGGTCCACGTCGGGCAGACCGAGACCCTCGCAGGCAAGGGCGCCGGAAAGCAGTTCAAGAAAGCCGGAGCCAAGAAGGTGCTGATCGTCATCCACGAGGCCAGCAACTCAGGATTGCAGCAGCGGGCCTCGGGAGTGAAGTCCGTCATGGGCGGGAGCAACGTCAAGGTCCTCACGATCCCGAACGCCAAGTCGGACATCCCGGGAACGAAAGCGAAGGTCAAGGCGGCCTTCAACGCAGACAAGAAGCTCGATGCCTTCCTCGGGCTGGACCCTGACGTCACGATCCCGTGCATCTCCTCGTGTCCGAAGGGCACGAAGATCGGGACTTTCGACGTCGGCGGCGCGATCAAGGAGATCCAGGCAGGCCGGATGCTCTTTGCGATCGACCAGCAGCAGTACCTCCAGGGTTACCTGCCCGTCGTGTTCGGGGTGCTGTTTGTCTCGAACCTGAACACGGTCGGAAACGGACAGCCGGTTCTGACGGGACCGGGAATCATCAACAAGGCGAACGCGGCGAAGGTCGCCGCGCTCGCGAAGATGGGTACGCGCTAAGAACACGGGACCTGGGCGGTCGCGCCGCGGCCGCCCAGTTCCATCGTGAAGGGAAGTCGCATGACCGAGAGCACAGCGCGAGGCGTCCCCCAGGACGAGCGGCTCGTCCGAGTCGGATCCCTCACCCGCCTCTTGACCCGCCCGGATATCGGGGCACTCCTGGGTGCGATCGCGGTCTTCTTCGCGTTCTCGTACTTCGCGCGCTCGGTCAACTGGATCGGCGATCCCGGCATCGCCGCGGGCTGGACCGACCAGGCGGCGCAGTACGGCATCGTCGCGGTGCCGGTGGCGCTCCTGATGATCGGAGGCGAGTTCGACCTCTCGGCGGGCGTGATGATCGGCAGCTCCGGATTGCTGCTGGGCTACCTGACGACGTTCCAGGACATGAACGTCTGGCCGGCGATGCTGCTTGTGCTCCTGTTCGGCCTCGTCGTCGGCTTCATCAACGGACTGACCGTCATCCGCACGAAGCTGCCGAGCTTCATCGTCACCCTCGCGACGTTCTTCGTCCTTCAGGGCGTCAACGCTGCCGGAACGCTCAAGCTCACCGGGCAGACGGCGATCCAGAACATCGACTCGGCCAGCGGCTTCAACTCGGCGCGGAAGATCTTCGCCGGCGACCTGACGCACTACGACTTCAAGGTCAAGGTGATCTGGTGGATCGTGCTCACCGCAATCGGAGCCTGGCTGCTCGCGAAGAGCCGGTTCGGCAACTGGATCTACAGTTCAGGCGGCGAGCCCAATTCGGCCCGGAACGTCGGCGTTCCCGTGGCACGCACCAAGATCGCCCTTTTCATGATGACCTCCGGCACCGCGTCGGTGATGGGAATCATCGAGGCACTCGAGCTGCGGTCGATGCAGGCAGGCGAAGGCATCGGCCTCGAGTTCATCTTCATCATCTGCGCCGTCGTGGGCGGCTGTCTGCTCACGGGCGGCTTCGGCTCGGTGATCGGAACATTCTTCGGCGCCGCGATGCTCGGGATGGTTCAGCTCGGCATCGTCGACGCGCAGTGGGACAGCAACTGGACCTTCACGTTCCAGGGCGGGATCCTCTTCGCCGCCGTCATGCTGAACACGCTGATCCGCAGTCGTGCCCAGAAAGCGAGATGACGATGGCGCACCTGCTCGAAGCCGATCACATCTCCAAGTACTACGGGAACATCGTCGCGCTGAAGGACATCTCGACGTATGTGAACGGCGGTGAGGTGACGTGCATCCTCGGCGACAACGGCGCGGGCAAATCGAGCTTCATCAAGATCCTGTCCGGGGTCCACCAAGCGGACTCGGGACGGCTGGTCGTCGACGGCGAGGAGGTTCAGTTCACGTCGCCACGCGATGCGCGGGCGAAGGGGATCGCGACCGTCTATCAAGATCTCGCGATGGTTCCGCTGATGTCGGTGTGGCGGAACTTCTTCCTCGGCGCCGAGCCTAGGAAGGGCTTCGGTCCCATTCAGTGGTTCGACTCGGGCAAGGCGAAGAGCATCGTCCGCCGGGAGCTGAGCGAGATGGGGATCGACATCCGCGATCCCGATCAGCCCGTCGGCACGCTCTCGGGCGGCGAACGTCAGTCGGTCGCGATCGCGCGCGCGGTCTACTTCGGTGCGCGGGTGCTCATCCTCGACGAGCCGACGTCCGCCCTCGGAGTGAAGCAGGCCGGCGTCGTCCTCAAATACATCCTTCAGGCACGGGAGCGAGGCGTCGCAGTCATCTTCATCACGCACAACCCCCACCACGCCTATCCGGTGGGAGACCGCTTCGTCATCCTGAACCGCGGCCAGAGCCTCGGCGCGTTCGAGAAGTCGCAGGTCGACCGTGAGGAGCTCGTGCGCCTGATGGCGGGGGGCCGGGAGCTGGCCGAGCTCGAGCACGAGCTCGAGGCGATCAAGGTCGAGGTCTAGCGGCGCGACCTACAGCCGGTCAGCTAAGGGGCGTGTCAGGCGAACGGCCCTATCTGGCAAAGCCACCCGTCGTGGTGCAGGCGGAAGTGCTCGACCTGGACGTCCTTGTTGCCTTGATCGACACTGTGGGCGTCGACCCGCTCGTACGGCGCGACCGTCCCGTCCGGTGCGCGACACCACACCTCCACGTAGGCGTCTGCTCGCGGCGGCGTCGCCGGCGGGTCGGCGAGGGCCGCGGGTGCAGGAATCACAAGCGCGCCCACCCCCAGGGCGACCACCGCCACCGTGCGTAGCTTCCGGGAACCGATCAGAAGGATTCGTCGCATCTCTCTCCCCGTTCATTCCGCTGGCCAGGAGATCATGCGCCTCCGGCCGCCCCTTCTCAACCCGCCGCCCATGCTCGAATTGTGACTTCCTAGTGCGCTTTGGAGGAGGCACGCCCGAGCGCCTCCCGCGCTTGTACTCGACGGAGCCGTTCGCGTCCGCGATCGGCGTCGAAGCGTCTGCCGCCGCTTGCCCAACCTGCGCGAGCGCCGAGTCGTCAGCCTCCAGCTCGAGACCGAGGAGGGCCGCCTCCGCCTCCGGCGCACGCGCCGGCACCGCCGAGACCGAGCCGACGGCGATCCGGGCCTCGGCGACCCGTCCTTCCTCGGCGCGAACGAGACACGAGACGGTCAACGCCGGTCGCTCGTGGATCGCGAACTTCATGTGGGCCAGAGCGGCCGAGGTTCCGGGCGTCGGAATCCGGATCTCCGCGAGGAGCTCGCCGGGCTCGAGTGCGGTTTCGTACGGCCCGCGCACGAAGTCACCCATCGAAATCGTCCGGCTCGCCGCACCGCGACGACAGACGAGCTCGGCACCGGCAGCCAGCAGGAACGTCGCGGGATCCGAATGGGGATCCGAGAAGGAGAGATTGCCGCCGAGGGTGCCCGCACTGCGCACACGGATGTTCGCAACGCGATGCTCCATCTCCGCGAGCGTCGGCAACAGCTTCTGCACCAGCGGCGACGACTCGAGCTCGCGATGAGTCACCGCCGCCCCGACGGAGAGGTAGCCGTCTCGTTCGGCCAACACGTGGAGCTCGGCAATCCGCTTGAGGTCGACGAGCTGTGGATAGCTCGCGAGCCCGAGCTTCATCACCAGGAACAGCTCGGTACCGCCGCAATAGACCGCTGCTTCGTCGCCGTACTCGGCGAGCGTCGCATCGGCCTCCTCGAGCGACGTCGGCCGGTGTAGCACGAACGGCGGCAGCCTCACGCGACGGGTGCCGCCTCGGCTGCAAGGACCTCGAGCGCCGCCTCGATCCCGGCACCGATCTCCACCTGAGCCCCGAGGTCGGCAAGCGAACGACCGAGTGCTGCCAGACCGACGACGGGATACATGCCCGAAGCCGTCAAGCCCATGTGCCCCAGCCGGACGAGATTCCCGGCGCCCTGCCCGCCGGAGATCATGACTCCGTAGCGTTCGCGAACGTGCGCGCGCACCTGCAGGTCTGTAAGGCCGTCGGGGACCGCCACGGCCGTCACACACGCGGCCGAGATCTCCTCTGAGCGCGGCCACAACTCGATCCCCATCGCGCGAATGCCCGCCCGAGTGGCACGAGCGGCAAGCTCGTGACGACGGATGGACGCGTCGATGCCCTCTTCGAGCAGCTCGTCGCATGCCGCCTCGACGCCGTGCACATCCGACACGGACGGCGTGTAGGGGAACTTCTCTCCTTCCAGCCACTGCTCCTTCCAGTCGAGCAGGGACAGGAAAGAGCTTCGCGGTGCCGCGGGGTTCGCGCGGATCCGCTTCCAGGCGTCGTCGCTCACGCTGATCAGGGACATCCCCGGGGGACCGCCGAGGCACTTCTGCGGCCCTAGCACGCAAATGTCGAGCTCCCACTCGTCGGCCTTGAACGGCATTCCGCCGACTGACGAGACGCAGTCGACAAGCGTCAGGGCGCCGTGGGCGTGCGCGATCTTCCCAATTGCGTCGACCGGGTTGTACGTCCCCGACGGAGTCTCCGAGTGGACCACCGCGACGACCTCGATGCCCGGGTGCCCGGCGAGGAATCTCTCTACCTCGGCGGGGTCGACGGCGTCGTTGTACGCGACCTCGATCTCGTGGACGTCGGCGCCGAAATCGCGCAGCCAGTAGCCCATTCCCTTGCCGAAGATCCCGGAGACGAGATTCAGAACCTTGGACCCCGGGCTCACGAGGCCGCGCGCGGCAGCCTCGAGTCCGAGAACGGCTTCCCCCTGCATCAGCACCACGTCGTTCGCGGTCTGCAGGATCTGCGCCACCTTTCGCTCGGTGCGGCGGAAGCACTCGAGGAAGGCTGGATCGTAGTGATACGTGATCGGCGAACCGAGCGCGGCGAGGACGCCGGGGGATGCGGCCGTCGGACCGGCGCTCAGAGTGAACTCGGGATCCCTCATGTCTGTCCTTTCCTGCCGAAGTTTCGCAACCGTCCGAGCAGCGCGCGCGCAACCAGGGCGACGACCGAGGGGCCTGGTCTCGGCGTCTTCCCCGGCTCGTCTGGAGGCGAGGCGTCGGCGAGCTCCCGTTCCATGCACGCGGCCATGTCTGCGACGACGCGCCCGGCGACATCGTCGACGAGACCGCGTCCCAACTTCGCCGCCCGACCGGTCAGCGACAGCTCGGTCTGGACGGCGACGTGAGAACCGGGCCCGTCGGGCTTGACCAGCATCGTCATCGTCGCGTCGACCGTGCCCTGGCCTCCCGCGGCCTGCGCGGTGGCGTGCAGGACCGCGCGCCTGCTCCGTTCATCCTGCTCGGCAACCCGCAGCGAGCCCGTGTAGACGAGTCGCATCGGGCCAAGCTTCACGGTCATCTTGGCCGGATACGTGCCGTCGCTCTCTCGGGGGCCGAGCTCTCCTCCGGGGACGCACGGGGAGACGCGCTCGATGTCGAGCAACGCCCGATACGCCTCTTCGGGCGGCAACGGAAGCGCGAAGGAGCTGGCGATCTCCATTCGTCAGCGCGCCCCGCGCACGTACGGAATCGCGAGGGCCGGGGCAAGGTAGGAGCGCCGCGCGAATGCAACCAGCGCAACCATGATCGCCAGGAACGGCAGCATGTTGACCACGTCCGTCGAAACGTTGATCCCGGCCAGCTGCAGCGCCGTGGCGATCGAGAGGGAGATGCCGAAGAGGAAGGAGCCGCACACGACCCAGAGCGGCTTTCCCCTCGCGAGCATCGCGATGACGATCGCCATGAAGCCCTGGCCCTGGGTCATGAACGGAGTGAAGGTTCCCGCGCCGACGATCGAGAGGTACGCACCGCCGAGCCCCGCGAGCGCGCCGGTGCAGAGCGCGGCGTAGCTCCGCGTCGCGAGCACGCTGACACCGGCCGCATCGAGTGCTTCGGGCTTCTCCCCCGCCGCGCGGAGGTTCAACCCGGCATTCGTCTTGCGAAAGACCCAGGAGGTGAGGGCGACCGCAGCAATGCCGAGGTAGACGATCAACGGCTGCTCGAAGAGGCTCTTGCCCACGACCGGGATCGACGAGAGGCCGGGAATCGCCAGGGTCGAGGGGGCGCCGAGGCGCGGGTAGCTCTTCCCGAACTGTGCGTCCTGTAAGACGCTCGTGATTCCCTCTCCGGCCAGCGTGATCGCGATGCCGACGACGATCTGGTCCAGGCCGAGCCGGACGCACAGGACGACCATGAAGACCGACGCGAGCGCGCCGCCCCCGATGCCCGCGAGGAAACCGAGCCAGAACGAGTCGCTGTAGTAGGCGCCGACGAACCCGACATAGGCCCCCACCAGCATCATCCCTTCGAGTCCGATGTTCAGCACGCCGGCGCGCTCGGAGATGGTCTCGCCGAGTGCCGTGAACATCAGCGGGATGCCGGCGAGCAGTCCGCCGGAGATGACGGCCGTGAGAAACGTGCGGGTCAGCAGCTCGCTCATCGACTCGTCTTCCGCCGACGCCGTGAGTGACGTAGCGCCTGCTCCAACCCCGGAGTGAGATAGCTGGCCCCGAGCGAGCGCCGGCGTCCGAGGTACTCGATCACGGTCATGAAGAGCAGGATCAACGCAACGAGCACGAGGAGGAAGTCCGTCGGCAGGTTGGCCTGTTGGGTCGCGAGGTCGCCTCCTGTCGAAAGGACGGCGTAGAAGGCCACGAAAGGTACGACCGCCAACGCGTTGAGCCGGGCGAGGAACACGAACGGAATCACGGTGTCGCCGTACGCCGGGTTCCAGTTGGCCCGCACGTACCCCCAGATCCCCAGGATGTCGGTCGCTGCAGCCATCCCGATCAGGAGCCCGCTGACGAGAAAGCTCATGACGATGAGACGCGGCACCTTGACGCCCATGTGTCGCGCCGCGCGCGGATTCGCACCGAGCACCTGGAGGCGGAGCCCGAACGACGTTCGCGTCAGGACGAAGTGGACGATCAGCACGGCGGCGACCGCCACCAGCACACCGACGTGGATTCGTGTGCCGGGGATCGCCGGCAGCATCTTGTCGAGCGGCAGGACGCGGGTCTGCGGAATGTTCACGCTCGTGTCCTGAAATGGTCCTTTGATCAGGATGTTCGCGATCCCGACGCCGATGAACGACATCATCAGGGTCGTGATGATCTCGTTCGTTTCGTATCGCGCCTTCAGGAGTGCGGGCACCAGCGTCCACGCCGCTCCCGCGGCGCCGGCGACCAGGAAGAGGACGACCAGCGCGGTCCACCGCGCCGTGTCGCCGACGAGCGACGGTCCGAGGCCCGACACCAGCGCGGCCCCGAGTAGGAACTGGCCGTTGTAGCCGAGGTTCCAGATGTTGGCGCGAAAGACGACGGTGAGTCCGGCCGCGATGAGCAGCAGTGGGGCGGCGCGCATCGCGCTGTCCTGCCACGCCGTCAGCTGGATGCCCCCTTTCCAGACGTTCGAATAGAACGCGATCGGATCGCGCCCGAGCGCGAGTAGCAGGATCGCGCCGGCGGCGAGCGCCAGCACGACCGGTCCGATCGAGCGGACGACGACGTCGAGCGCGTCCGTGACGCCGCGTCGCGGGGGCATCCCCCGCTCCGTGGGCACACGCGTCTCTGGAGAGAGGGCGGTCTCGGTGGTGACATCCGTCACGCTGCCACCTCCCTCGCCTGCGGCTCGGTCGCGTGGGGGAAACCATGTTTCCCCCACGAGCCCCCTTCTTCCGGAGTGTGCGCCTCGACGCCCGCGCCGCTGAGATCGCCGCGACCGTCGAAGAGTTCGAGCGGGGAAACCTCCCGGTTTCCCCCAGCCCCTTCCACGAGGCAGCTCACGCTGCCACCACGTCTCCGGCGCCGACCATCAGCTCGCCGACCCGCTCGCCTGCCCTCGGTCCGTTCTCGACCTCACCGACCACACGCCCACGCGACAGCACGAGGATGCGGGCACAGAGCTCCAGGAGCTCGTCGAGGTCGGTCGAGATC
>VAWR01000061.1 GCA_005885245.1 Actinomycetota bacterium | reverse complement strand
TTTCGTGATCACCAGGTCGATGCGCCGACCCGCCTTCGCCGTCGCGCTCTCAACGGCGGTGCTGGTGGTGCTGGCGTTGCCGGTCCTGAACATTCACGCGAAGCTTTTGAGCTTCACCGATCTGCCGAAGAGCCTGGCGATCGTGAAGACCTACGACACGATCCAGGCCTCGTTCCCGGGCACGCAGGATCCCGCGCACGTCGTCGTCAAGGCCAACAATGTGACGACGCCGCGGTTCGCGAAAGCGTATGCGGACTTCAAGAAGCGGGCGCTCGCGACCGGTGTGATCCACCAGCCGATTCGCGTCTCGGTCAACAAGGCGAAGACCGTCGCGCGGGTCGACTTCCCGCTCGCCGGTAAGGGTCAGGACGCAACAGCGATCCGGGCGCTCGAGACCTTGCGGACGAAGGTGATCCCGCCGGTACTAGCGACACTGCCGCAAGGTACGCAGGAGGCAGTAACTGGTGACACCGCCGGCACGCACGATTTCAATCAGACGATGAAGGCACGCGCGCCGATCGTGTTCGCGTTCGTGCTCGGCTTCGCCTTCCTACTCTTGTTGCTCACGTTTCGCTCGATCGTGATCCCGATCAAGGCGATCGTGCTCAACCTGCTCTCGGTCGGCGCGGCCTACGGGGTGCTGGTCTGGATCTTCCAGGATGGCCATCTGCAGGGCCTCCTGAACTTCCACTCCAACGGCGGAGTCGTCACCTGGCTGCCGCTGTTCCTGTTCACGGTCCTGTTCGGGCTCTCGATGGACTACCACGTGTTCATCCTCAGCCGCGTCAAGGAGCTCGTCGACCACGGCATGCCGACCGACCAGGCTGTGGAGCGTGGCATCCGCACGACCGCGTCCACGGTGACGAGCGCCGCGGCGGTGATGATCGCCGTCTTCGCGATCTTCGCCTCGCTGCGCACGCTCGACATCAAGCAACTGGGCGTCGGGCTCGCCGTCGCCGTGTTTATCGACGCGACGCTGATTCGGGGCGTGCTGCTGCCTGCGGCGATGAAGCTGCTCGGCGACTGGAACTGGTACCTGCCCCGCTGGCTTGAGTGGATGCCGCGCCTGACCGTCGAGCCGAAGCTGGGCGAGGACGTACCCGAGGCGCCGCCGATTCCCGCCGCCTGATGGAAACAACGCTCGATCGGCGGGAAGGCGAAAAGCCAGATGAGAGAGTGGTCGGCCGAGCGGAGGTTGACGGCCGAGCCGACTTCGAGCTGCGAGGTCGTCGTAGTCGGAGCAGGGCAGGCCGGCTTGGCGATGGGCCATTTCCTCCGCCGCCAAGGCCGCGACTTCGTGATCCTCGAGCGCGCCGGCGAGATCGCTCCTGCCTGGCGCGAGCGCTGGGACTCACTGACCCTCTTCACGCCGCGGCGCTACAGCGGCCTGCCCGGGCTTCCCGTTCCGGGCGACCCGGACGGCTACCCGACCCGGGACGAGGTGATCGCGTACCTCGAGCGCTACGCCGCGACCTTCGAGCTCCCGATCGAGCTCAACAGCGAGGTCAAGAGGCTCGACCTCGGCGACGATCGGCCCTTCCGCCTCGAAGTTGAGGGACGGACGATCACCGCCGACCAGGTCGTGGTCGCGACCGGCCCCTTCCAGACGCCGTATGTGCCGAAGCTGGCCGAACGGCTCGCCGACGATGTCGTCCAGACGCACGCCGTTGGCTACCGCAGGCCGGACGAGGTGCCACCCGGAACCGTGCTCGTGGTCGGTGGGGGGAACACCGGCTTCCAGATCGCGAAGGAGCTTTCGGCCGCGCACACGGTGGTGCTCTCGGTCGGATCCCGCCAGACGCCGCTGCCGCAGCGCCCACTCGGCCGCGACCTCTTCTGGTGGCTGACGAAGGCGCGCATCCTCGACAAGTCGGTCGAAACGCGTCTCGGGCAGCGCCTGAGTACGAGAGAGACGCTGATCGGCTCGAGCCCGCGCGAGCTCAAGCGGCGCTACGGGGTCGAGCTCAAACCGCGCGTCGTCGAATCTGACGGCCACGCGGTCCGCTTCGAGGACGGCAGCGAGCTGGAGGTCAGCGTCGTGATCTGGGCGACGGGCTACCGGCCCGACTACTCGTGGATCAAGCTTCCGGTCTTCGACGAGGACGGTCGGCTGCGCCATCGCCGTGGCGTCACCGATGTCCGTGGTTTCTACTTCCTCGGCCTCACCTGGCAGTACACGCGCGGCTCGGCGCTGATCGGCTGGGTGCAAGAGGACGCCGAGTTCATCGCGGAGCGGATCGCGGCCTACCAGGCGCGGCCGTCCGTGCGCACACCGGTCGGCGTCGGCGCGTCGGCTCAAGCTCGCTCAGACGAAAGGAGCTAGCGATGCACGACCCGACTTCCCATAGCCATACGATTGAATTCCCGCGCGAGACCGAGGGGTTGCCGGAGGCTCGCAGGACGGAGCTGGTCGAGCTCGCCGATGGCGACGAGTTCGAGCTCGAGATCATGCCGGTCAAGAAGCGGGTCGGCGACGCGACGGTGCGGATGCTGACCTACAACGGCTCCGTCCCCGGCCCGACGCTGAAGGTCGCGCAGGGTGGGACGATCACCGTCCGCGTGACCAACCACGGCGACCTCGACGCGACGGTCCACTGGCACGGCTTGCGGCTCGAGAACCGCTACGACGGCACGCACGATACGCAGGCTCCGATCCCGGTCCACGAGACCTTCACCTACCAGGTGCACGTGCCGGACCCCGGCGCGTACTGGTACCACCCGCACATCCGCGAGGACTACGGCCAGGAGATGGGCCTCTACGGGAACATCCTCGTCACCCCGAGCGATCCCGACTTCTGGCCGGCCGCCAACCGCGAGCTGCCGCTCACGCTCGACGACATCCTGATCGAGGGCGGGCAGATCGCCGCCTTCAGGGAGTCGGAGACGACGCACGTGGCGATGGGCCGCTTCGGAAACGTGATGCTCGTCGCCGGTGAGCCCGACCTCTCGCTCGAGGCCAAGCGCGGCGAGGTCGTTCGCTTCTACTTCACCAACACCGCCAACACGCGTGTCTTCAACGCGACGCTGCCGGGCGCGCAGATGAAGCTGGTCGGCGCCGACGCCGGCCACTACGAGCACGAGGAGCTCGTCGAGGAGGTGCTGCTTGCCCCATCCGAGCGCGTCGTCGTCGACGTGCTGTTTCCCGACGCCGGCGAGCTCGAGCTCGAGCACCGAACGCCCGAGCGCACCTACCGCCTTGCATCGATCGCAGTCACCGACCAGCAGCCGGAGCCGTCGTACGCCGACGAGTTCGCACACCTGCGCACCAACCGCGACATGGCCGAGCTGCGTAAGCGGATCGAGCCGTTCCTGCAGGCGCCGGCCGACAAGACGCTCGCGTTTGTCGCCGAGATGGATATGGGCGTGCCCGAAGGCGTCCCGGTCGTTTACGCCTGCCCGATGCACCCCGAGGTAGTCAGCGACGAGCCCGGCAGCTGCCCGAAATGCGGGATGAAGCTGCTCGCCCAAGCGGCAGAAGGGACGACGTACGTGTGCCCCATGCATCCGGAGGTGACGAGCGAGAAGCCCGACCGCTGCCCCAAGTGCGGCATGAGGCTCCTGCCGGCGAACCTGGTCGAAGCTGGAGGAGGTCACGACCACGAGCACCACGGACACGGCCACGACAGCCACGACCACGAAGATCACCACGGCCACGGACACCACCGCCATAACGACGAGGGCGAAGCAGGCGAGGAGCACGGCAAGCACGGGCACCACGGACATGGCGACGAGCATCCCGGTGCGCGCGCCGGTGACGAGGCCCAAGGACACGGTCAACACGGCGGACACGAAGGCCATGACCAGCACGGCCATCACGGGCACCATGATCAACACGGCGAGCCCGAGCACGGGCACGACACCGCCCAGGGGATCGAGTGGGAAGACGACATGGTCGAGGTCAACCGGATGACCACTCCGGCCAACATGAGGTGGAAGCTCGTCGACCGAGAGACGGGCGCTGAAAACGCCCAGATCGATTGGACGTTCCACGTCGGTGACCAGGTGAAGCTGCGGCTCGTCAACGAAATGGACTCAGATCATCCGATGCCGCACCCGTTCCACGTCCACGGGGCCGGCCGGTTCCTGATCCTCGCGCGTGACGATGTTGTCGAGCCGAACCTCGTCTGGAAGGACACGGTGCTCGTCCGCACCGGCGAGACCGTCGACATCCTGCTCGATGTCACGAACCCCGGCCGGTGGATGGCGCACTGCCACATCGCCGAGCATCACGAGAGCGGGATGATGTTCAGCTTCAACGTCGCGCCGACAGCGTGAGCGTCGCCGCTCTTGCACAGCCGGTCCGCGGGGGGCTGAGAGCACCCGTTATATGGGGACTGGTCATCGGAGTCGCGCAGGCGGCCTCGCCGCTTGCGTTCTGGTGGCTTGATACGGCGACCGTCTACGCGCTCGGGTTGGTATTGATCGCCTCGGTCTACATCGGTTTCGCAGTCGCCGACGGACGCCGCACCGTGCTCGCCGTCGAAACCGGTGTTGCCGGCATGTTCGTCATCGTCGCCGCCGCGGCGATCACAAGCACACCGTGGCTACTCGTCGCCGGTCTCGCTGGCCACGGTTTCAAAGACCTCTGGCAGCACCGCCGTCAGTTTGTTGCCAACACACGCTGGTGGCCTCCCTTCTGTCTTGTGGTCGATTGGCCGGTTGCGGCGATCATCGCCGTCGAGATCGTCGCCGGCGTGCATTTCCACCACTAGAGCTCTCACCTGAGCGCCCGTGCGCTCGTCAGCCTCGGTGGAGCGCATGCGATTCGCCAGCGTGAGTGCGCAAGACTGGTCCGAACTATTGGCGCACGTCTGCCCGTTCGCGGTGCGGTACGTGCGGTGATCGCGTGAGCGCAGCGGATGCAGTGGATAACTGTTGGCTTCGATTGGTGAAGCCCGCGAGATTCGTCCTCCTTCCTCTACCTGAGCGTCTGGCGACTCCCACGTACGCCTCGCGGTGAGGCAACCGGTGGGCCACGGGCGTATCGTGGGTTCGGTCCAAGCACAGGAGGCAGGGATCGCCGTCAAGCTCCATCGCTGCAGGTTCGAATGGCTAAAGAGGGGGCCGTGCTGGAAGGTCGAGAAGGCGCTCAAGGACATGGGCATCGACTACGAGCTCGCTCCGGGGCCCTCTCGACCGAGCAAGCGTGACGAGATGATCGAGCACACGGGGCAGAAGCTCTATCCGGCGATCGAGTTCGAGGACGGAACGTGGTACCGCGAGGAGTCGACGGATATGGAGAAGGCGATCCGCGATGGCACGCTGATGGAGCGGGCGGGGGCGGCGCCCGCGACGTCTGGCTAAATCTGGCGGCCCCGACTTCAAAGGTTGTCCGACGTGGTCGGCGCCGGGTGTGCGAGGTCGTGTGCGAACGCGAACGCGACGAGAGCCGCGCGGGATGCAAGGTCGAGCTTGCGCCGGATGCTGGCGCGGTGCCATTCGGCTGTGCGGACAGAGATGTGGAGCCGGTCCGCGATTTCCCGGTTGGTGTGACCGTGAGCAAGTAGCTGCAGCACGTCGCGTTCACGGGCGGTGAGGAGTTCGGCGCGGGACACGGTCGGCTTTCACACTGGTGCTTTGCGGAGCGCGCGACATCGGTGTTCCCGGGTACCTGCGCGCAGCTAAGTACGGAAGCTGACCCCGTAGTTTCTGCGGAAGACGCCGGGTTGCGCCGTGGAATAATCGCGGTGATGCCACCCGCATCGGTTGCGATCGGAGCGTAGATGGCTCGCCAGCGTGACATTCCGGCGGCTGTGGCCGAGGCCGCGATCGTGTTGATCGTGCTTTTCCTCGCGTTTGTCGCCGCTTTCGCCGGTTGGGCGGTCGGCCACTCGACGCGTCATACGCGGACGGTCACGGTTGCCGGAGCGGCGTCCTCTTCTTCGTCTGCGCCGATTGACCCGCACGTGGCTGCCGGCGCACACGATTTTTCCCAGTTCGCGTGCGCGCAGTGCCACGGCGACAGGGGTCGCGGCGGTGTTTCGCCTGACGTGCCCGCGCTAAGCGGTGTCGCGAGCCAGCTAACCTCAACTCGGCTTCGCTCGATCATCGACCATGGCCTGGGCGAATCGAAGAACCCCACGAAGCCGTACATGCCGGTCTGGGGCGAGGTGATCTCGAAGCAGCAAGTGTCTGACCTGATCGCCTACCTGCGCGCTGGCTTGCCGGCTGTGCCCACGGCCGAACCGCCCGCGATACCGCAGGGGCAAGGGCTTGCGGTCGAGGGCGCGACGCTCTACGTCCGTGACGGCTGCATCAACTGCCATGGCCCGAACGGGCTCGGTGGGGTGCCGAACCCGCAATCGCCCGACAAGAGGATCCCGTCGCTCTCGGGCGTCGCCTTCCGCAAGCAGTTCAACACCGACGCCAAGATCATCGCCGTGATCCGCTCGGGCAGCGTGATCGGCCGCGCGCCGATCGTCAGCATGCCGCACTGGGGAGGGATCATTCCCAACGATCAGCTGAACGCGCTCGTCGCCTACCTGAAGACGCTGAAGTAGCTGGGAGGCACACGGCGGAGGCAGCGCGTGCGGTTAGAAGCGGGCGTACGGGCGCGTCCCCTCGTCGAAGCTCGTGACGATCTCGGCTGTGAGCGTCGGCCTTGTCTCTCCGATCGCGGCGAGAAGAGTCGTCCGTCCGGCGCGCCGTCGTGTTCCTCGAAGTGCTCGCGCTCGAACGCACGCTGGGCCGCCTTCCGCGCGGCGAGCTCGATGTCCGCCGGGTGAACAGCTCACTCGTATGCACGATCGCGTCGAGGTCGACGTCCTCATTGGTGATCTCCTCGACGTAGCGGCGTCAGATCGGCCGGCGCGCGTCCGCGTTCGGCGGCCCGACCGCTAGCACGTAGTCGAAACGACCCGCCATGATCGTGAGCTGCTTTACCGCTCTCCTTGCACTGAGGTGACGGAGCCTGGTTCCACTGCCGCTCGGTCGGTCGCCAGCTTGAGTGCAACGTCGACGACGACCGCGCAGGGGTCCGCAGGCCGTGCAGAGGCGGCTGTCAGCCCCACGTGCTCCGCGAGGAAGGGGGCGAGGTAGCGGCCGACGATCTTCGCCGGCGGCCACCACAGCGGCTCGGCGGCGACCGTGGACGCTTCGCCGCTTCCACCCGTGATCTCCGAACGCAGGTAGGCGGGAGCGCCGCCGGTGAGCAACAGGCCGCGCAGGACGGGCCGGAACGGTTGCGGCGTGATCGGCGCCCCTGCGCGGGCGGCCACCGACTCGGCGACCGCGTCCGCCTGCTGGGCGGCGAGGCCGCCCTGCTTGACCGGAAACGAGGTGATGTCGCCGGCCGCATAGACATCGTCCAGGCCACGAACACGCCCGCTCGCGTCCGTCGAGACGAAGCCGTGCCGGTCGTGTGGGATTCCGGGGATCGGCTGGCCGCGCAGCCGGGGGAGCGAGACGAGCCGATCGAAGGGCAGTTCGCCTGTGGGAGCGAGCCGGAGAATCCCGCCGGCCGCCGCGACCGCGTGCTTGCCGGCGTGGAGGGCGATGCCGCGTTCCTCGAGGAGGCGCTCGAGCGCGTCGCTTGCCGCCGCCCCGAAGAGGGCGAGCGGGCGCCGCTCGGGCGTCACCAAGGCGAGTCGGACCTCGTCGGTGCGGTCGCCGAGGTGCTTCGCCGTCATCAGCGCGAGTTCATAGGCCGGCAGCGGCCAGGCAGTCGCGCTCGGGATGGCGAAGACGAGGCTTCGTGCCTCTCCCTCCTCGAGGGCGAAGAGCAGGCGGCTGAACGCGCCGACGTCGGCGGGCCCGCGAAAGGTGAGCCCCTCCTTGAGCGCCTGTTCCGGTCGGGCGCCGAGGGCGAGGACAAGCACGTCGTAGGGAAGCTCGAGCCCATTCGTCGTCCGCACGATGTGCCGCTCCGGCTCGACCGAGGCGAGCGCGCCGAGGGTGAATCGCGTACCGTAGGCGCTCGCGACCCCCGCAAGCTCGAAGGCGCCAGCGTGGCCGGCGGCGAACGGCTCTGCGACGGCGAGCGGCCGGTACCAGAACTGAGGCTCCGGAGCGACGAGCTCGATGTCGACGCGCTCCTCGGCAATCGCCCGAAGCGCCATCATCGTCTCGAGGCCGGCGACGCCACCGCCCACGATCAGCACGCGCAGGCCATTTGGTGGCTTCGATGTGTCACGGCTCATCGCTTCCTCCCTTAGCGTTCTTGGGGCACCGAGGAGTCTCGCGCCGGCGCGGGCTCGCGCCATCCGCGTCAACGCTGAGGCCGCTGCGGCAAACCCGCAACGCTTGCCGGGCAGCAGCTGGCGGGCCCGCGCTCTCGGTAGTTGCCCCCAGGCCCGTCTCGGCCATTCCCGATGACGCTGGTGTCCGGGCAGACGTGCTGCGGGTTCCTCAAACGCGGGCGATGCAGGACGGCCTGTTCAGTGACGCTGAATCGTTGCGCGAACAGCACGCGCGACAATGAGGTCCTCACGCGTGTGAACGACGTGGATCTGTGCATTCGATGACCCCGCAGCGATCGTGCCCTCGCCGCGAACGCTGGCATTGGCGTGCTCGTCGATCAACAGGCCGAGGTG
>VAWR01000210.1 GCA_005885245.1 Actinomycetota bacterium | reverse complement strand
TGCATCGGCCGTATCCCCCGCGACGGGTAACCCTCGAAAGGGTGATCCCCGACTTTTGGCACCGCTGAAGCACAAAAAAAAGGGCGCGGTCTCCCGCGCCCTTGGTGAACGATCCAGCGTGGATTACGTGCAGACTCCGGTGACGATGTCGGCACCCGGGCCCTTCTTGTTCCAGGTCCTGCCGCCGACGGTGCTGGAGACGCAGTAGGTGACCGAGTCGGCCGACGCGATCGTGAGCTTGGTCGGGACGATGGCCGAGTCGTAGGCCTGCAGCAGCGAGACGGTCATGCCCGCATAGCCTGCGGACGCGCCCGTGCCCGTGTTGTCGGCGTTGTACGCCTCGACTGCGGGGATCGCTGCTCGAACGTTGGCCTTGGCGGCCGAGTTGTTCGCGCGGTCGCGGAAGCTCAGGTACGAGGGGATCGCGATCGCGAGCAGGATTCCCAAGATGATGATGACAACGAGAAGTTCGATGAGGGTGAAACCGCTTTCCTCACCGGCCAGCCGCTGCCGGATCCTGGTGCTCATGAGAGTGGTGCTCCTTCCATGGAGGTTGAGCACATGACATCGGCTGTATCCCCCGGCATGGGTGACCCCCAAATGGGGTGATTGACGACCCGATCGAGGGTGATTCGCGCTTCTACCTCACGGGCGTAAAGGAAGCGTCACGGCTTGCCGATAGCTCGATCGAGTTATGCCGGCGGCCAACTCCATAGACGAGCTGCTCGAGCGCATGGTGGAGCGTGATGCCTCCGACCTCCATGTGACGACGGGGACACCCCCTGTCATTCGCGTGCGTGGAGAAGTGGAGCGGCTCGACGAGTTCGATTCGCTGAGCGCGGAGGAGACGCAGCAGCTGCTCTACCGCATCCTCTCGAGCGAGCAGCAGAAGCTACTGGAACTCAACCGGCAGCTCGACTTCTCCCACTCGATCCCGGGGCTCGCGCGCTTTCGCGTCAACGTCTACTTCCAGCGCGAGTCGATCGGCGCGGCGTTCCGGCTGATTCCGACCGAGCTGAAGACACTCGAAGAGCTCGGCATCCCGTCGACGCTGCACGCGTTGGCGGAGAAGCCGCGCGGGCTGGTTCTCGTCACGGGGCCGACCGGCTCCGGTAAGTCGACGACGCTCGCGGCGCTGATCGACGAGATCAACCGCAATCGCTCGGAGCACATCCTCACGATCGAGGACCCGATCGAGTTCCTGCACCGCCACAAGCGCTGCATCGTCAACCAGCGCGAGATCGGGCCCGACGCTACGAGCTTCGCCGATGCGCTGCGCGCTGCCCTGCGCCAAGACCCGGACGTGATCCTCGTCGGCGAGATGCGCGATCTCGAGACGATCGCGACCGCCCTGACGGCCGCCGAGACGGGGCACCTCGTCTTCGGCACCTTGCACACGCAGAGCGCGCCGTCGACGATCGATCGCATCATCGACGTCTTCCCCGCCGAGCAGCAGGAGCAGGTACGCATCCAGATCGCCAGCTCGCTACAGGGAGTCGTCACGCAGGCGCTGCTCCCGACCTCGGATGGGAAGGGGCGCGTACCGGCGTTGGAGATCCTCTTGCCGGACGACGCGGTCCGGAACCTGATCCGGCAGGGCAAGGTCGAGCAGATCTATTCGGTCATGCAGACCAACAGCGGGCGCGGCATGCAGACGATGGAGCAGTCGCTCGCGGACCTGATCATCCGCCGCGTCGTCGACTTCGAGATCGGTCTGTCGCGGTCGAGCCGCCCGGCGCAGCTGATCGGGCTGCTCGAACGGACGGGGTTCGAGGTGCAGCTGTCGGCCGACGCCGATGACCGACCTGTGCAAGCGGCGCCGCTCGGCGTCGGACTGCGCGTCGCCGGGAGCTAGCCATGGACGAGCAGTCGATCTGGAAGAAGGAGATTTCGTTCGGGCGCAAGCGGAAGGAGTCGCAGCCCGAGCCCGAGGAGGCGAGCCGTCCCCGAGCGAGCCGACGTCGATCTGGAAGAAAGAGATCAGCTTCGGTCGGAAGAAGAGCGGCGACCCGCCGAAGCCCGCCGAGGCCGATGCCGTAGCGGCCGCGCCCGAGGTGGTCGCTGACGCTTCAGGCGATGTCCAGGGGTCAGACCCTGAGCCGGGCCCCGAGGAGACGGCGGCGGAAGAGCAGGTCTGGACGCGGGCGGTCAGCTTCGGCCGGAAGCACGTGGAGGAGCCGGAGCCGGAGCCGGAGCCGAAGCAGGTCGAGGCAGTCGCGGACGAGGCGGAAGCCGTCGCCGAGGTTTCGGACCCGGACCCTGGCCCCGAGGAACCGGTGCAGCTCGAGGCGGTGGCGGCCGCGCCCGAGCCGGTCGCCGACGCCGAAGAGACGGCGGCGGAAGAGCAAGTCTGGACGCGTGCGGTCAGCTTCGGCCGGAAACCGTCGGAGGAGCCGGAGCCCGTCGCCGAGGAACCGGTGCAGGTCGAGGCCGTCGAGGACGAGCCGGAAGTCGTCGCCGA
>VAWR01000025.1 GCA_005885245.1 Actinomycetota bacterium | reverse complement strand
CTTGCCGGCGGCATTCGTCACCGAGACGATCGCGAATCGCGGCTCCACGGCTTCCGAATACGTGAGCAGCACCACGGGAGGCGGGCTGTTGAGCACCGCGCTCGGCAACGGGACGGTTCGCAAGAGCGCGGCATGGGCCCAGGCGACCGCTGGGAGCGCGAGCGCTCCCGCGGCCACCGCGAGCACCAAGGCGACGCGCCGGCGAATCGTCACGTGAGCGCGCGCCTCCCGGACCGGCCGATGAGCCCGGCGGCCGCGACCACCAGGGCCAGCACGCCAAGCGCCAGAGCGACGATCGCCAACGTTTTGCTCCCGCCTCCGCCCCCGAGTGAGGACTTGGCCTCGACCCTTGGCGCCGGCGTATCAGACGATTCCGGGCCTGACCAGTCGACCACGGTCCCGTCCGAGTAGGTCTGCCGCACATTGAAGGTGTACGTCTTCGAGGCAGCCGCCGAGGCGAGGAACTGGAAGAGCGCGTCCTCCTCGGTCGGCACCTTGCCGCCGCTCCAGGTGACCTTCTCGACGGTGGTGTTGTCGCCGGTGCCCTTCGTTTGCGTCTGGCGCTTCCAGCCCGGCGCCGGTACGAACGAATCGATCGAGAAACCGCTCGGCGGTGTGAGCTCGACCATTGTCGTCGTGGCACTCTCCTTCTCGGTCGGCACGGCGAGACTGAACAGCTGCAGGTTCTTCGCCAACGCGACCGACGGACTCATTGCCGCGTGGGCAAGTGCGGAGCCGGCGAAAACCAGTCCGCCAGCCGTGGCTGCAAGCAAGATTCCAACGCGCTGGACCACGCGCATGACATTCATCGATGTTGTTCCTTTCGCTCGAGTTGGACGCGTCAGGAGAGCGCCGGCGGCGCACGGGGTGTTCCGGCGGATGGACAGAGAATCGTCCGCGGCACGTCGAGCACGTGCACGGGAGCCGCCGGAACGTGCACGCACGCGCGCGGCGGTACCGCACGCAGCAGCGCGAAGGTGCGCCGCATCCACGCCGCCACGTGCTCAGCGGCTGCGAGCAGGGCGGCCGCGACGAACGACAACCCGGCCTCGAACGGCAGGAGATCGCGATGCACCGGTCCGAACAGGCAATGCAGCCCATGCCAGCCCAGGCCGGCCCGCCAGTGAATGTACGCCTCGAGCAAACCGCCGGCGACCGAGGTGCACACCGAGAGCGCGAGCGCAAGCAGCACGGTCCGCGCCGCGCGAAAGCAGGGCGGTGGCGCGGCCAGCAAACGACGTTCGAGCAGGGCCCGCTCCCGTATGCCGAGCGCAGCGAGCCAGCAGATTGCGAGGGCAAAGCTCCCGCCGAGCGCCAGCGACACAAGCGTAAGCAGCGGCAGGCCGGGCCCGCCGGCCCGCTGCTCCAGCAGCTGCGCGGCCGGGCTCGGAGCGACTGCATACGCAAGCCACCGCGCGACGAGGATGACGAGCACACCGGCTCCGGCCCATAGAACGGCTCTCCGCAGCCGACTCATGCCACGGAGAGCGTAAAGGGTGCGGTCAGCACCCGGCCGTCGACCTTGCACTGCAGAAAGAGCCGCCACGTCCCTCCGACCGGAAGCAGCACGCCGACACGCAAGTGACCCGGTCGCGTGACCCTGCCGGTGACGCGGGTCGGACCAAGCACGCTCGTACAGCCGCTCACGCCCGCGGAGCAGACGTGGGTGTGGAAGTAGACGAGCGCGCCGGCTCGGAAGAAGATCGCGTGCGCCAGAGCGCCGAACCACGGTGTCAGCACCGCGGGACGACCATCCGGCCGCGTGATCGTGAGGTTCAGGAACGCCGGCTTGATCGCGCGGAGCCTCGGCAGGTTGTGCATCGTCAGGCGATACCCGTCAGCCGTCACCGTGGGCCGGAAGGGCGGCAGCGGCTGCGAGACGGGCTTGCCGCTGGCCACGAGCCAGCGAAAGAGCTGGAAGTTCCGCAGCGGCCCGCTCTGCGCCGGGTATGCGTCCACGACAAGGCGATAACGGCCTGGCGTCGGCAGCGTCACCTTCTCGCTGATCCGTCCGTCCGCTCCGATCGGCGGATGTCGATGGATGATGAGCCCCAGATCGCTGCGGACGATGATCACGTGGACGCCGGTATGTGGGCCCGGCCCCTTCCGAAAGCGTGTCAGCGGCGCACCCGACGGCTGCTTGATCGTGAACGACAGATCCTGCGCCTGTCCGGGCGTGAACCGTGCGGGGGAGAACTGCGCGAGCTCGAACGTCTGCGCCGCCCCGATCGTGATCTGCTGACCGCCTGAGGAGGAGCCACAGCCCGCGAGCAAGGCCGACAAGAACAAAAGAGACGCGACCCGTTTCACGACGGTCGAACGCCGGTCATCGAATCTGGAGGACGAAGTCGAAACGGGCGACGAAGCGCTTCTTCACCTCGCCGAGCCGGACGAGCAGACGGCGGTCGAAGTATGGATCGCGGCTGTTGTACGAGGCGCCCGGGAAGTACAGCTCCGTCGTGAGCGTCGGCTGCGCGGGCGCACGCACTTTCACGTGCATGTGTGGAGTCCGGCCCGGATAGGGACCCGGGACGATCGTCTCGAGCCGGTAGCGGCCCTGCGCATCGGTGAACTGATGGCTGCGCAGACGAAAGCCCGTGTCGTCGTAGTGACCGTGTGCGTCGGCCTGCCAGAAGTCGAGCCGCGCGTGCCGCACCGGTGTACAGCTTGTCGTCAGGACCAGGCCCTCGAGCGTGAGGCGCGTGCCGGCGAGCTTTGGGAAGACAACGTCGTGACGAAGCGGGGAGGCGCGGAAGTGCACGCCTCCGATCTGCCCGGGCGTCTGCGGGAAGCCGTCGCACACCGGCGCCGAGGCCTGAGCCGAAGCCGCGGCAGCCGCGGCGAGCACGAGCCCCGATCCGAAGACGACGAACCTGGCGCGTGCGGCCGTCACGACGCCATTGAAGCAACGACCAGGTCCCCGGCGCCTGATTGAATGATTTTCGTGGCGAGTGGCTCTCCGCCGAACCTGCCGATCCGGCGGAACACGATCATTCTTGCGGCCACGATGGCGGTGAACTCCGCGGTCCTGCAGCTCACCGCAGCCGTCTCCTCCCTGACCTTCGTGCTCGTCACGGGCGTCAGGGGCCTGCTCGGCCTCGGTCCGGCGATCTTCCTCACCTCCTCGGGCCTCACCGCCCTTCCGGCGGGACGGCTGATGGACCGGTTCGGCCGGACGCCCGTGATGACTGCGGGCTTCGCGCTCGGAGCATGCGGCTGCGCGCTGACTGCACTCGCAACTCGTACGGACTCGACGCTGGCCGTGATCGCGGGATTCGCTCTCGTGGGCGCCTCGAGCGGAATCTCACTGCTGATCAGGACGGCAGCAGGCGACATGTATCCACCGGAGCGCCGCGCGCGCGGGATCTCGTACGTGCTCTTCGGGGCCGTCTTCGGGGCGATTCTGGGACCCACCGTCTTCGGACCCCTCTTCGCAGGCAAGGACGTGAAGGCCGACTCACTGACGGTCCCCTGGCTCGCGGCTGGAGCGATCGCCCTCGTCGCCCTCGTGATGGTCCAGTTCGTCCGTCCCGACCCGAAGCGCATCGCGGAGCTGATCGGCAGCCGGAGCGACGTCCTCCCGACCACTGCCGCACCGCTTCGGGAGCTCGTGCGGAGGCCGGGCGTTCCTCCCGCGATGCTGGCGGCACTCGCGAGCTTCGGCGTGATGGTCTCGGTCATGAACCTCTCGGGCTACGTCGTGGTGGAGCACCACCACCACAGTCAGGGCTCGGTCTTTCCCATCATCGGGGCACACGTGTTCGGCATGTACGCACTCGTGTTGGTGATCGGCGCCGCAATCGACAGGGTCGGCCGGACGTCTGCGCTCGAGGTCGGCCTCGTCGTGATGGCGCTGTCCACGATCGGGATGTTGTGGGTCACGAGCGTCTTTGCAACCGCTGTCTTGCTGCTCGGCCTCGGACTCGGCTGGAACATCTCGTTCGTCGCCGCGACGGCGCGTCTCGCGGATAGCACGAGTCCCGCCGAGCGCGGCAGGTTGCTCGGCTTCAACGATCTGCTCGGGGCGCTCTTCGGCGCGAGTCTCGCGTTGCTCGGGGGCTACGCGCTCGACGCGATCGGCGTCGCGGCGCTCGCGATCGGAGCGACCGCGATCGTCGCCGCTCCGGTCCTGCTGGTCGTCCGTGCGCAGGGCGAACGGGTGCAGGAGGCAGCGTGAGCTGCCTCGTGGAAGGGGCTGGGGGAAACCGGGAGGTTTCCCCGCTCGAACTCTTCGACGTTCGCGGCGATCTCAGCGGCGCGGGCGTCGAAGCGAACACTCCACAAGAAGGGGGCTCGTGGGGAAAACATGGTTTCCCCCACGCGAGCGAGCCGCAGGCGAGGGAGGAGGCAGCCTGAGGATGACGCTGCGCCTGCTCCCGCTGGTGACGGGGGGCGCCGTGCTCTGCCTCTGCGGCTGCAGCTCGTCAAGCGGCGCCCAGAGCCAGCCGCTCTTTCGCCACTACCACTCGCGCCCCGATCTGAGGCCACCACCGATCCAGATCCTGAAGCGCGCACGCGACACCGCGGCGGGGTACATCTTCATCGCCCCGAAGAAGAACGTCGAACAGGCGGGGCCGCTGATCCTCGACAACCGCGGCCGCGTGGTCTGGTTCCGTCCGCTCGACACACACGCCGTCACGGACTTTCGGGTGCAGCGCTATCGCGGCCGACCCGTTCTGACCTGGTGGCAAGGCCGTCCCGACGAGGGCGACGGCGAGAGCGGCTACTCCATCTACGACGACAGGTACCGGCTCGTCGCACACGTGCAACCGGGCAATGGTTTGCTCGGTGACATCCACGAGTTCAAGCTCACGCCTCACAACACGGCGTTGATGACGTTCATCCGCCAGGTCCTCGTGAAGGGCCGGCGCGTCCTGGAGGGAGGATTCCAGGAGCTCGACATCCGGACACGGCGCGTGCTCTTCGAATGGCACAGCATCGACCACGTGCGTCTCGTCGAGTCCTACTACCACCTCCCCCGCAACCCCGACGGGCTGTACGACTACTTCCACATCAACTCGATCGACGTCGGTCAGGATGGGAACTTCCTCGTCTCCGCGCGTAACACGCACACGATCTACAAGATCGACCGGCGCTCGGGAAGGATCCTCTGGCGGCTCGGCGGGAAGCGGAGCGACTTCAACCTCGGCCGCGCGGCGCGCTTCGCGTGGCAGCACGACGCGCGACGCCTGCCGAACGGGAATCTGACGCTCTTCGACAACTCAGCCGGACCGCAGGTGCGCAAACAGTCGCGCGGGCTCGTCCTTCGGCTAGACCTCGCACACCGGCAGGCGACGGTCGTGCGGAGCTTCGTCCATACGCCGCCGCTCGTGTCCGTCGACCAGGGCAATCTGCAGCGGCTACGGAACGGCGACTTCCTCGCCGGCTGGGGGCATCAGCCTCGCTTCACAGAGTTCGGACCCAGGGGGACGATCCGGTTCGACGGTCGCTTCGGCCACGGCCGTGTCGACTCCTACCGGGCGTACCGCTTTCGTTGGACGGGACTTCCGATCCGCCCACCGGCGGTGGCCGTTGCCGGCGGAACGCTGTATGCGAGCTGGAACGGCGCGACGAAGGTCCGCAAGTGGCGACTCCTTGCCGGGCCGGCCAAGAACGCGCTTCGTCCCATCACGTCCGTTCCGAAGACCGGGTTCGAGACGGCGATTCCGCTTCGAGGCGCTGCAAAGTGGGTAGCCGTGCAGGCGCTCGACGGTCGCGATCGATCTCTGGCGCGCTCGCCGACCGTCCGGGTTACCTGACGCGATTATGCTCTCCCACGTGAAGCTGGCCGCTTTCGTCGCCGCAGTCTTGGCGATCCTGGTTGCAGGCTGCAACAACGGCAAGAAGAGCGCGTCACCGTCGGCGCCTGCCGCAACGACCACGGCGCAGGCGCAGAAGGTGCCGCCGACGCAACACTTCTTCTCGCGACCGGACCTGAAGCCGCCACTCGTCCGCGTGCAGACCGCAGCGCACGGGACCGCACCCGGGTATCTCTTTCTCGCGCCGAAGATGGTCGTCGCGCAGGCCGGCCCGCTGATCATGGACAACCGCGGCGAGGTCGTCTGGTTCAGTCCGCTGAATACGAAGGGCGTAACGGACTTTCGCAAACAGATGTACGAGGGGAAGCCCGTGCTCACCTGGTGGCGCGGCCATGTCTCGAACATGGGCGTCGGGGACGGCTGGTACGTCATCTACGACACGTCGTACCGCCCGGTCGCCGAGGTCCGACCGGGCAACGGCCTCGTCGGCGACGTGCACGAATTCCTGATCACACGCAGGAACACGGCGGTGTTCACGGTCTACCACCGCTTGTCGGTCGACCTCTCGTCCGTCGGCGGCCCGAAGGAAGGGAAGATCTGGGACGGGATCGTCCAGGAGCTGAACATCAAGACGGGGCGCGTGCTCTTCGAATGGCACAGCTATCCGCAGGTCGGTGTCAAGGAGTCCTACGCGCCGCCGCCGTCAGCCAAGGCTGGGGCCAAGGCCCCGCCTTACGACTACTTCCACATCAACTCCATCGACGTCGAGCGCAACGGAAATTTCCTCGTCTCGGCTCGCAACACGCACACGCTCTACGAGATCGACCGCAGGACGAAGAAGGTCCTCTGGCGACTCGGAGGCAAGAAGAGCGATTTCGCCATGGGCGCCGGAACGAGGTTCGCCTGGCAGCACGATGCTCGGCGCCAGGCGAACGGCACGATCACGCTCTTCGACAACGGCGCGGCACCGACGGTGGAGAAGTTCTCGCGCATCCTCGTGCTGCGCGTCGACACGAGGACGAAAAAGGCGTCGCTCGTTCGCAGCTATCACCACCCGAAGCGACTGCTCGCTCCCTTTGAAGGCAACGCGCAGTTCCTCGCCAACGGGGACGTGCTCGTCGGCTGGGGCGCGCAGCCCTACGTCAGCGAGCTGGGCCAGGACGGGTCGCTTCGCTTCGACGCCTACTTTGGACACGGGCAGCCGCCCGGCAAGGATGCGGACTCGTATCGCGCCTATCGGTTCGTGTGGCACGGCCGGCCCAAGGATCCGCCTGCGGTGGCGGTCGCCGGCAACACGGCCTACGTAAGCTGGAACGGAGCCACAGAGGTGGCGCGCTGGCAGGTGCTCGTCGGAAATGCCAACGATGATTTAGGCGTAGTCGCATCGGCCGCGAAGACGGAGTTCGAAACTCCCATTCGGTTCCGGCCGGCTGGAAAGTTCGTTGCCATCCAAGCGCTCGATCGCAACGGCCAGGTTCTCGGCGTCTCGCGGACGCTCAAGCTGAAGCCCTGACTGGAGGCTTAGCTGGCTCGTGCGACCCGGAGACGAGTCAGCTCGCGGTCGCGTTCCTCGAGGATCTCCTCGAGCCGCGCAATCTTCATGCGCAGGGTCTCGGTCGTGGTGACGAGCTCGATGAACGCCCGCTGGCGCTCGCGCAGCATCGCCTCGACCGAATGGAGCTTCAGCTCGGGGCTTTCGAAGGGAGTGGGCGCGACGAGCTGCGCAGCAGGCTCGGGCTCGACCTTCGGCTCCGGCCTAGGCTCGACCTGCGGCTCCGGCACAAGCTCGGGCTCGCGTCGCGGCTCGGGCTCGCGTCGCCAGATGGACTCGCTTCGCGGCTCGGGCTGCGGCTCCGGTTCCGGCTCGGCCTTGGGATGAACGTCCTGAATGTCGAGCACCTGCTCGGCGATCGCACGGGCGAGTGCGAGCCACGAAGTACGGCCCGATTCGATCAGGATCTCGCCCAGCCGGCGGCCGGTGCGCTCTTGCTCGGCAAGCGCAGTCTCGAGATCAACCTCCGAGATCTCGCCCTTGTCGATCAGGATCTGGCCGATCGGACGTCTCCGCATGAGGCTCCTATCGGCAGGAACCGCGAGTTACGAAAGTGTCAGCGGCGTCTGAAGCGGCGGCGACCCTGGCCCTCGAGCAGCAGCCGGTCCTCGGTCTGTTCCTCGGGCTCGCCCGCTGCCGGCGCCTCCGCGGCGTCCGGCGCATCGAAGCCCTGCTCCCAGGGATCCGCGTCCTCCCGGCCGTCATCGGCGGGCAACACGCGCACATGTCGCGGCGGTTCCGGCTCGAGCTCCGGCGCCTCGACGCTCTCCGGCCCGCGGCGCCACCGTCGGCGCGGGGGCCCGGTCTCCGCCTGAGCCGCAGGCGGAAGCTCGGGCTCTTCGAGCTCGGGCTCCGGTTCTGGCTCGGGACTCGGAGGCGCCTCGGGAGTCGGCTCCTCCGCGCCCTGGGCCGTGCCGATGATCGTCATCGCATCAGAGGGCTCCTGCGCCTCCTCGAACGCGGCCCAGCCGATCGAATCGTGCTGGTCGGTGTCTTCCGCTCGCTCTGCCTCGACAACAGGGTGGACCGGTGCCGGCGTCGCGGCGCGTGGGAAAGAGATCGGCTCGCGACCTGCCAGCCACTCGATCACGCAGACGATCGCGAACGCACCGGCCATGCCGAGGACGATCACCCACCAGGAGAGCTTCGCGACTCCGAGGGCGACCGCGACGGCGACCAGAAAGGCAACCTCGCCGCCGACGCGCCACATGGCAGGCGGAACTCCCTCGCGCGGTGCGTGCAGGTCGTATCCGGACGAAGGATGCTGCGTCCACGACTGCTGCGTCCAGCCGGACGCCCGGAGGGTGCGCAGGTCGGCGCGCAACGAGGCGGCCTGGCGGTGAAAGGAGTCCACCGCCTCGAGCGTGCGCAGCGCGGCGTCGAGCTGCGCGGCGTGACGGTAGAAGGAATCGAAGGCCGCCTTCACGCTTTCTTGCTCGTAGCCCTGGTCGGCCACAGGCAGGTCCTCGACCCGTGGTAGCGGTTCGCGCGCCGGGGTTTGAGGGGTGGGCCAGGCTTCGTGCTCCATTAGCAGGGGATTATGCGTTCAACCGGCGGCTTCCGCACTTCTGAGGCCTCGAACGGCCCAGAAGCAGAACCCGGCGATCAGGCCGGCGGCGATCGCGAAGGAGGCGAGAGCCAGCTCGGGCGCGCCCGAGATGAAGCCGCGTCCGGCCTCGAGCAACGGCGTGATCGGATTGACGGAAGCAACGCCGTGGATCCAGCCCTGCAGCAGATCGAGCGGGACATAGACCGGTGCGAAGAAGAGGAGCAAGAACACGGGCATCTGCATCACTGGCGCGGCCTGCTGCGTCCGCAAGCGCATCGCGACGCCCGTTGCCCAGAGCGTGCCCGCCAGATTGAGCAGCAAAGCGAGCGTGTAGAGAGCGAAGAGATCCACCCCGCCGCCGCCGATCTTCATGCGGGCGAGCAGCGCCACCGCGGTGACCACACTCGCAACGGTCAACCAGCGCACGAGCGCGGAGAACGAGTAGCCGAGAAGGATGCCGCTACGGTTTGGCGCGGCGAGCATCAGGCGCCGCATGAAGCCGCTCTCGAAGTCACGCGCGATCCCGAACCCGGTGAAGACTCCCGCGAACGCTGCGGACTGCAGCAGGACGAACACGAACTGAAACGCGGTGTACCCCGTCGGGAAGTCGAACCCGGGGATCTGCGAGACCCGCGAGAGTCCGCCGGCGAACGCGGTGAAGAAGAACAGCGGGAACGCGAGCGAGGGCAGCAGGAACGCCGGGTTGGTGAAGAAGGTGTGCAGCACGCGCCAGGACACGCCGCGCGCAACGGCAACGGTGTCGTTCATGTTCGCTCCAGTCGTCGCCAGAGCGCGTGCGTCGCGAGGGCGAACCCGAAGAGGCTGAGCCCGCCCGCCGCGGCGAAGCCGAGGCCGAGTGCCTCTCCATTCCACCCTTCGATCACGAGGGAGCGCACCGCCTCGATCAGATACGAAACGGGATTGATCGTCGCGACCCAGCGGAACCAGTCCGTCTGGATCAGGTTGCGCGGCATGTTCATCGAGGACAGGAAGAGGAAGACGAAGAAGACCGGGAAGAGCCCTTGCACCGCCTCCGTCGAACCCGTGCGGAGCGCGGCCCAGCTGCCGAGCGCCGCAAAACCGAGCGCAATCGCGACCTCGAGCAGCAACAGCATCACCGCTCCGCCGACGCCGCTCGCGAGCCTTACGCCGAAAGCGAGCGCGACTACGAGGTAGAAGACGCCCTGAACGACAGCGATCGTGATCAGCCCGCCGAGCTGACCGACCAGGAGCACGATTCCGCGGACCGGTGTGAGGGCGAGCCGGTTCAGAAAGCCGGTCTGAATGTCGCGCGCGAACTCGACGTTCGCGTTGATGGTGGCGAGGAGCGCGCCCTGCACGAATGGGACGGCAAGCGCGAACGCAAGGAACGAATCCGTCGGGAAACCAGGCAGGCGCGTCGCCGACCGCAGACCTCCCGCGTTCACAGCGAGCAGCAGCATCGGAAAGATCAGCGGAAAGATGACGTTCGCCGGCTGCCGCGCCGTGCGGACGATGGCGCGGCGGCCGAGAGTCGCGGCCTGAACGAGGGAGGGGCTCACGCGCGCGCGGGTTCGTGCTCCTGCTCTTGCTCCTGTTCGTCGCCGGAGCCCTCGAGGTGGCGTCCGGTCTTCGCGAGGAAGACGTCGTCGAGCGTCGGCTCGTGGATCTGCAACTGGGAGAGCACGACGCCCGCTCCGTCGAGCGCACGGACGATCTCCGCGAGATTCCCGTCCGAATCGGCCAGCTGCACCGCGACGCTGCCCGGCCCGAAGCCTGTCGTCTGTTCGCCGAACTGCTCGAGCACGGACGCCAGCGCACCGCGTTGAGCGGACTCCGCCGGTACGGCCTCGACCGTCGAACACGCAATCTCGGCTTTCAGCTGCTCGGGGGTCCCCTGCGCGACGAGCTTGCCATGGTCGATGATCCCGACGCGGTCGGCGAGCACGTCCGCCTCCTCCAGGTACTGCGTCGTCAGGAAGACGGTCACACCCTCCTCCTTGGCCAGACGCCCGACCTCCGCCCAGAGCGCCGTACGACTCTGGATGTCGAGACCGGTGGTCGGCTCGTCGAGAAAGAGGATCCGCGGCCGGTGCACGAGCGCCAGAGCGAGGTCGAGCCGACGCTTCATCCCGCCTGAGTAGCCTTTGATCTTCCGATCCGCCGCCTCTGTCAGGCCCACGCGCGTGAGCAGCTCGTCGCTGCGCCGTTGCCGCTCATCACCTGTGATCCCGTGCATGGCGGTCTGAAGCCTGAGGTGCTCGCGACCGGTCAGGAACGGGTCGAGCGCTGCCTCTTGCAGCGCCGCGCCGATTGCTTTGCGGACCTTCGGCCCCTCTTTGACGACGTCGTAGCCGGCGACCGTCGCCGTTCCGGCCGTCGGCGGCAGCAGCGTCGTCAGGATGTGCACCGTCGTCGACTTGCCGGCGCCGTTCGGCCCGAGAAAGCCGTAGATCTCGCCGGCCTCGACGCGCAGATCGATGCCGTCGACTGCACGGGGACCTTTCTTGAACTCGCGAACGAGCCCGTGCGCCTCGATGCTGTTATCGAGCGGGGACTTCACCCCCGCACGTTACCCGTGTGCGAGTTCTCTTCGAAGAACCGCTGCGAGTGCGGTGAGCGCGATGCGCGTTTCGTCGACGTTCGGCTCGCGCGTCGTCAGCCGCTGCAACCCGAGCCCGGGGAGCAAGACCACGCGTGCGAGCCGCGGGATCCGCTGGACGAGCAACCAGAGCTCCATCGTCAGTGCGAGGGCGAGGATCGACACGACCAGCGGTGTCATCGCGGTGGCGGGGAGCGGCCAGAAGCGGCCGCCGAAGACCGCGACGGGCATCAACAGCGCGGCGAAGTTCGTCCCGCAGCGCAGCGAGAAGCGTGAGGGGAAAGCAGCCCCGTGCCACGTGTCGCGAAGACGCCGTTCCTCGAGCGCTGCAATCGCGCGGTGCTCGGCACCGTGCAGGAAGAGCGTCCGGCCGCGCAGGAGCCAGCCCATCAGCGCGACCGTTGTGACGAGACCCGCCGACAGGCCGATCCAGTTTGGTGCAAAGGCGAGCAGGAGCGGAGCGACGATCGCCACCGCGAGGAAGAGCCGTTCGCGACCGCGAGCGACGCCCTGCCGTCTGAACAGGGGGGAGAGCGACCCGGCGAGTCGCACGAGTCCGCGGGCGAGCGGAATTGCCCGGAGCGCGCGCGGCGCGACCGGCATCCGACCCTCCCGCAGGCTGCCGTCGGTTCCGGCGAAGGCCCAGTAGCGCTCGCTGACGATCACGACACCATTGGCGCGAGCCATCCCACCGAGCCTGGGGACGGCGGGGGCGAGGTCTCCCTGCTGCAGCAGGGTCAGGACGGCGGCTTGGCCCACTGGGCCATGATCGCCAGAGATGGGCCACCCGGCAAGTGCCAGGCGGCCCATCTCGAGCCCTACTAGGTCCTACCTTCCGAACTGGGGGAACCTCCCGGTTCCCCCAGACCCGTCCACCGGTCCGCTTTCGCGGAGGGGCGCTGTGCAGATCAGCTGGGGGAACCTTCCGGTTCCACCTCCACCGGTCCGCTTTCGCGGACGGGCGCTGTGCAGATCAGCTGGGGGAACCTCCCGGTTCCCCCAGACCCCCTCCACTGGTCCGCTTTCGCGGACGGACGCTACGCGTCTACCAGTACCCGCGCGAGAAGAAGCCGAGGAGCGCGAGCACGAGGATTACGATGAGGATGATCCAGAGGATGCTCATGGGTTAGTGCCTCCCTTTTGGCTCGGTTTGTCGATCTGCTTGCGTTGATTCCGCACTGGCTCAACGAGAAAACACCCGGGACAGATTCCCAGGGCGAACGAGGGTCACCCCGGTAGCTCAGAAGATGCCCTGGATCGGCCAGTAGAAGGCCGCCGCCACGGCCGCCGCCGCGGGGATCGTGAGCACCCAGGCGACGACGATGTTGCCGGCAACCCCCCAGCGCACGGCGGACAGCCGCTGCGTCGAGCCGGCCCCGAGAACCCCGCCGGAGATCACGTGCGTCGTCGAAAGGGGATAGCCGTACCGCGTTGCCGCGTAGATGGTCGCGCCCGCCGCGGCCTGCGCGGCGAAGCCGCTCTCCGGCTCTATCTTGTACAGCCGCTGTCCGAGAGTTCGCATGATCCGCCAACCGCCGACGTAGGTGCCGAGCGCGATCGACAGGCCGGCGGCGATCTTCACCCAGGTGGGAATCTCGAACTCCTTCAGGTTGCCGTTGGCGAAGAGCGCCAGTGCGATCACGCCCATCGTCTTCTGCGCGTCGTTGGCGCCGTGGGTGAACGCCATGAACGTGCCGGAGGCGAGCTGGCCGAGCCGGAAGCCGCGGTTGGCCACGCCACGGGTGATACGCATGAAGACCCAATAGATCAGCAGCAGGAGGAGAAACGCCGCGACGAACGCGAGGACAGGCGCGACGAGGGCGGGGATGACGACCTTGTGCGCGAGCCCGTGCCACAGCACACCCTGCTCGCCCGACGCGGCGAGGGCCGCGCCGACCAGTCCGCCGATGAGCGCGTGTGACGAGCTGGACGGCAGGCCGAACCACCACGTCAGCAGGTTCCAGGCGATTGCACCGAGCAATGCCGCGAGCACGGTCTTCGTATTGATCAGGTCCGACGCGACGATGTCCTTGCCAACCGTCTTTGCCACCGCAGTCGTCACGAACGCCCCGGCGAGATTGGCGACGGAGGCGACCAGAACCGCGAGACGAGGAGTCAGAGCCCTCGTCGAGACCGATGTTGCAACCGCGTTCGCCGTGTCGTGGAAGCCGTTCGTGAAGTCGAAGCCGAGAGCGACGACGATCACGACGACGAGCAGCGCGTTGTTCAACGGTGCCGTCTTGGTAGAGGCACGATCAGCGGTTCTTGACGAGAATCGCCTCGAGCACGTCGGCGGCGTTCTCGCATGCGTCGACAGCTTCCTCGAGTTGCTCGTGAATGTCCTTCCAACGGATCACCGCGATCGGATCCTCGCCCGAAGAGAACAGCTCCGAGACGGCAGCCCGGTTGAGACGGTCACCCTCGTCCTCGAGATCGCGGAGAGCATGAAGCTGGCTGCTCGAATCCCTGAAGCCCTCGAGCCGGCTCACGGCTTCGTGGAGCTTCTCGGCGCTTCGGAGGATCACCTGCGCCTGCTCCTTCGCTTGCGGCCGTATCACCTTGACGCCGTAGCCGACGATGTTTCCCGCAGCCTCGTCGACATGGTCACAGACGTCGTCGATCGCACTCGCAAGCAGGTAGATGTCATCACGGTCGAAGGGCGTGACAAATGTGCGTGCTCCAGCTCCTTGACCGCCCGCGGCTCCGCGCCGTCCGATGGGAACTCGTCGAGCAGGCGCACGAGCTCGCGGGCGATGCCGACCGCGTTCTCCGACGCCCGTTCCAGCAGGCGAAAGAACTGCTTGTTCTGGGGGACGAGCGAGATACGTGCCATTGGTCTCCTCTCGTGTGGCGCGGGACTCTTACCAGATGTGGCCGGAGGAAGCTTCGCCCCCGTGTAGCTGGCGTTCACCGCTTCGTCCCCGAATGAAGACGTTCGTTCCCTGCAGGAAGAGTGAGCGAGCGCTCGTCGCCCACCTACGTTCACGAGCGCCCGTCTAGGTCATGCCGTACGCACCCGAGCAGCCTGTGCCGGCTCGGCGCGCTGCATAGAAGGCTTCGCTAGGCCTCGCGGGGGGATGGGTGCGAAGCGTCCGTGAACTCGCGGAACTCAGCGGCGAGAAGGTACGCAGTCTGCTCACCGATGTCGACGGCGTGATCGCCGATCCGCTCGAGCGCACGAGAGACGACGACCATCCGCAAGCCGTACTCCCGCATCTCCGGGTCGCCACCGAGCTCGAGGATGCGTGCGACGACACGGCGGTTTGCCCGGTCGACGAGCTCGTCGAGATCGACGAGCGACTCGGCCCCTTCGAGGTCACGGTTGCCGAAAGAGTCGAGCGCGATCCTGATCATCTCCTCGCACCGCGAACCCATCTCCTCGAAGCCCTCGACGAAACGGGGTCCGGGATCGACTTCCGGCACGAGCTTCGAGAGCTTCGCGATCGTCACGCAATAGTCGGCCATCCGCTCCAGATGCAGGTTGATGTGGAGAATTGCGAGCACGAGGCGGAGATCGGTGGCCACGGGCGTCTGCCGGGCGAGGAGGAGCTGGATCCCCTCCTCGATCCGCACGTAGCGCTCGTCGACGTCGTCGTCGAAGGCGATCACCTCGTCCGCGAGCTCCTCGTCGCGTTGCTCGAGTGCGTTGATCGCACCGCGGAGGGCGCGCAGGACAAGCGCCCCCTCCTCCTGCAACGTCGCCTCGAGCAAGGCGAGCTCGTCCTGGAACGTCGTTCTCATCCGAATCTGCCCGTGACGTAGTCCTCGGTTCGTTGGTCGGACGGGTTCGTGAAGATCTTGTCGGTGGTGTCGTATTCCACCAGCACTCCCGTCCGTTTACTCTCCCCGACCTCGAGTGAGAAAAACGCGGTCAGATCGGCAACCCTGGCCGCCTGCTGCATGTTGTGGGTCACGATCACGAGGGTGTACTCCTTCTTCAGCTCGTGCATGAGGTCCTCGATCGCCGAGGTCGCGATCGGGTCGAGCGCCGATGCGGGTTCGTCCAGCAGCAGCACCTCGGGCTCAATCGCGATCGCGCGCGCGATGCAGAGACGTTGTTGCTGACCGCCCGACAGCGAGAGCGCACTCTTCTTCAGGCGGTCCTTGACCTCGTCCCAGAGGGCGGCATCCGTGAGCGCCCTCTCGATGCGCCCGTCGAGATCCTTCTTCATTCCCAGAACGCGCGGTCCCCAGGCGACGTTGTCGTAGATCGACTTCGGGAACGGGTTCGCCCGCTGGAACACCATCCCGATCCGTCGGCGCACCTCGACCGGGTCGACGCCGTCGGCGTACAGATCCTGTCCGCGGTAGAGAACCTGGCCATCGATTCGCGCGCCCGGCACGAGGTCGTTCATCCGGTTGAGGCAGCGGATGAACGTGCTCTTGCCACAGCCGGACGGACCGATGACGGCCGTGATCAGATTCCGGTACACGTCGAGGTCGACGCGGCTGATCGCGGTCGTGCTTCCGTACGAGACAGTCAGGCCGTCGATGTCAAAGACCACGTCTCGCTGGGCAGGCGTGGGCGCCTTTCGCTCCTGAGCGATCTCCGCAGGCCCCACGTCGACCGGGATCGTAACGTCGCGCGCCATCAGCGCCCGAGCTTCCTCGTGGACCGCGCGAGGAGCGCCTTCGCGGCGAGGCTCGCGAGCAGGACGAAGCCGATCAGGACCACCGCGGCGGCCCAGGCGTCCTGGTGCAGGGCGGTATCGGGTT
>VAWR01000024.1 GCA_005885245.1 Actinomycetota bacterium | reverse complement strand
CCAGAGGGATCGGCACCCGAGGCGGTGTAGAGATCCGTGTGACAAACCCCGCAGGCGACCAACCGGACGAGCACCTCGCCTGCCTTGGGTTCCGCAAGCTCGAGCTCCTGCACCTCGAGCGGTGCGCCGAACTCCTCGAGGACCGCGGCGCGAACCTTCACCGGACGATTCTTGCGGATCGATCACGCGCTGATGCTGAAACCACGCGGGCGTGGCCCCTGGAGTCACGTCCCGGTGCCGGACACTCCGTTGCTACATGCCTTTTGCGAGCCCGACGACGTGGCCCTCGGGATCGGCGAAGAGCGCAATCGTCACCTGCGGCAGCTCCGTCACGGGCATGATCGTCTTGCCCCCGAGCTGCTCGGCCTTATCGAGAACCGCCTGCGGGTCGTCGGCCCCGACATAGAACGTGACGTGGCCCTTGCCGTCCGGGGACTGGCCGATGCCCCCGCCGATTCCACCTTCTTCCTTCTCGACCATCGCGTACGGCATGTCACCGGGAGCCTTCTGCGTCTTCCACCCGAAGAGCTCGCCGTAGAACGCCTGGAGCTTGTCGAGATCCTTGCCGGCGACCTCGAAGTGCAGCACTGGATGTGTCATTGCGATCTCTCCCTTCTCAGCTCTCTGGCTGCATGTCCTGCGTCAGCCACGGGTCCTCGCCCGGGTCGCCGCCGCCGGCGGCGATCTCCAGCCGTGGCAGGTAGTGATCCCAGCCGTGCGCGTGCGACTCGACCGCTTCGGCGCCGGGCAGGTCGCGGTGCACGAAGTGCAGGCTCGTGCCGTTACCTTCGGGCGTCAGCTCGACCTCGATCGTCGACGTGCCTGGTGGAACAGCGCTCTCGTTTTCCCAGCCCCAGGTGAAGACGAGCCGATGCGGCGGATCGAGCTCGACGAACTCCCCGCGGGCCGTGTGGCCGGGAATGACCTCGCAGCGGTAGACGCCGCCGGGGGTGGGATCGAGGTCGGCCTTCATCCCTTTCCAGCGCGTCAGCTTCTCCGGATCGACGAAGAACTCCCAAACCGTCTCCGGGCTCGCCGCGATCGAGATCGTGCGCTCGAGAGTGGTGGTCTCAGTGGTTGTGTCCATGCTTCTTCCGCTCCTCCTTCTCCGCTTCGCGTTTGAGTGCTTCCAGGCGCACGTCCCAGAACTCCTCGAGGAACTGCTTGAGTTCGGCGAGCCCTTCCGGACGTGCTCGGTACAGGCGCCTCGTGCCGTTCCGTCGCTCGCTCACGAGCCCCGCCTCCTTGAGGACGTTCAGATGCTGCGAAACCGCCGGCCGGGTGACGTCGAAGTGCGACGCGATCTCGCCGGCCGAGAGCTCGCCGTCCCGCACCAGGGTCAGGATCTGGCGCCGCCGAGGTGCGGCGATCGCCTTCAACGCGGCCTCCATGTCCGGTAGTGTAAGCACATCCTTACGTAAGATGCAACTTAAAGACTTGCCTAACGGCGGGAGCGCCGGTGCCGTCGTGCCAGGCGGCGTTTCGACGTTCGCTGCAGCACCGTGCCCTCTTCGAGGCTGCTGCCCGCTCCGAGCACGACGCACTCGAGGGGGACGTCGGCCGTGTGTACGGGCAGGCCCGTCTCCACCGAGATACGACGATCGATGCCGCGCAGGAGCGCGCCGCCGCCGGCGAGGACGATGCCGCTGCTGCTGATGTCCGCCGCGAGCTCGGGCGGGGTCGTCTCGAGCGTGCGCCGGACCGCGTCGACGATTGCGTCGACGGGTTGGGCGAGTGCAGTGCGCACGTCGTTCGAGGTGATCGTCGCTCTGCGCAGGAAACCGCTCACCCGGTCGCGTCCTGCGACATCGGTCTCGAGCTCCTGCTCGAGGGGCCACGCAGAGCCGCAGGCGATCTTCGCCGCCTCCGCAGTCTCCGGCCCGATCTGCAGACGCACGTCGGTGTCGACGTAGCGCACGAGCGCCTCGTCGAGCTCATAGCCCCCGACGCGGATCGATTCCCACACGACGATGTCGCCCAGCGAAAGCACCGCGACCTCCGTCGTGCCGCCGCCGATGTCGACGATCATGCTTCCTTGCGCCTCCGCCACGGGGAGTCCCGCGCCGATCGCGGCCGCCATCGGCTCTTCGATCAGCGCGACGTTCCGAGCGCCCGCGGCGAGCGTCGCTTCCTCGACGGCGTCTCGTTCGAGCTTCGTGATTCCGCTCGGCACGCAGAGGACGACCTGCGAGAGCGACAGGCCGCCACCTCCAACCCGGCGAATGAAGTACCGCAGCATCTCCGCCGTCACGTCGAAGTCGGCGATGACGCCATGCCGGAGCGGGCGGATCGCACGAATCGTCGCCGGCGTGCGCCCGATCATCCGGCGCGCATCCTCGCCGACCGCCTGCACGGCATTCGTGGTTTCGTCGATAGCGACGACGGACGGCTCGAACACGACGATCCCCTGGCCGCGAACGAAGACGAGCGTGTTCGCCGTGCCGAGGTCGATCGCCAACTCCCGACTACCGGTTAAGCGCTGCAGAGCCACGGACCCCGTGCGGACAGTAGCGGTGGTGGATGGGGACGGTCGGTCATGCGCAGGAGAGCACTTCTTCCATCTCGCCCGCTCGCTCCCTACGCTACCCGTGTGGCAATCGGCACAGGCGGGACGGCGGTGGCGCGTTGGTGAAGGCAACCAGTGACCTGGAACAAGGCCGCGAAGCCTACGAAGCGTTGGCGTGGGCGGCTGCGTACGAGTGTCTCTCGCGCGCCGACCAGGCCGTTCCGCTCCGTGGTGGCGATCTCGAGCTGCTGGCGACGTCGGCGCACATGCTCGGCCGCGTCGACGAGTGGCTGCCCTTGCTGGAGCGTGCGCACCAAAGCTACGCGGAGGAGGGTGAGCCGCTTCGCGCGGTGCGCTGTGCCTTCTGGATCGGGATGAACCTTGCCTTGCGCGGCGAGCTGGGTCCGGCGACAGGTTGGCTCGGCCGCGCGCAACGGCTGCTCGAGCGGGAGGATCGTGAGTGCGTCGAGCACGGCTACATGCTTCTGCCCGTCGCGTTTCAGCACGAGGTGAGCGGTGACCTCGAGGGTGCGTCCGCAACTGCGGCAGCGGCGGCCGAGATCGCCGAACGTTTCGGCGACAGCGACCTGTTCGCACTCGCCGTGCACGTTCAGGGCACGGTGGTCGCGAAGAGCGGGCGGGTCGCCGACGGCCTGGGTCTGCTGGACGAGGCGATGGTGGCGGTGACCACGGGAGAAGTCTCCCCAGTCGTCTGCGGGATCGTGTATTGCGGCGTCATCCTCGCCTGCGAGGAGGTGTACGAGGTGCGTCGCGCGCAGGAATGGACGGCGGCGTTGACGCGCTGGTGCGAACAGCAGCCCGACCTGATCTCGTTCCGCGGACGCTGCCTGGTGCACCGGGCACAGCTGTTGCGTCTGCACGGCGAGTGGCCCGCCGCGCTCGACGAAGCGCGCCTCGCGGGCGAGCGGTTTGCGGAGGCGATGAATCCCGGTGCGATTGCGAGGGCGTGGTACCTGCAGGGCGACCTTCAGCGCCTGACGGGCCGCTTCGAGGCGGCCGAGGCTTCGTATCGGGAGGCCAGCCGCCTCGGTCTGGAACCCCAGCCTGGGCTGGCGCTTCTCCGCCTGGCTCAGGGGAACGCTGAGGCGGCAGCGGCTGCGATCCGTCGCGTCGTGGCCGAGACGACCGATCCCGCGGTCCGAGCCGGCCTGCTGGCTGCATCTGTCGAGATCCTGCTCGTGGCCGCGGATGTCGAAGCGGCGCGAGCGGCGTCCGCCGAGCTCGCTGAGATTTCGACCCGATACGGCACCGACCTGCTCCGAGCCGTCGGCGCCCAGGCTCGCGGAGCGCTCGAGCTTGCAGCCGGGGATGCCGTCTCCGCGCTGGTCAGCCTGCGTGAGGCGTGCCGGGCCTGGCAGGAGCTCGGGGCTCCGTACGAGCTCGCGGTCGCGCGTGTGCTTCTCGGCCGGGCGCGCCGGCTGGTGGGCGACGAGGACGGATTCGAGCTCGAGCTCGACGCTGCGCGCGCGGCCTTCCAGCAGCTCGGCGCTGCGCCGTCGGTGGCTTCGGTGGATGCGCTCACGGGCGGCGGCGACTCCGTCGAGGCCCACGGGTTGACGTCCCGCGAGCTCGAGGTGTTGCGGCTGGTGGCGAAAGGAAAGAGCAACCGTGAGATCGCGTCTGCTCTGGTGATCAGCGAGCACACGGTCGCTCGACACCTGCAGAACATCTTCACGAAGCTCGGCGTGGCGTCTCGGACGGCCGCCGGCGCATTCGCGTTCGAACACGACCTCGTCTGAGCGCAGCGCATGGTCAGAAATGACCATGCCGCCCAGCGCCAAGTTGGTGGATCCGTGCGATGCGCGCCGATCCGTTGCTCCCTACCGTCGTCGTCAAGGTCATTCGACGAGGGAGGAGCGGTCATGGCGACGCAGGAGAGAGCGCGAGACGTGCGACACGAAGCGCGCGGGGGCATCGAGCACTTCGACACGATCGTGATCGGCGGAGGTCAGGCGGGTCTCTCGGTCGGCTACTACCTGAAGAAACAGGGCCGGCCGTTCGTGATCCTGGACGCCAATGAGCAGATCGGCGGCTCCTGGCGGACTCGCACCTGGGCCTCGCTTCGCCTCTTCACGCCGGCGCGGTATGACGGCCTGCCCGGCTGGCCGTTTCCGGCCCCGGGTTGGTCGTACCCGACTGCGCGCGAGACGGCCGAATACCTGGAGGCCTATGCCGTCCGGTTCGAGCTTCCCGTGCGAACAGGGATGACGGTGGACCGCCTCGGCAAGGATGGAGGGCGGTACGTCGTGCAATGCGGGGAGCGGCGCTTCGAGGCAGACAGAGTCGTGATCGCGACCGGTTTCTACGGGACCCCCGCGGTGCCGGAGTTCGCCTCCGAGCTCGACCCGGGCATCGTGCAGATGCACTCCAGCGCCTATCGCGATCCGTCCCAGCTCCGGCCGGGCGGCGTGCTGCTGGTCGGTGCCGGGAACTCCGGCGCGGACATCGGTATGGAGGTCTCGCGCACCCACCGCACGTGGCTTTCGGGACGGGACAAAGGGCAGGTGCCGATTCGAATCGAGACGCGTAAGGCGCGTTTCGTCCTGCCGGTGCTCTGGTTCATCGCCTCGCACGTCCTCACGGTCAGGACGCCGATCGGCAGGAAGGTCCGACCGCAGGTCCTCTCCGGGGGAGCGCCGCTGATCAGGGTGAAGTCCGAGGATCTTCACGCCGCCGGCGTCGAGCGAGTGCCGAAGACCATCGCCGTTCGCGACGGTCAGCCCGTTCTGGAGGACGGGCGCATCATGGACGTCGCCAACGTCATCTGGTGCACCGGCTTTCGGCAGGACTTCACCTGGATCGACGTGCCCGTCTTCGGCGAAGGCAGCGAACCGCTGCACGAACGCGGCGTCGCATCCGAACCTGGTCTCTACTTCCTCGGCCTGGACTTCCTCTACTCGTTCACCTCTGAGAACGTCGGCGGGGTGAGGAGAGACGCCCGACACATCGCCAAGCACATCGCTTCGCGCTAGGGCGGTCGACTTGTCGACGCCTCGAGGACGGGCGTAGGGTCTCTCGACCTGTCGAAGCTGTCGAAGGAGGGAGAGGACGATGCTCAAGGAGTTTCGCGACTTCCTGTTGCGAGGGAACATTCTCGAGTTGGCCGTCGCATTCGTCATGGGCCTGGCGTTCGCCGCAGTGGTCAACTCGCTGGTCAACGATCTGATCATGCCGGTCATCGCGATGATCATCGGGAAACCAGACTTCAGCAACCTGACGTTCACCATCAACGATGCGCGCTTCCGCTACGGCGCTTTCATCACGAATGCGATCAAGTTCGTCGCGATCGCTGCGGCGGTGTTCTTCTTCATCGTCAAGCCCGTGAACATGCTGCTTCAGCGCTTTCGCTCGCCGGCGGAAGAAGGCCTGCCGGACGAAGAGCGGCGTCACCAGGAGCTGCTGGCCGCTTTGCGCGCAGCACACTAGGGCTAGTGACGAGCTGTCTTACAGAGTAGGCGTCAGTCTGACCGGCGCGTCCAGAGGAGGCGGGCGGCGACGAGTGTGCCGATCACGGTGACGGTCACCTTGACCGCCTTCCGTCCACGCAGCTTCGAGTCGCCGCCGGCGCGCGCTTCCATCCTCACGGCGACCTCGTCGACACGCAGGCCTGCGTCGGCGAGCCGCAGGAGCGCTTCGACTTCCGGTGCTTCCGTCCGGAACGGCTCGGCGAGCAGCGGCAGGGCGGCGGCGTTGACGGCGTAGAGGCCGCTCGTCGCGTCGGCGAACGGGCGACGTAGTGCGATCTTCATTCCGCGCCGGAGCAGTGCGGTGCCCAGGCGGCGCGTGGGGCTCGGCACGTAGCGGTACGGCTCGTAGCCCTCGCCCGAGACGAAACGCGAGCCGACCGCGACGTCGCAGGCGCCCTCTCGCACGCGTGCCAACAGTCGCGCGAGCTCCGATGCCGGGTGCTGGCCGTCGGCGTCGACCCGACCGCAGTACGCGTAGCCATGCTCGAGCGCCCAGCGGTAGCCGGAGGCGATTCCGATCGGCAACCCGCGGTTCGCGCCGAGTGACAGCACATCTGCTCCGTGTCGGCGGGCAGCGTCCGCGGTTCCGTCCGTCGAACCGTCGTCAACCACGAGCACGTCCGCGTCCGGCAACTCGTGTCCGAGATCCTCGAGCACGGCGGGGAGGTTCTCCTCCTCGTTCCAGGCCGGGATGAAGACCACCGTGTCACTCACGGCTGTCCGTCCACCCTTTCAGTTCCTCTTCCGCAGCGCGCAGCTGGCGTGAGCGCACCGTCATCGCACCGAGCTCCCACATGAAGCTCGACGGCGTCGGCAGCACGCGCGGGGCTTCGAAGGTGGTGTCGATTCCGTGAGCTCCGTAGAGGTGCCGGAAGAACCAGCGCGCGCGGTAGCGGTGCAAGGGGGTGCAGACCACGACCACCCGTTCGATGTCCCGGTCCCGCACGAGCGGAAGCGTCCGCGCCGCGTTCTCGGCCGTCGTCGACGCGGTCTCTTCGAGGATGAGTTCACCATCCGGATGGCGCCAGAGCGCTCGCATCTGCTCTGCTTCGGAGCTGCCGCCGTCAGGCGCCCAGCCGCTGAACACGACGAGCTGCGGCTCGAGCCGCTCGGCAAGGCGCGCGGCGTGTGCGACGACCCGTCGGCAGGCGGCGCTGATGCGGTACGCGCCGCTTCGGTGGCGGCGGCTGCTCCCGAGTACGACGAGTGCGGATCTCTCCATACGAGAAGGGTAAGCGGCCCGCCCTCGACTTCCACCAACCGCCCGCCTAGAGTCGCCGTCGTGGCCGCGATCGGATACGGCCGGCAACGCCAGGCTGACATCTACCTCGCGGGCGTGCGCGGCCGAAAGCCGCGCGTGCCCCAGAATGCCGCCGCGCTCGAACGCGCCGCCCGGCGCTCGATGAGCAAGGAGGGATTCGCCTATATCGCCGGTGGTGCCGGTCTCGAGACGACCATGACCGCGAACCGAGCCGCGTTCGAGCGCGTGCGGATCGTGCCGCGCATGCTCCGTGGGCCCGCCACACGGAGGCTCGAGGTCGAGCTCTTCGGCCGCACTCTGCCGGCTCCCCTGCTGGTCGCTCCGATCGGTGTGCTCGAGATGGCGCATCACGAAGGCGATCTTGCGGTCGCGAGGGCTGCTGCGGCCGAAGGCGTGCCGATGATCTTCTCCAGCCAGGCGTCGAAGGCGCTCGAGGATTGTGCGGCGGCGATGGAAAACGCGGCCCGCTGGTTCCAGCTGTACATGAGCACGTCGGACGAACTCGTTCGCAGCTTTGTCTCGCGTGCGGAACGCGCCGGTTGCGAGGCGATTGTGGTGACGCTCGACACGACGATGCTCGGATGGCGGCTGCGAGATCTCGACCTCGGCTATCT
>VAWR01000023.1:622-7885 GCA_005885245.1 Actinomycetota bacterium | reverse complement strand
CGTGAGCAGCGCAGCCGCCTGGTCGTCGTGCTCGGCGAAATAGTGCTCGGTGCCGGGATAGACGAAGAGCTCCGCTCCCGGCACCGTCGCGGCGAGCCCCTGCGCGATCTCGAAGTCCTCGTCGCCGTCGAGGATGTGCAGCTGCAGCCGCGCGCCTTCCGGCCACGTCGCCGGCCAGTTGTCGCCCCACTGGCCGAGCGGCAGGGCGGAGTAGCAGAGCACCGCGCCGCGCGCGTCCGGCCGCGTCTGGGCGAGCGACTGCGCCGGCAGCACGCCCAGGGAGAAGCCGACGTACACGAGCTCACTCGGCAGCGACTCGACGGCGATGCGGGCACGATCGACGATCGCCATCGGCCCGCCGATCTCCTCGGAATGGGCCATACCGTCCTCGATCGTGTCGAACATCCGGCCGTCGTAGAGGTCGGGCGTGTGCACGGTGTGGCCGGCGTCGCGCAACGCGGCGGCGAAACGGCGGACGGGGTCGGTGAGCCCGAGCGCGTGGTGGAAGAGAACGACCTCAGCCATGGCCAGGAGGATAAGCACTCGCTGACCCGTGGTTGCAACCGGTGGCAATCAGTGTCAAATTCGGATCGGCGTCAGAGCCGCAAAGACAAGCGAAAAACCGTTGTCGTCGGTTGCGACCGGTTGCAGATCGGGCTCCGCGACCGCCTCGATCTGCTCCGACGACTCGAACGGCCGCTTCTCCTTGTACCGCCGAGGCGGACTGGGTGCGTCCGTTCTTGGTTTGGCGGAAGCGGGCGCTCGGAGCGCCCGCTTCCTGGTGCGAGGATGTTGTTTCGACCAGCTAGGTGACCACGATGCCGAACGGCGCCGAGCCTGGGGGGAGTGGTGTCGGCGACGAGGGCAGTTGGGTCAGGTTTCCTGCGTCGACCGCGAAGGCGCTGATCGCGCGCGCGCCCGTGTCGACCACCCAGAGCGTCTGGCCGTTGGGGCCGAGCCGAGCGTCCTCCGCCCCCACACTCGACGACCCGAGGGAGGTGCTGCCGAGCAGGCTGAGGGAGCCGTCGGCGGCAATTGTGTAGCGGGAAACGGTGTTACTGGCCGTGTTGACCGTGAACAGGAACTGCCCGTCATGGCTGATCTCGACCCAGCATGGTGCGGTCTGGAAATCGGGGAAGGGCGACGAGCCGATCGATGTCAGTTCGCCGTCGCTTCCGTCGCTGAAGGCCGAGACCGTCCCGTTGCCGGCGCCGCCGTGCGCGTTGGAAACGAACAGCTGCGTCCCGTTTGTCGGTCGGAACTCGCTCCCGAATGGACCGGGACCCTGGGCAGGAAACGGCGAACCCGGCGCCGCCGTCAGCCGACCATCGGGGCCGACGGTGAAGCTGTCGATCAGCGAGGTGCCGACTCGTGTCCCGACGAGTCTGCTTCCGTCGCCGTTGAACAGTACGTCGCCGGGCGAGGATCCGGCGGGCAGGGGAACGGTCGAGCCCGCGAGCGGTCGCAGGTGGCCGCCGGGGTTGAGCGTGAAGCCGGCGTAGTTGCCACCGTCGCCGTTGTTGGCGACATAGACCAGGTTTCCGTGGATGGCGATGCTGACCGGCTCGCTGCCGGCGGAGGAAACCGGGCCGCCCCCGACCGGCCTCAGCTCGCCGTCGGAGTCGATGCGCAAGACCGAGATTTGATCGCTGCCGGCGTCGACGGCGAGCAGGTATTTGCCGTCGGTGCTGACCTGCAGCGCACCCTGCGAGCCGATGCCGGTTCCCGTTCCGGCACCGCCCGCCACAAATGGCGATCCGTGCAATGGTGTCAGTGTGCCGTCAGCGTGCCGGTCGAAGGCCGCAATCGTGTTCGTTCCGGCGGTGTTGTCGTTCACGTAGAGATGTCCGACGACATCGGGTCCGGCCGAAGCGCTTCCCGACACCACCGCGGCTGCTGCCACGGCGATAGCGAGAAGACTGATCCTTGCGGCGATACGAGTGCGCACTTGCATGTGTCTCTCCTTCCTGTTCGGAACTGCCTTTGGTGCCCGGCGCATGCTCGCGACAGGAGGTTGTGTGCTCCTTGCGCTTTGCTTAACAGTTCGTGAAATGGTCAGGCCAAGGCCCGGCTCTGCTTCAGCTGACGAATGCGCGGTGGGGTACGCGTCGTCTCAGTGGATAACCTGGCTCCAATGAGGGCCTTCTCGATTGCGCTGCCGTGAGCCCGCCGACCCCCGACGGTCACACGATTTAAGACGCGTGCAATCTTTTTCCGCCGAAGATCAAGCAGTGTCGACGATTCTTGTGGTCGACGACGAGCCAATCGTTCGCGACGTGGTCGTGCGCTACCTCGAGCGCGACGGCTTTCACACTGTCCAGGCCGCCAGCGGCGACGAAGCGCAGCGTCTGCTCGAGCGCCAACCGCCTTCACTGGTCGTGCTCGACGTGATGCTGCCCGGGATCGATGGGTTCGAACTGTGCCGCTGGATACGGGCCCGGTCGGATCTGCCGATCGTGATGCTGACGGCACGCGGCGAGGAAACAGACCGGATCGTTGGCCTCGAGTTAGGCGCGGACGATTATTTGACGAAGCCGTTCTCGCCGCGCGAGCTCGCGGTCCGTGTGCGCAACTTGCTTCGCCGAGCGGCCCGCCCATCACTCGAGAGCGTGCGCGGGCTCGAGTTCGGCGACGTCGAGATCAACGCGGTGACGCGTGAGGTGCGCAAGGGCGGCGGGTTGCTCAAGCTGACGCTCAAGGAGTTTGACCTTCTATTGTTCCTCGCGGCTCATCCGCGGCGCGTGTTCACACGCCATGACCTCATGGATCGCGTCTGGGGATACCGCAGCGCGCTCGACACCGGCACGGTGACCGTCCACATCCGTCGCCTGCGCGAAAAGATCGAAGACGATCCCGCCCGACCGCTTCACCTGGAAACGGTCTGGGGCGTCGGCTACCGATTCAGACCATGATCGAGGTCGCTCTCATCCTCGCGGCCGTGACGCTGATCGTCGGCGTCGGCGCCGCGTTTTGTCTGCGCTTGCTGCCGACGGTCAGGTTGCAACTCACCGGCCTGGCCCTGCTCGCAGTCGTCCTGCCGCTCGCCGCTGTTCTGACCTCGGGCTGGGTCATGTTCCACATGCACGACGACGCGAAGATTCTCGCAGTCTCGTCCGCAGCAGCCGTTTCGGCTGTCGCGGGGGCTCTCTTGCTTGCACGCTGGATCGTCGGCCCCCTCGAGCGGCTCCGCGGTGTCTCGGGCGAGTTGGCCGGCGGCGATCTCACGGCCCGCGCGGCCGACAAGGGCCCGCACGAGCTGGCGGAGCTCGGCGTGGCGTTCAACAGAATGGCTGACTCGGTCGAACGCTTATTCGAGGCCCGCCGCCAGCTCGTCGCCTGGGCAAGCCACGATCTACGTACGCCGTTGTCATCGGTGCAAGCGATGCTCGAGGCGCTCGAGGACGGCCTCGCCCAACCCGACGAGTACCTGCCGGCCATGCGCGATCAAGTGCGAATCCTGACTACTCTCGTCGACGATCTCTTCGAGTTGACGCGCATCGACGCGGGCGCGCTCACGCTCGAACTCCACGAGATCCCACTCGACAGTGTCGTCGACTCTTGCGTCCGGAGCTTCGAAGCTGACGCACGCGCGAAACGCGTCCGACTCGAGACACGTCGACCACACGGGCTGCCGACGGTTCGCTGCGCGCCGGAGAAGGTCGAGCGCATCCTCCACAATCTCCTCACCAACGCGCTCCGCCACACCCCCACTGACGGCGCCGTCGCGGTCGTCCTCACCACGCAAGCGAATGCGGTCACCGTTTCGGTCGAAGACAGCGGCACGGGTCTCACCGGGACGACGGCGCAGCGGATGTTCGAGCGCTTCTGGCGTGCCGATCCTTCACGCAGCGCCGACGGGTCGGGACTGGGTCTTGCGATCGCGCAAGGCTTGGTCGAGGCCCAAGGCGGCCTGATCTGGGCCGAGAACCGTCCCGATGGTGGCGCTCGCGTGGCCTTCACGCTCCCGGTCGCCCGAACCAACTCGCTGACGGTGGCGGCAGCCGCGGACTGATGCAAGCCGATCAACGGCACTACGGCCGCCGCGGCTTTCTGCTGCTCGTGGCCGGCGGTCTTTCGTCACTTGCCTGGGCCGGCCCGGCGTCACGACTGCTCTCACCACTGACTTCCGCCGGCAGCCAGCTGCTCGGCGACCTGTTGCCCGTCGGAGGCTGGCGGATCTACACGATCTCGGGAACGATGCCCCTCTTCGATCCGTCGAGCTGGCGGCTCGAAATCGACGGCCTCGTCAAGCATCCTCACTCGCTCAGCTACGACGAGCTCAGAGCGCTGCCGAAAGCGGAACAGATCTCGACCTTCCATTGCGTCACAGGCTGGACGGTGAACAACGTGCACTGGGCCGGCGTCCGCTTCCAGCAGCTGTTCGACTTGGTGCAGCCGCTGCCCTCCGCAACCGCCGTGCGTTTCGTCTCTGCGGAGCACCCCTACGAGGACTCGCTCACGCTCGACCAGCTGCGCTTCCCGGATGCGATGCTCGCCTATGAGCTGGGGGGCGAGCCGCTGTCTCGGCCGCACGGGGCGCCGGCGCGCGTCGTGTTGCCGGAGATGTACGGCTACAAGGGTGTCAAGTGGTTGACGCGGATGGAGCTCGTCGAACGCCAGCCGGAGGGCTACTGGGAGCAGAACGGCTACGACCAAGACGCCTGGGTCGGGCGCTCGAATGGCTACCACTCCTAGCGTGCGACGCCTTTCCCGCTTCTCGCGCACCGAGCGAGCGCTGCACTGGGTCCACGCGAGCGCATTCCTCGTCCTGCTCGCCTCCGGGCTCTGCCTCTACCTGCCCAGCCTCGCGGAACTGATCGGCAGGCGGCCGCTCCTCAAGGACATCCACGTGTACACAGCACTCGCCTGGCTCGCCGCGCTCGCGCTCGTCCTGCTCGCCGGAGACCGCCGCCGCCTGCTCGCAACCGCGCGCGAAATCGACAGCTTCGACGCTGACGACCTCGCCTGGCTCAAACGTCGGCGCGCACCACAAGGCCGCTTCAACGCCGGTCAGAAGATCAACGCGATCGTCACCGCCGCGCTCGCCGTTCTCTTCGCCGTCACCGGCTTCTTCCTCTGGTACGGCGAGCGCAACCACGCCTTCCGGCTCCAAAACGCGCTGATCGTGCACGACTGGCTGATGTACATCTCCTTCTTCCTCTTGCTCGGACACCTCTACCTCTCCTTGATCCATCCCAGCACTCGACACTCGCTCAGTGCGATCACCCGCGGCTGGGTACGCGAAGACTGGGCGCTTCGCCACCACCCGAAATGGGTCGAGCAGCTGCGCCAACGCGACGTCGCCCGATAGGGCGCCAGCGCGCACGCAGAGTCCAACCCGAACACACGACTTGCGCGCCTGCGCCGCCGCTCGACGGAGGGCTTTGTTCGCACCATGCGCGTGCAGAGGTTCATTGCGGTGACGAGCCGGGAAACGGACGTCTGGCCTCCGGAGTGACCCGCTCCGTCGTGCGTGATTCGCCAGCGCGCGGTCCGGTTTGGGGACGGAGGGGCGGCTCGCGCCGCCCCTCCGTTTCCCTGCTAGTTCGGGCTCCCGAGATACGGGAACGTGTCCGCGAACGTGCTGTCGTTCGCGACGCAGTCCCCGGTGATCTTCCCGTTCGTGATCAGGTTGAGCTCCGCATCGATCACGTCGTTCGAGAGCTGGCGGCCGTTGAGGAAGCCGGCCGAGCTCGACGTGTCGTACGTGAGGATGTCCGGAAGCAGGACCTGCGCGAGGCCGTTCGGATCGGCGGCTCCGAGCGCCGTGAGCGTACTCACGAAGCTGGCGCCGAAGTCCCGCCGGTCGTTCACGGGATCGCCCGCGTTGAACCGGTTCTTGTCGTCACCGTGATTGAATACGGTGTTGATCGCCGGCCGGCCCATCCGGTCGATCTGGGTGCCGCCGGCATTCGTCGACGCCCAGACGCCGATCTTCGGGTGCGCCGAGTCTGCCGTCAGCACTCTGTTCGGCAGCTCGAGCACGATCGAGGAGACGTTCCTGCCTGCGAAGAAGTCGGTCTGCTGACCGTCGCAGAACGAGCGTCCGTTCAGGCCTAGGAACGCCGCGAGGTCGAAGAAGAACGGATCGTCCCGGCGGCCTGCGAACGCCTTGACGTCGCCGACCGTGACGACGTTCGGCGCTGCGCCGAACGCGGTCGAGAGGCCCTGGTCCATTGAGATCAGGAGCTTGCCGTTCCTCCGCAGCTCGAACTGCTGGGAGCCGTCGGCGGCCGGCTGGCCGAAGCGAACGCGGAGGTTCACGTCCGTGACGGCGTCGCCGTTGTTGTCGATGTTGAAGTTGTAGAGAACTCCTCTCGTGTTGCCGACTCCCGGAATGCCTCGGCCGAACGTGAAGTTGCTCCCGGCCGTCCCGGTGTTCACGTTCAGGACGAGCACGGTGTCCGCGGGATTCGACGGCTGGAACGCGTACAGGTCGGTGATGTCCGACTGCACGCTTCCGCCCGGTGGCATCAGTCCCGGCGCGTCGAGGTGATCCGCCGCCCTTGCGGCGGGCGGCCCTCCCTCCCGAACGATCAATGCGGTGAATGCGAGCGCTCCCGCCGCGACTGCAAACGCCGCGATCATGAGCATCCTCCGGTTCACCAACATGGTTGCCCTCATACGTCCTCCCTTCCCTTGGTTCGTACGACCTTTCGTTGAAGCGCGCCTGATTCGCGGCGCTCGCCGATTCGGTTCACCGAACCGTTTCGACGTGTCGTGCGAACGCACCGTGGATGGGCAAACGGAGACTCGTGATCTGGGCGCTCGGCGCAGGAATCGCTGCAGTGGTGCTGCTCTTCGGCGGCGTCCTCTCGAGGACCCCGCACCCGAATCCGCTCGCCGTGCTCGCGGCCAACGCCGGCGTCTCACCCGAGCAGGTTGAGCTCGGCCGGCTATTTGCGGGATTCTCGACCGGCCGCACCGCCGGTGTCGTCCAGCGGCTCGAGCAGCGCGTTACGCGGATGCCGCATGACGGCGACGCGCTTGCGGTGCTCGCGCTCGCGTACCAGCAACGCGCCCGGGAGACCGGCGATCCGGCGTACTACCGGCTCTCGGACACGGCGCTCCGCCACGCCTCCGCCGCCGGCGGGTCGCTATCCCTGATCGTCCAGGGCGAGGCGTCGCTCGCCAACACCCGTCACAGGTTCAGGGAGGGACTCCGCCTCGCGAGGCAGTCGCTTCGCCTCGATCCCGAGAACGGCTCCGCCTACGGTGCGCTCGGCGACGCGCTCCTCAACATCGGGCGCTACAAGCAGGCAT
>VAWR01000023.1:0-538 GCA_005885245.1 Actinomycetota bacterium | reverse complement strand
GCGGCCGCTGCCGCCGACCAGCTCGCGCTCGAGGCCGACGCGACCATACCGGAGCAGATCGCCTGGACCATGACGCAGATCGGCAACGTCAACTTCAACATGGGCCGGCTCGGAACAGCCGCGAAGGCCTACCGGCGGGCACTCCGTCGCTTCCCCGGCTACGTGCACGCCGAGGCCGGTCTCGCACGCGTCGAGGCGTCCGGCGGTGACTATCGCGAGGCGATCGCGCGCCTTCGTGGAGCAGTCAACGTGCTCCCGATCCCGGCCTACGTGATCTGGCTCGGCGACATCCTCCACCTCTCCGGACACGAAGCTGCGGCACGTCGCGAGTACGCGCTCGTGGACGCGATCGAGAAGCTCTTCGCCGCGAACGGCGTCCGCACCGAGCTCCAGACCGCCGTCTTCGACCTCGACCACGACCGGAACGTCGCCAACGCCCTCGCGCGCGCACGCGCGGCATACTAGGCCGCGCCGAGCATCTACGCGGAAGACGCCCTGGCTTGGGGCCTCTACCGAAGCGGCCGCTGCGAGGAGGCAA
>VAWR01000080.1 GCA_005885245.1 Actinomycetota bacterium | reverse complement strand
CGATGCGGGGCCCGATCCGGCCGCTTTGGGCTCGAGGTTGAATCTCCGCGGGCTTTCTTCCCACCCTGCACTTGAGTCCTTCGAGCTCAGCTTCCGCGGATTGGCGTCAGCGTCCGTAGACGGACACGCAGTTACGGTCGAGGTGAAAGGCTGTCGCTCCCAGCCGTCCCAGCGTTCCTTCAGGCGCAGACCGGCGATTCGAGCCATCAGGTCGAGTTCGCTCGGCCACGCGTAGCGCATCACGATCGGATTCAGGCGTATTACCCTCGCGCGAAAGCGACACATGGCTCTCCACCAGCCTCTGCGTCACGGGATCGTGCCGAGCCACGTCGAGCTGATGCGCGCGGTTCGACGTCCTTGACCAGCTCGCCGGTATCGAATGCCCGACGCTCGTGTGTGTCGGAGAGCTGGACTCTGTGAGTTCGGCGAGCGTGGAGAGGAGGTGGCGCGACTCTATCCAGACCGCCGTTAAGCAACTTGAGACATGCCCAGACGAGCTCCGATCAGGTCCGAGCGAGTCAGTTGTGGAGGAAAAGTCACACACTCGGCACAGAGTCCATGTCCAGACGGGAGACTTTGGCCACGGCCCTGCGGGCCGTGGCCGGGGACAGACCCCAGACGTGGCACGACGCGACTAGAGCCCGAACGACAGGGCCGCAGGAGTCCGGCTCGTGCCTAGAAAGGGCGGGCCCGAATTGTGCACTGACGACGCGTCGAGTCGTAGGATCGGGCCATGAAGATCACCGGTCTCGGCTGGGTTGGCACGCGGACGTCGGAGTACCACTCGATGGTCGCGTTCCTCAAGGACGTCTTCCAGCTCACGCCGCATGTGGAGGAGGACGGCTTCGCCGTCTTCCGACTCCCGAACGGCGACACGATCGAAGTATTCGGCGCCGACGACGAGCATCATCAGTTCTTCACCACCGGACCCGTAGTCGGCTTCCGCGTCGCCGACGTGCCGGCCGCCCAGGCAGAGATGGAAGCGGCCGGGATCGAATTCCTCGGTCGAGCCGAAACCGCCTCGGACGGCAATGTCTGGTCGCATTTCCGTGGCCCTGACGGCAACGTGTACGAGATCATGAGCGGGCCCGAGTCCCACGGCTGAAACCGCTCGTCTTGCACTCCAGCTAGAGTCGGTAGCGCCGAGCGAGCAAAAGTCGCGGTATACCCAGAGAGAGGAAGTGTGGATGAGTTCAAAGCGGCAGACCACGATGGCCAAGCTCACGCGTGAGCGAAAGGTCAAGGAAAAGCGCGAGCTCAAGCTCGAGAAGAAGGCCGCGGCCAAGGCCGCGCGTGCCGAAGCTCCCGAAGCTCCCGAAGAGCCGTCGCTGGACCAGGACGTACCCGAAGCCGACTGAGGCTGGACGGGATGGCAACGTATGAGCTCGTGCTCTGGTTCCAGGGACGCGAGGACGTTCGCACCACCGATCAGCCGCTAACGGTTGGTCAGACGGTGTTGATCGACGACATCAAGTGGCTGGTGGAGGCGCAGGACCTTCCGCGCGATCCTGCTTCCACGGCGCGCTACATCTGTTCGCGCCGGGCGGCGAGCTCGGCCAACCGAAGCGGCCGACGTTAGGGCGGACGGCGCCGGCGTCTACCCGGCGTACGGTGACTGCTCGCGTTCTTTCTTCTGGTCGTGCTTCAGCTGCACGTTCTTGGTGTGGCGGATCCTGGGGTGCGTCGCCGCGCGCTACGCGACCTCGAACTCGTCGGCGAAGTCCCAGGTGCGGAGCGCGCCGGGCTCGAGGCGGATGAGCAGATCGTCGCCGGCACTTGCCGCATAGTTCGCTCCGTCCTGGCTACCGAGATAGCGCGTCGCAATTCGTTCGGTCGTCTGGGCAACGTCGTCACTGACCAACCTCGCTAACGCGCGGAGTTCGACGCCCCGATACGGGGGCACGTGCTCGCAGACGACGACGGCTGCCCGCGGGTCGCGCCGGAGGTGCTTCGCCTTCACGTCTCGCGAGCCTGTCACGACGTCGAACCCGCCGTCACGCCACTCGTGCCAGACCGGAGAGAGCAGCACGCTGCCATCCCGTCTGTACGTCGCGAGGACTGCGAGCAGAGGCCGGTCGAGCAGATCCCCCAGCTCGGCGACTTCGAGGTTTCTGCGCACGTCGGCCGACGCTACGGTACGTAGACGGAGCCGTCCAGTGCGAGCGTGATCCAGACGTCCGCGCCGCCGCGCTCCGTGTTGGCGGCGTGCACCGTAGCCTCGTGCGCGTCGGCGATCGTCTGGACGATCGCTAGGCCGAGTCCGCTGCCGTCCCCGTCGGCTTTCTGCGCGCGGCTGAACGGCTCGAAGGCCTGGTGCAGAAAGCCGGCCGGGAAGCCGTTCCCTCGGTCGAGGACGTGAAGCTCCGCGGAACCGTTCCGTCGCTCCGCACTGAGCGTGACCTCGCCTCCGCCGTGATGGAAGGCGTTGTCGACCATGTTGCCCAGGGCCTGCTCGAGCAACAACCGGTCGGCGCTGACGACGAGGGGATCGCCCGGATCGACCGAGACCGAGCGGCCCTCGAGCTCGGCTCGCGGCTTGAAGCGCTCCGCCACGGCCTCGAACACGTCTGACACGTCGACGGGCTCCCGCCGGAGTGGGACGCGTCCCTGCTCGGCACGCGCGAGCAGCAGGAGGTCGTCCGCGATCCGCGAGAGCCGCTCCGTGTCCTGAGCGGCCGCGCGGATCGCGGCCTCGAGCTCTTCGCGTGAGCGCGCCCTGCGCACTGCGAGCTCGAGTTCGGTCTTCAAGAGGGCGAGCGGTGTGCGCAGCTCGTGGCTCGCGTCCGCCACGAATCGTCGCTCGCGCGCGAGGCCCTCGGCGATCCGCGTGAGCATCTCGTTGAGCGTCTCCCCCAGGCGCGAGACCTCGTCCTGCGTCTGAGGGACGGGCAAGCGGTCGTCGAGAGAAGACGCGGAGATGTCCGCCGCCCGGCGTCGCATCGCTTCGATCGGCCTCAAGGCCGCGCGGGCGAGCGCATAGCCGGCGAGCGAGGAGAGCACGAGCGCGAGCGGGCCGCCGATCAGAAAGGCGTTCAGCACGCTTCGAAGGGTCTCCGCGTTGTTCTCCTTCGTCGTGCCGACCACCAGCACGAGCCGGCGCTGACCGCGCTGGACCGGTAGGGCCAACATGCGTGCCTTCTCGTTCAGGCCCGGGACCGAGTGAGGGTCGGCGAACAGCGCGTGGGTCCGTGCGCGTGCGAGCTCCGCAGGAGTGAGCAACGCCACCCGCCCGATCGGAGCGGTTGCGTCCAGGACCGTGCCGTTTGAAGCGAGCAGCTCCGCGAACGACTCTCCATGTTCGACCAGAGCGCCGCCCGTCGACGCGAGCGATCCATCACGGCGCACCAGCGCCGAGACGTCCTGTGCACGCGAGCGCAGCTGCTGGTCGAGCGATGCTTTGAGGTCCGAGGCGACGTGCGCGTATACGAGCCAGCCTGCGCCCGCAAGCACGATGGCCACTGCAAGCGCGAAGACGAGCGTCAAGCGGAGCCTGATCGGCAGCCGAGCCAACATCAGTCGCTCTGGCGCAGCCGATAGCCGACGCCGCGCACGGTCTCGATCGAGTCCGTTCCGAACGGACGGTCGACCTTCTCCCTCAGATAGCGCACGTAGACGTCGACGACGTTGGAGCGATTCTCGTAGGCGAAGTCCCAGGCGTGCTCGAGCAGCTGGAGCCGGGTGAGGACCTGTCCCGGGCGACGCATGAACGCCTCCAGGAGTGCGAACTCCTTCGGCGACAGGCGGATCTCCGTCTCGCCGCGCCAGGCCCGGCGTGAGGCGGGATCGAGGCGCAGGTCGCCGACGACGAGCTCCGTCGGGCGCTCGACGTTGCCGCGACGGACCAGCGCGCGCAGGCGCGCGAGCAGCTCTGCGAACGAGAAGGGCTTCGTCAGGTAGTCATCCGCCCCGACGTCGAGTCCGGCGACGCGGTCGTCGACGCCGTCGCGCGCCGTGAGCATCAGCACCGGCGCCCAGATGCCCGCGTCGCGGAGCTGCCGGCAGGTCTCGAAGCCGGTCAGGCCGGGCAGCATCACGTCCAGGACGATCGCCTCGTACGGGTGCGCCTGAGCCATCCAGACTGCGTCCTCGCCCGTCCCGGCAACGTCCGCGGCGTGGCCCTCCTCGACGAGGCCTCGGCGGAGCAGGCTCGCCATCTTCAGCTCGTCCTCGACGATCAAGACTCGCATCCACCCTAGTTTGGCTGCAATCGATGAGAGTCAGATGAGAGCGGCCGCCGTCAGCGCCTCCAAGCCTGCGCCGAACTGTTCCTCGGTCAACCGGACGTACGAGTGGCGTCCAAGGCTGCGCGGGAAGACTCCCGCAGCCTCGACAGGCGGAGCCTCGGAGAGGTCCTCGACGACGAGGAGCGGCCGGATCGAAACGCGCCACTGCCACCGTTCGCGGTTTGGATCGTTCTCGGGCTCGCCGACGATCTCGACGACCGCGAAGATCGTCTGCCACCCCGACGCATAGCAGATTGCGAGATCTCCTCTTTGCAGGCTCGGCCGCCGCGTGGACGCGTGACTGCGAAGCGCGGTCGGATCCACGCATTCGGGGAGGAGGCGGTCCCTGGTTCCGCGAACGAGAAGCCAGTGCTGCATCGAGAGCGATGTTTCTTAACAGCCCGAAAGTACGCTCCGCGCATGAGGAGCCTCGCTATCGCTGCGCTTGTTTCGGCGACTCTCGTCGCGGCCGCAGGCTGCGGTGGCTCTGACAAGTCGGCGGCTCCATCGGGCGGCCAGTCGCTCTCCTCGTCGACGGCGACCGGCACCACCACGACCGCGGATGGGATCGATCCGCTCGAGGGAGCCGGCACGACGACGGTCCAGGGCGCGGCGACTGGGCAGGAGACTGCGCTCCTGGAACGGATCGCGCTCGGTCGCCACGAGGGCTACGACCGGGTCGTCTTCCAGTTCAAGAATCAGCTGCCGGGCTACGGGGTGTCTTATGTCCAGCCACCGCTGAAAGAGGACGGCTCGGGGAACCCGGTGAGCGTGGCCGGAAATGCGGTCGTGGTCGTGCGGATGGAGCCGGCCTCGGGCTTCGACCTGAACACCGCCGAGGGCGTGCTGATCTACAAGGGGCCGAAGCGGATCGACGGCTCGAGTGCAGGCACGTCGGTGGTGCAGCAACTCGTTCGCTCGGGTGACTTCGAGGCAGTGCTGAGCTGGGCGATCGGCCTCTCGGACAAGGTCGACTTCCGGGTGACGACTGCAACCTCGCCGGCGCGGCTGATCGTCGACTTCCGGAACCACTGACCGCTATTCGGGTGTGACGTACGCGGCCGTGAGGCCGCCGTCGACGAGGAACGTGGTGCCGTTGACGTAGGAGGATTCGTCGCTCGCGAGGAAGAGCGCCGCGTTGACGATCTCGCGAGGCTTCGCAAGCCTGCCCATCGGTAGGTGGATGCGCCGGCGCTCGTAGGCTGCCGGGTCGTCGCCGAAGATGCGCAGGAGGAGAGGCGTCTCGACGGGGCCGGGGCAGAGGGCGTTGACGCGAATCCCCTCCCGGGCGAACTGCACTGCGAGCTCCCGGCTGAGGGAGAGGACGGCGCCTTTCGACGCCGTGTACGAGATCTGGGACGTCGCCGCGCCGACGAGCGCGACGAACGACGCCACGTTGATGATCGACCCGCCGCCGCGGCGCTGCAGGTGCGGGATGCCGTGCTTACAGCAGAGATAGACGCCCTTCGTGTTGACGTCCTGCACGCGCTGCCAGGCATCAGGTTCCGTGACGAGGATGGAGTCGTCGTCCGCGGGCGAGATGCCGGCGTTGTTGTAGAGGACGTCGATGCCTCCGTAGCGGGCAGCAGTCTGCTCGTACATCTCGCGGACGCTCTCTGGCTCGGCGACGTCGACCGTGATCGCGAAGGCGTCGCCCGCGTCGGCAGCCGTCTTCGCTGCTGCCTCGGCGTCGACGTCTGCGACGCAGACCCGAGCACCCTCTTCGCAGAAGAGCAGGGCGGCTTCGCGGCCCATTCCTCCTCCGGCGCCGGTGATGACCGCGACCTTGCCGTCGAGGCGTCCCATCACTCCGTGCTCACGAAGACGTTCTTCACCTCGGAGTAGCCCTCGAGCGCGTGCAGTCCGAGCTCGCGGCCGAACCCCGATTGCTTGAAGCCGCCGAAGGGTGTGGTGGGTCGCACCGAGCTGTTGGAGTTGATCGAGAGCACGCCGGTCTCGAGTGCGCGTGCGACGCGGAGCGCGCGGCCGCCATTCTCCGTCCAGATCGAGCCGGAGAGCCCGTACGGCGTGTCGTTTGCGATCCGGATCGCCTCGTCCTCGTCCGTGAAGGGAATCAGCGCAGCGACCGGTCCGAAGACTTCCTCTCGGGCGACGCGATCGTCGTTCGATGCCTCGACGATCGTGCACGGAAACCAGAACCCGCGACCGGTCGGTGTTTGTCCTCGGAACAGGGCGTCGCCGTCGACGAACGAGGCGACGGTCTCGCGGTGCTGCGCGGAGATCAGCGGGCCCATCTCCGTGGCGTCGTCCTCCGGATTCCCGACTCGCACCTTTCGTGTCGCCTCGATCAACAGCGCTGCGAAGCGGTCATAGGCGGAACGCTCCACGAGGATGCGGGAGCGGGCGCAGCAGTCCTGCCCGGCGTTGTCGAACACGGCATACGGGGCGGCCGTGGCGGCGCGCTCGAGATCGGCGTCGGCGAAGACCAGGTTGGCGGACTTGCCGCCGAGCTCGAGCGTCACGCGTTTGATCGTGCCGGCTGCGCCCTGCATGACGCCCCGGCCGACCTCGGTCGAGCCGGTGAACCCGATCTTCGCGACGTCCGGATGCTCAACGAGCCGCTGCCCCACGACCCGGCCGGGGCCGACGACGACGTTCACGACTCCCTCCGGGATGCCGGACTCGAGAACCAGCTCCGCGAGCCGTAGCGCCGAGAGCGGCGTCAGTTCCGCGGGCTTCAAGACGACCGTGTTCCCGCAAGCGAGGGCCGGCCCGAGCTTCCAGCTCGAGATGTTGAGCGGGAAGTTCCAGGGGACGATCAGGCCGACAACGCCGAGCGGTTCGCGGAAAGTCATGTCGACGCCGCCCGCGACGGGGATCGTCTCCCCGTGGTGCTTGTCGACGGCGCCGGCATAGAAGTGGAAGACCTGCGCGACCATCGCGACCTCGGCGCGTGCGCCGCTGATCGGTTTGCCGACGTTGTGCGATTCGATGCGGGCAAGCTCCTCGGCATGCTCCTCGACGAGCGTGGCGAGCCGGCGGAGGAGGCGTGCCCGGTCGGTCGGAGTGACGGTTCGCCAGGCGGGAAAGGCCTCCCGGGCGCGTCCGACGGCTTCGTCTGTCTCCTCGACGCCCGCCTCGTCGAGCCGGGCGATCGTTTCCTCCGTGGCCGGGTTGATCACGGTGAGGGCCATGGCCTCATTTGAACATGTCGAGGAAGGCGGCGCGGGCTGTGGTTGGAGTCGTGCCGAAGATCGACAACACGTCGGTCAGGGCGAGGAAGTCCGGCGGGAGGTCCAGGTCGGCGATCGCGCGGTAGCTGCTCCAGCGCCAGTCCTCCGGGTTCTCGGAGATCCCGGCGCGCACGGGGTTCAGGAGGATGTAGCGGACCGCCTCGAGCAGGTGCTCGTCGTTTTCGACCGGGTGCCACGAGTAGTGATTGCGGAAGAGGTGGCCGCTGCGGCCGTGCTTGCGGTTCATGCGGTGCGCGTGACCGCAGTTCAGGAGCCGCATGCCGGCGGCGAAGCCCGTCTCCTCCGACCGCAGAAGCAGGTGGTAGTGGTTTGTCATCAGGCTCTATACAGGGTTGCGGAAACGCCAAATATCGCCCATGCTCAGAGGGCAGGCCGGGTGGGTGGGCCAGCCGGCACGATAGGAGGATCGTG